>JAUIEX010000036.1 GCA_030429725.1 Alphaproteobacteria bacterium
CGCACTGAACCTCCTCAACAAAGAAAACTCAACAAAAATAGGCATCAAGGCCAAACGCAAAAAAGCAGGATGGAACAACAAGTATCTAAAACAAATCATCGCAAAATAATCAAATGCAATCGCCATGTCAGCCCCCCCTATGCAAAAAGGGTAAAAAATGACGTGACTGAAATCCACTTCACTCCATTATTAACCGTCAAAACGGTCAATAAAACGCAAAAGCAAATCGCTAAGATCACAAGCGTGCCAACGCTTGTGAGCCTGATGGCTCAAGGCATCGGGGAGTTCGAAAACCTCGAGCCACAGAAGGCTCGGGGTTTCGCCTCTGACAAAGAGGTTAGAAAGGCTTGGGCAGCTTTAATGAGCGCCAACCTCAATTTTGAGCAGCTATGTGCTGCTTATAACGTCTGGAACCGTAAAACAGCCCAATATGGGCTACAAAAAAACGTACAGATGTTGCTGATCTCGAGTGCCATCGAAAGGTGGATTGAGATCAGCAAACAATAAAACCATCGTCCTGATGGTTTTTCCCTCCACACTGCCCGCCCGGGAGTTCAGTGTGGAGGGTTTTTTTATGGCATTTTTTAGATTTGCTCCTGCTCTGGCCTGCTCACTCTTTTGAATGCTTCAAGCAGCGCGTGACAAGTCCTTCCATCCTGTTTATCCTGCAGCTATGACCATTCAAAATATCGGTATCGTGGCGGATAGAGACCCCAAAGCGCAGGAAGCCAAAGCCGCGCTGATGGCGCGCTATGATCTGGTGGAGCTGCCGGAGATGGGCTGCGCGGTGAATGTGGATGTGATCATCGCGCTGGGCGGTGATGGTTTTATGCTGCATTCCCTGCATCGCTGCATGGCGCAGGATATTCCCATTTACGGCATGAATCGCGGCACGGTGGGCTTTCTGATGAATGAATATCGTGAAGAAAACCTGCTGGAGCGGCTGGAAAAAGCCAAACACGCGCATATCACACCGCTGACCATGACCACCACCGATGAAGCCGGCAACATTCGGGAAGAGCTGGCGATTAATGAGGTTTCTCTGCTGCGAAAAACCGCGCAGGCGGCCAAAATCCGCATCACGGTGGATGGCAGTGTTATGCTGGAGGAATTAGTGGCCGATGGTGTTCTGGTGGCCACGCCGGCCGGTTCCAGCGCGTATAATTTCTCCGTTGGCGGGCCCATTCTGCCGCTGCGCGCCAATCTGCTGGCGCTCACCCCCATCAGCCCGTTTCGCCCGCGCCGCTGGCGGGGTGCGTTGCTGAATCAGGATTCGGAGATCGTGTTCGACATCCTCAAAACCTATAAGCGCCCGGTCAACGCCGTGGCGGATTTTATTGAGGTTACCAACGTGCAGCAGGTTAAAGTCCGGCAGGATGAACGCCACAGCATCACCCTGATGTTCGACCATGGCCACAGTTTGGAAGAGCGCATCATCCGCGAGCAATTCGCCAGCTGATCATTCCTCCAGCCACGCTTTCACATCGGGCAGAATGCGCTTGACGATCTCTGCAACGCCTTCGGTGTTTGGGTGAATGCCATCATATTGCATCAGCATGCGGTTGCCGAATACGCCCTCCAGAAAGGAGGGATAAAGTGCCGTGCCATATTCCGCCGCCAGCACTTCATAAATACCGTTAAACTGCTTGGCAAAGCGCGGGCCATAATTCAGCGGCGCCGGCATGCCCGCCAGCATCACCCTGATATTTGCCGCTTGTAATATTTCAATAATGCCCGCCAGATTTTCCTGCGTTTGTTTTGGGTTAAAGCCGCGCAGCAAATCATTACCCCCCAGCACAATCAGCACATAATCCGGCTGTTGCTCAACCACTGAATTCACCCGCTGCAAGCCACCGGCGGTGGTGCCGCCTGAAACACCGGCATTGACCACTTCAACCGCCACATCCGCCGCGTGCAAAGCCGCCTCCAGCTGCGCGGGGAATGCCTCTTCCGCCGGCAGATTATAGCCCGCCACCAAACTATCCCCCAGCACCACCATTTTGGGCGCGGCATACGCTTGACCCGGCACGCCCCATGCCCCACATAGAATAAGTAAATTCAGGAGAAAAAGCCGCATGACACACCCCGCCCAAAAGTTAAATGCCTTAGAGTTGAATGGTGTGAACTTAAGCGCCAATAGCCCCGCTGGCAAGGTGCAGATTTTGCGGGATGTTTCTTTGCAGGTTGCAACCGGTGAGGCTGTCAGCATTGTGGGGCCTTCGGGCAGCGGCAAAACCTCCCTCATTATGGTGATTGCAGGGCTGGAGCGCGCCACAAGCGGCATAGTGCAGCATTTTGGTCAGGATATTTCCAACTGGAATGAGGATCAACTGGCGCGCTGGCGGCGGGATAATGTGGGGATTGTGTTTCAGTCTTTCCACCTTGTGCCCACCATGACGGCGCTGGAAAATGTTGCCGTGCCGCTGGAGCTGGCCGGCCGCAGGGATGCCTTTGAGGAAGCCGAAAAAGTGCTGAAAAATGTTGGCCTTGGCCACCGCCTGCAAAGCTATCCCAGCACGCTTTCCGGCGGCGAACAGCAGCGCGTTGCGCTGGCGCGTGCCTTTGTGGTGAAGCCAAAATTGCTGCTGGCCGATGAACCCACCGGCAATCTGGATCAGGAAACCGGCGCGGAAATTGTGCAGCAGATGTTTGATCTGCATGCGGAATATGGCACTACTTTGCTGCTCATCACCCACGACCCAGCCCTTGCCAAACGCTGCAACCGCAGCATCACCATCCAAGATGGCAGCGTGGCATGAGTGAGGCCAACGAAACGCAACCCCATCAGAATGTCTCTGATGTGTATGATGAACTGCACCACTATACCACGTGGGAAGGCATGCTGGGCATCCTTGAATCCAAATGCCTGCACGCCACGCATTACAAGTTTTTGAATGATGAAAGTGAGCTTGAATTTTATAAAGATAATGTTCTTAAGCCTAAGTTACAGGAGCTTTGGGGAAATATAGAGGGAAAAAATCCCAGTAAATTTTCTCACCCAGTAATAAAAAATTGGCTTGAAGCAAGAAGTTTATCGAATTCTGATTCAGGTAAAGAGTTCCTAGAAAAAGTGGCAACATTTTTCATTGCATCGTTTTGCGGTAAAAAAATTGATGAGCATTCTGTTGAAGATAATAACTTTGATAAAGATGGCCAACTTAGCATGTGGCGGGGTTATGGTAGAAATGCCCCATGCAGGATTGATTTTGATACAGCGAAGCTTAGGAGCTTGCTTTCATATTCAGAGGAAAAATATTTATATCTCGACAAAAGATTAACGGATGTAATTTATTGTAAAAAAGACAAAATTGAGTGCAGCTCAGATGACTCTAAAATAGAGTTGAATCGTTGCACAGAAAAAATACTGGAAACTGAAAGAATATGGGTTGAATCAAATGTTGGAATTAGACCGCGATTATCTAAAGAAGAACGTGATAATAATTCACCTTCACTAGAGTTTATATTGGCAGCCGCTAAAACTAAGCATTATGGCTTTAGAGAAGAAAAGGAAGTAAGAATATTTGCTGGAGTTATTGACAAAGGTAAGTTCAATGAAGTGTCTGTTAGTAATGGTAAAGAGCCAACCACTCTAGAAAACAAAAAAATCCTTTTCACAAAATCAGGCAAGCCCTACATCAAAGTTTTTGAGGATAAGGGCAATGATTTTATTCGCTCAATCAATCGCATCATTGTTGGCCCAGGGGCAAAGCGTGAAGAGAGGGCTGCCATCATTAGGCACTGGCTGAAGCAGCAGAAGCAGGAACACGGTGATTTATACGAAAATATTAAAGTAAGCTTCTCCTCTATCCCCTATCTTGGAGTGCACGGCGAATGATGACCCTTCTTTCCTTCCTGCTGCGTGAGCTGCGCGGCTCGTTCCGTCAGTTTCGGATTTTTCTGTTATGCCTCATTTTAGGCGTGGGGGTGATTGCCACCATTCAAACCCTCTCCGCCGGGGTGGAGCAGGGCTTAAGCCGCAATGCCAAAGCCTTGCTGGGCGGGGAAGTGGAGCTGCTGATCAGCAACACGCGCATTACGGAAGAACAACGCGCCTTCATTGAGGCACGTGCGGATATCAGCCTTGCCATTGAGCTGCGTGCCATGGCCGGCGTGGGGGATGAATTTACGCTGGTGGAGCTGAAATCCTATGACGAAACCTACCCGCTTTTTGGCGAGTTGGAGGTTGCTGGATTGCCGCGCCGCAACGATGTTGCGCCTCGCAATGACGATAATCTGGACGGAGGCACTTCTTTTGTCATTCCGGGCCCGAGTGCCGATAGCCGAAGCGCGGAGCGCGTGGCAAATCGGATAAGCGAGGAGCAGACCCGGAATCCAGAAATTAAAAAAGAACTGGATTCCCGCCTACGCGGGAATGACAAAGATGATACCGCTCATGCTTCTGTTATTCATCAGGCTTTTACTGCAACAAAAGCATCATGTGGTGAGGCCAGCAGGCCGAACGAGCCGTCAGCGCGCGCAAGCGCCATTCCATGTGATGTTCAGGAAGAACATCACGGGAATAATCAAATAATATATGTTGAATCCACCCTCCTTTCGCGCCTGAATGTGCAGATGGGGGACGAAATTGACGTTTCCGGCCAGCCCTTCACCATTGGTGGGGTGATTGCGAAAGAGCCGGATAAGATTGTCGGCACGTTCAGCTTTGGCCCCCGCATTTTGATGCGTGAAGCTGATTTGGAAGCCGCCGGCCTGCTGATGCCCGGCAGCCTGGTGCGCTATCGCTATCGCATGGATGTGCGGGATGATGACGCCGAAGGGCTGATTGCCGCGCTGAAGAAAACCTATCCGGATGAGCCGTGGCGGCTGCGCGATTTCAGCAATGTGAACCCACGTTTGAAGCAGTTTATTGACCGGCTGGAGCTGTTCCTCACCCTTGCCGGGCTTTCCACGCTGCTGATTGCTGGGCTGGGCATGGCGGTTTCGGTGCGGCGCTTTTTAACCAAAAAGGCGCTCTCTGTGGCCAGCTTTAAAAGCCTTGGCGCAAGCCGCGCCTTTGTGTTCACGCTCTATGCGCTGCTGGTGCTGATCATTACGCTGATTGGCAGTGTGATTGGCGTGGCGGTGGGCACGCTGGGCGGGCTTGGCCTTGCCCCATTGCTGAAAACCATGCTGCCACTGGCGGAGCATATCACCCCGCAGCCAGAAGGGCTGCTGCTGGCGGCGTGGTATGGCATCATCACGGTGGCAACTTTCGGCCTGCAAGGGCTGTATCAGGGTGTGCAGGTGAAGCCAGCCGCGCTGTTTCGTGGCCTGCCACCGCAACTGCCGCCTGTGCCGTTCCTCATTGGTGCGGCGCAGGGCGCGCTGCTCACGGGCTGGATCTGGACAGTGGTGTTCACCAGCAACCGGCCGGAAATTGCGCTGGGCTTTGTGGCGCTGGCCGCGATTGCTTTTGCCGCCTTCACGGCCATGAGCTGGCTGGTGAAGGCCGTGGCACGGCGCGTGCATGTTCGCCGCCCATGGTTGCGGCTTTCCATCGCCAATCTGCACCGCCCCGGCACCCTGACGCACACCGTGCTGCTTTCATCTGGTTTAGGCTTAACCGTGTTGGTGGCGCTGCTGCTGGTGGAGGGCAATCTGCAAAAACAGGTGGACGAAACCATTCCGGAAATTGCGCCTTCGATGTTTTTTCTGGATATCCAGCCCCGGCAACTGGATGATTTCATTGCGCTGGCCAAGGCTGAAGGGCAGGCAGAGCGCATTCAAACCACGCCCAATGCGCGTGGGCGCATCATTGCCATCAAGGGCGTGCCTATTGCAGATGTAAAAGTGGGGCCGGAGGCAGACTGGGCGGTGAATTCCGATCGCGGCATTACCTATAGCGCCACCCAGCCGGAAAATGCCACGCTATCCGCCGGCGTGTGGTGGCCGGAGGATAGCACGGAAAAATTCGTCTCCCTTGATGCCCGCGTGGCCAAGGGCTTGGGTGTCACGGTTGGGGACAGCATCAGCGTTTCCATTTTAGGCAATGAGGTGACGGCGCAGGTGGCAAATTTGCGGGAGATTGATTATGCCACCTTAGAGATCAATTTTGCCATGGTGTTTAGCCCTGCCGCCGTGGCGCACTATCCCCACAGCGTGCTGGCTACGGCGTGGTTGCCCGACGCAGAGGCAGAGCTGAAGCTGATCCGCGCCCTTGGCCAAACTATGCCGAATGTCTCCGTCATCCGCATTGCCGAATCCCTCGCCATGGTGAATGATGTGATCACGCAGATCAGCGCCGCCCTCTCCATTGTGGTGGCCGTCACCATTCTGGCGGGGCTGCTGGTGCTGGCGGCGGTTTTAAGTGCCAGTCAGGAAGCGCGGATTTATGACACGGTGGTGCTGAAAGTGCTGGGCGCTACGCGGTTTGATATCACCCGCGCTTATCTTGCGGAATGGGCGCTGCTGGCGCTGGCCACTTCCGGCATTGCCATGGCCATTGGCTCCCTTGGTGCTTGGCTGGTGCTGCAACAGTTGCGCGCGCAGAAATTCTTCTTCCTGCCGGAGCTGCAAATAACCACCATCCTCATCAGCCTGGCGGTGGTGATCACTCTGGGCTTTGCCGGCAATTGGCGCGCCTTTTCCACGCGCCCCATGCAGGTGCTGCGCAATGAATAAGCGGCCGGCTTGCGAAACAGGCAGCGCTATGAAAGCATCCGCACCTTAAAAATATCGGCGAAAAGCCCTAGCCAATCCCGCCGCGCTCCACGCCCGGCCGTGCCGGTGCGCCGGCCTGATCCACCTGCGCCAGCGCTTTCTCGCCAAAGCTGGCTGCCAGATTGGCCGCTTCATTCAGGGAAGTATTTTCCAGAGCAAAATCCTTTGTTTTGCCTTTCTCATATTTCGCTTCAAATTTTTCCACCAGCTCATTCAATGCCTCTTTAACAGTATCTCATACATTCCCTGTGGCCTAGTTAGCGACAAGACCCGTTGCCTCTGGGATGTGGGGCATGTAG
Source organism: Alphaproteobacteria bacterium (assembly GCA_030429725.1). Lineage (GTDB taxonomy): Bacteria > Pseudomonadota > Alphaproteobacteria > Rickettsiales > UBA8987 > JAUIEX01. The sequence goes on from JAUIEX010000036.1 coordinate 6,960, forward strand.
ATGGGGAGACTGGGGGCAGATAATAATTCTACTTTAGACACTGTTGTTATCATACAGAGTCCATTTTAATGGATTTTTTTGAGCCTGCTTCCTGTTGCTGGTTTTTTCTTTTGAGGCCATTATTCCACTCCATTATTTTATCTTCTTTTGTATAATATTACAACCTTTTGTTAAATAGTAATTAACTTTCTGTAAGTTATAATAAGTTATGGGAAGCAAAGAAACAAACCAGAAATCTACATCGGACAGCCCTGTTAAAGTAAGATTTGGCGGTGTTTATCTGGTAACTGCTAATGATGGTTATGCCTATTTTCTTGAGGGTTTTCTAGCGCGGCAGAATGGCCTGAGTGGCGCGGGTGGTTCAAGCGATAAACTCCTCTATGATGGTGGTGGCATTAGTAATGGCCTTAATGTTGGAGCTCAATTTTCTGTTGAGAATTCAGCATTTCTTGATGGGTTCTCCGTTATGCTTGGCAACCGCCTCTCAACCAGCCATGATTTTCTACCACACTCAGGTTTTGATAGAATGGCTCGCGACTATGATTTTGGTGCGCGCGTCTATGAAGGTGAATCTGGGGAGGAGAAAGATGTTCGCTGGCCCACAATCTATGAGCGTCAAAACATGGGAATTAATACGCTCAGCGTTGGGGCAATGAAAACTCTTTACGATGCTGGTGGTTTAGCTATTACGGGGACATGTTCCGGAGAGATGCTGCTTCGAGATGGCACATTTAGTTCGGATGTTCACAATTGGTGGCATAGTAAAGCGCCATTTGATGCTCTTAGGGGCCCACCCATTGCGTATAATCCCCAGGACTTTGATACGCATTTACAATTTAACATTGATGCTACCGTCACAGCCAGATACGAGAAAGAACTCGGCAAAAATTTGTCTCTTAGCGGAGAAGTTTTTGCGGGAGGGGTTGTCGGGAGTGCATCGCAAGCTGTCACGACTGGAGCAACAGTTGGTTTCGGCAAAGGTCATATGGCGTCATTTGAAGCACCCAAAACAATGCCGGAGACAATTTCGATGCGTTATGTATCGCCAGATGCATTGGTGCAGGCCAATAAGGGTGACTGGAATGTTTCTGCAACATTTCAATATCACCGTGTCTATAAAAATCCTGGCTTTGCGGCAACATACGAGAATCTTCCTATCTCAGAAATAACTAACGTTCCTTATTTTAAAGAAATAGAGCCCGGTCAGTTTACACTACACATCCCTGATGATGAGGTTTTCAAACCGGACACGCAGCATAATCATCATGTTTTTGGTCTGGAGCTTGGGGCTGACTGGCAAATTGCAAAGAATCTTGCGCTTGGTTTGGGGCTGAATGTCTTGACAAACACCGCAGGCACACCACAGAAGCAGGCGATGAATAATCTGCATCAAAATGATATTCTATATACTGATAGTCCGTTTGGACACGTTTTACAGAATGGGGTTGAGAGGGTTCCAAACTCGCCACATATTGGGCTTGATGCTTATGGTTCAGTAACGATTTCCTTGACTATTGGGGGAGGTAACGGCAACAAGGATAAACAGACTCCAGGACGTTAGAGTATTTTTAATACTCAACCACTACCGACTGTTGTCGGTAGGCTAATGGGAATCAATGTAATTGATGATCGTCTCGTTAGTGATATTGCCTGACGTTGTAGAGAAATAACCCCTCGCCCAGAACCGCTGTCCCCAATAGCGTTTGCGCAATTCGGGAAACTCCTGCTGGATCTTTCGCGATGTACAGCCCTTCACACGCCGCATGAAATCGCTCACAGATACCTTCGGCGGTATCTCGACGAACATGTGCACATGATCTGCAGACAGCACGCCTTTAACAATGTGTACGCCCATCTGTTCGCAGATTTGACGTGTGATTTCCCGAATGCGCAAACGCATCTGCGGCGTCAATACTTTATAACGGTATTTGGTGACCCAAACGATGTGATAGCGGTGGTGAAAAGTGGTGTGCGCACCCGTTGAATAGCTTGCCATACTATACTCCATAAAAAGGTTTCGCCCCTGCGTGCCGACCTTTTTATGGAGTATAGTATGGATAGAAAATGAACGGACTAAAGTCCACTCCTACCGACTAAAGTCGGTGGCTTAGACCATCCCTTGGAAAGTAAAATATTGGGCGTCCATTCATCGGGTGGCCATCCGGTCATCATTGCTCTCCTTAACTGCCTGAATCCTCTAAAATTCTACAGGCTTAAGCTTAAGAAAAGGTTACGAAACGGAGTGACTTTCGCCGCGGTGCGCAAAAAAGCGGAATGAATTACGCCACCGGCGCTTCTTTACGCATCTGCGAAAGCAGCCCCAGCTTGGAGATCTGATCCACCAATGTGGCCTTGGAGAAAGGTTTTACAATATAGCCCTTCACGCCGTTATTCACCATCTGCACCACTTTGGATTTATCATTTTCCCCGGTGCACATAATCACGTTAGCTTTATTGCTGCCGGGCAGATTGCGGAATGCCTCCACAAAATCCGGGCCGTTCATCTCCGGCATGTTCCAATCCAGCAAAACAAGATGCGGCATGGTGAGAGAAGCGGCGTGCAGCGCCTCCAGCCCGTTTTCGAAGGTCTGGCAAACAAAGCCCAACGATGTGAGCGTCTTTTCACAGATGAAGCGATTATCCTCATCGTCATCCACAATATAAGCGAGCATATCCCATCCTATTTTTTTGCATCCGTTTATTCATTTAAAAAAAACGTTTTTTATGCCATTTCGGTGTAAATCATCTTACGCTGACACAAAAAAGCTGCTTTGCAGCCTTATCTGCCATGCTTGCAGCGGATCAAGCCATGCTGTAAAGAAGCTTTCACACGTAAAAACCGAGGAATAACATGGCTGAAGACCGCATCATCATTTTTGACACCACCCTGCGTGACGGGGAACAATCCCCCGGCATGTCGATGACGATTGACGAAAAGCTGCTGGTGGCCGAAGCACTCGATCAGATGGGTGTGGATGTGATTGAGGCCGGCTTTGCCATGGCATCGGAAGGGGATTTTGCCGCCGTACAAGCCATTGCCAAACAAACACAGCAGGCGGTGGTGTGCTCCCTTGCACGCGCCAAAGCGGCGGATATTGAACGCGCGGCGGAGGCCATCAAGCCCGCCAAACGCGGCCGCATTCACACATTCATGTCCACCAGCCCCATCCATTTGAAATACCAGTTCAATAAAAGTGAAGAAGAAGTGCTGGAAATGATCCGGGAAACCGTCACACTGGCGCGTAACTTCACCGATGATGTGGAATGGTCGGCCATGGACTCCACCCGCACCGGCATGGATTATCTCTGTCAGGCCGTGGCAGTGGCCATCAAGGCGGGTGCCACCACCATCAATTTGCCGGATACGGTGGGCTATGCCACGCCGCAGGAAGTGCAGCAGATGTTTGAACATGTGCGCGGGCGGATGCTCCGCGACGTTAAAGGCGCGGATAAGGTGATTTTCTCCTTCCACGGGCAGAATGATCTTGGCCTGGCCACGGCTAACACGCTGGCGGCCATTTCCGGCGGGGCGCGGCAGGCCGAAGTGACCATTGACGGCATTGGTGAGCGTGCCGGTAACACCGCGCTGGAAGAGGTGGTGATGATCCTCAAAACCCGCAAGGATAGCTATGGCCTGACCATGAATATCGACACCACCCACATCATGCGCGTTTCCAAGCTGGTGCAATCTGTCACCGGGCAAGCGGTGCAGGTCAACAAGGCCATTGTGGGCGCCAATGCGTTTGCGCATGAATCCGGCATCCATCAGGATGGCATGCTCAAACATGCCGAAACCTATGAAATCATGACGCCGGAATCCGTTGGCCTCACCAAATCCAATCTGGTCATGGGTAAACATTCCGGCCGCCACGCCTTCCGTGATAAGCTTAAAGAGCTTGGCATCACGCTGGGGGAAAATGCGTTTGAGGATGCATTTGCCCGCATGAAGGCACTGGCGGATAAGAAAAAAACCGTGTTTGATGATGATATTCTGAGCCTGGTCGAGCATGAAACAGACGGCAAAGGCAGGGCGCAGCTCAGCTCGCTGGCCGTCACCTCCACCCATGAAGGGCAAAAAGCCACGCTGAATCTGCTTGTGGATGGCAAGGCAAAAACCGCCGTGGCGGAAAGCAAAAACGGCCCGGTGGATGTCTGCTATCAGGCCATCCGCCAGATTATCCCGCATGAGGCATCGCTCAAGCTTTATCAGGTCAACGCCGTAACGGCCGGCATTGACGCGCAGGCCGAAGTGCTGGTGCGTCTGGAAGGTGAGAACGGCGTGGTGATGAACGGCAATGGCGCGGATACCGACACCATGGTTGCCAGCACCAAAGCCTATCTGGACGCACTAAATAAGCTCTTGAACTATCAGGAAAAATTATGCCTGACAACGCAGGATTAGAGCCAGATAACGCCCCCAATCCACCGCCAAAGCGGCGTTTTTCTGAACGACTAAAACGCCTCAAATCCGGCTCCAAAAAAGCCTTCTGGCTGTGGGTTGGCTATCAGGCCGTGAAGGGCGCGCTCACCACCGCGCTGATTTGGATTCCCCTATGGCTCATCTGGTGGCGCGGGGAATAAATTTACCGCAACCCAATGGCCGAAATTTGCCTGCCATAATCATGCACCGCCCGGTGGCAATTGCGGCGATAGCTGAAACAGCCATTCGCCTCCTTGTAGGTATCCAGCGAGGAAGCGGCAATGGAGAGCACCCCGGCACGCTCCAGCCTTGCCGCCACATAGCCGGGCAGGTCAAACTGATATTTCCCGGCCATGTTCGGCTTAAAAAACCGGCGGTCTTCCATGTTCACCAGCGTCACCGCCGCCCGCACATCCGCGCCCACCTCATAGGAAGGCTGATGGATGCAGGGGCCAATCGCCGCCTGAATCTGCCGGAGCGCCGCACCCTGTTTCAGCATCATCGCCACCGTTTCTTCCAACACACCGCCCACGGCACCTTTCCACCCGGCATGGGCGGCGGCGGCCACACCATTGCCGGCATCCGCCAACAGCACCGGCACACAATCCGCCGTTAAAATTCCCAGCAGAATGCCCTTTTCCCGCGTTACCATCGCATCACCCTTGGGGTTCTCACCCGCCCATGGCGCACGCACCACCACCACATCCGGGGAATGAATCTGATAAAGCGACATCAGCGCGTCACCCCCCAGCGCCTGCTGCACCAGCAGGCGATTCTGCCGCACCGCCGCCGCATCATCATGGGAGCCGGGCCCGCAATTCAGGCTTTCATAGATTCCATGGCTCACCCCGCCTTTGGCCGTGAAAAAACCATGCGTCACCGCCGGATGGTTTAAATTTTCAGCCGTCAAAAAAGGGGGCACATTCATGGCTTATTCCTGCTCTTTAAGTGCGGCGGCCAGCTTGGTGGCACTGGTAAAAGCCGCCTCCACGCGCCCTTCCAAACACCAGTCGCCACATGCCGCCAGCCGCCGGGAAACATCCAGCAAATAAGGCTTCCCCAGTGGCTTCCCCACCCCCGCATAACGCCAACGATGCAGCGTTGCATACGAGGCGGCGCTTACATCAATTCCGGTCAGCGCCGTGAATTCATCCAGCAACATTGCCAGCAACTGATCCGGGTTATCTTCCATGTGATGCTCTGCCCAGTCCATGCTGCTTTGCAGCAGGATTGACGTTCCCATGCCCGGACGCTCCGGCTTTGTGTGATTCATGGCCATCCACCCAATGGGAGAATCCTTCACCCGCGCCGCCTGCCATGGCAGATTGTGCAATGCTTCCAGCCCAATCATCACTGAAAAACAGCCTTCCATCCTAACTGATTTCAGCGCCTGATAGCCGCCAAAATCCTGCCCCAACAATGCAACGGCCTGAGGCGGCGGCGCAGTGCAGAGAACCCAATCATAGCTCTTCGGCCAATGTTCCTGATCTTTTAATGTCACCCGCCAGCGCCGGTCATCCCCTGTTTTTAAGGAGGTGATATGATGCGCCTTATACAGGGTTACATCCTCTGCCAGCATTTTGCACAGCGCATTCATCCCCGGCTGCGCCACATAATGCGGCATTTCCCATGCCTCTTCCACCACGGGCATTCCTCGTTCCATCGTAACAATCCGCGGCTGCCATTGCTGCACAATCTCTTCTTTCAGAAATGGCCGCAGGAAGGATTGAAATTCCGCCGTTTTTGCCGTAAAAAACTGCGCTCCATGGTCGAAAAAAAACGGGTCGGCATAGCGCGTGGACATACGCCCACCCACGCCTCGCGCCTTTTCCATCACCGTGATCTCCGCATGTGCTTTCAATGCCTGCGCCAGCACCAGGCCGGAAAGCCCCGCGCCAATAATCAGAATCGATGGACGACGGCTCATATCCTGAAACGGTCTCGATCAACGCTCAACATAATTCCCGGTGCATTGCGCATCCGGGTTGGTGCTATAGCTATACACACCGCCGGATTCCGTCATGCAGGTGCTGTCCTCACCCACCACATAATTTCCGGTGGCCGGTGTGTTCTGCACATCAATCTTTTCATCCAGATAGCGATGATCCGCCACCGTCAGCACCGCGCGCGAAAGATCCTCCCCGCCATTGGCGCCGGACTCCCAGCCACCGATACGAAACACGTTGCGGTATGTCAAACTGCCCACCGCGCCGGGCGGATCAATGGTCATGCTGTTGAGGAATGTCCACCCCGCCCCTTCATAGCGTGAGGCCGGACGATGCGTTCCCAGCACCCTGTCCGTTGCCACCGTGGCCGGCAATTCATAGCTGTTTGGCAGCAACTCCGCCGCAGAAAACTGCACCCAAAGCACATTCCGCTCCGCCGCCGTATCCAAATAACCGTCACCGTCCCCGGCCGTGGCCGCATCCCCGGAAAAATACCGCTCCGGCTCCGGGTGATCCCCGGCACGATAGCGGTAAGTCTGACGGAAGGTTTTATCCGCCACAAGCATCTGGCTCAGCTCACTGACCACGCTTTGCCGCCAGGCATTTTCACGCCCACCCAGCAGAGAAAGCACCATGGAAATGATCAGCCCCACAATCACAACAGCAATCACCAGCTCCACAAGGCTGAAGCCATCATACGATTTCATACTGCGCTTTGGTTCCATTATCATGTATCATACGCGGATGAAGACAGCATGGAAAGAGTGGAATCCCGGTATCGCCAATAACGGCCAAACACTTGGGGAAGTGTTGCAAACACTGCCCGGCAATCCACCGGAAGATATCAGCAAAATCGTCCGGCTGCTGGAAAACCCGCAATCGCCCTTTGCGCTTTCCGGCGCTATCACGCTGGAGCGGCATGATTGTATGCATATCCTGCTTGGGCGCGGGCTGTTAAATCAGGATGAGGCCTTTGTCATCGGCTACACCATGGGCACGGCCAGCAAATTAAAATCCTATGAAGCCTTTCTCTTCAAAACCATCTCCGCCCGGCTCTATCCCCGGCAGTATCGCTTCAGCTCTAAACATCTGAAAGTCTATGATATGGCAATGGCGCTGGCCAAAACCAACCCGGTGAAAGATCTGCACCTCTTTGCGTTTGAAGAACATCACACAACAACATTAGGGGAACTGCGAGGCATGCTGGGCATTGATCTCTCTGAGCTTCGCGCACTCTTTAAAAAGGAACAATCCCTTATCCCCCATAGCAAAGCCAGCAAGCGCCTCCTAATTTAACAACAGTGTCTAACCTCTAATAGCTTCCTAAAAAGAAGTGCATTTTGCAGGTATCGGATGGATATTGATAGTAATACTCACTGGCTGAACCGCTAGGCGCACAACGCTCAGAGCTGTGCAAATGCAGCTCTTGACCATTTAAACCAATAACATTCCCAGTATTCGGCATACCATCATCAAACTTCTTATCAATTTTCCAGGCCTGAACAGAGTTGAGCACTTCCCAGCTTAGCTGAATATAGCGCAAATCCGTCGGTTTAACCTTAGCCAGATTAAGCCAGTTACCAACTTTTCCAGCAATGGTTTGACTTGTAAAGAACCAATAACCATCATTCGCTCCGGATTTTGGCGATTGCTCTCCCGGATACCACGTATTGTAATCCTTTCCGGTGCCGTAACCTCCCTGATAATTGCCAGGCACCATTCCTGCGGCGCTTAAATGACGCCACGCCAAAAGCCGAACGCTCCCGCTATCAGCCATTGCTTCATCACCATCGCCATTGCAATAGGCCGGATGCTGAGAGTTATAAGCCGTACTTCCCACCGGGGCATTACAGCGCGGGCCAAAATAATTAAACGCTGTATTCAAATCCCCCGGCAATCCATAATATTTCGCCTGAAAGGTAGTTATTGCCGTCTCATACTGGCTCTTTTCAAAACCAACTTTCTGGGCTTTAGCCGATTCATTAAGGCTTTGCCCTACCAGAATGCCACTCACGATCAGGCCAATAATTACCAAAACAATAGAAAGTTCAACAAGTGAAAAGGCTTGAGTTCGTTGTTTAGAAAGCACCAACATCCGGGCACTATAAAACTATACCCCCCCTAAAGTCATTGTTTTTTTATAAACGCTTATTGATATGCATCAACATTCAAGAGCCTTGTTATAAAAAACTTAGGCCGTGCGAACATTTACCCCAGTAAATAGTAACAATTACTGGTGTAATAACTCACATTTAAAACAGCCCTTGCATTGTTTGATAATTTAGCGTATAAGCCTCCCTGAGTTTTCAATTACTCTTGAACATATGACGCTGCAGATATGCAGCCAACCCGCTTCGCGGGTTCTTAACGATCTCCCCACATGTTGATCCTAAGCGTTTGAATAAGAGTGACCAATGAGCTTGCATGGTGCAGGAATTTTGGAATGAGCACTCTAAAAACATTTACGCCAAAGGAGAACAACATGGCTAATGGAACAGTAAAATGGTTTAATCCAACCAAAGGATATGGATTTATCGCACCGGAAGATGGCACAAGCGACGTGTTCGTACATGTTAGCGCCGTTGAAAAATCAGGCATTCATCAGCTTAATGAAGGTCAGAAAATCAGCTACGAAATTGCTACAAACAAAGGCAAATCATCTGCTGCTAATCTGAAATTGCTTGAAGGTGATGCTGCGTAGATACGCCGCTTAAACACCCCCAAACTATCCAATATTTTAATCATCGGGCATACCCCCTCTTTATAGAAGAGGGTGGTTGATTGTGCCCGCTATAAAAGAGAAATTATCATGGATCATTTTAATGAATTCGGGCTTCCCGAAGCGCTTACCCATACCCTGCAACATATGCAGTTTAACACTCCAACCCCCATCCAGGCACAGGCTATTCCTCATGCATTGCTGGGAAAGGACATTCTTGGCTCTGCCCAAACCGGCACAGGTAAAACCGGAGCATTCGGCATTCCGCTGATTGCTGCGTTACTTACCAACCCGCGTGGCTCAGCATTGGTGATGACACCAACGCGTGAACTGGCCACACAGGTTTTGTCACAGCTACAGGCAATGCTGGGAAAACAATCAAAGATAAAAACAGCCTTGCTGATTGGCGGGGAATCTATGCCCAAACAGTTGCAACAACTTCGCAATCGTCCACGTTTACTGGTTGGCACGCCCGGAAGGATTAATGACCATCTGGAACGCGGCAGTCTGATGCTGCACGATACCGGTTTTCTGGTATTGGACGAAACAGACCGCATGCTGGATATGGGATTTACGGTACAGATCGAACGAGTCATGAAATTCATGCCAAAAACTCGTCAGACAATGCTATTTTCCGCAACATTGCCAAATAACATTGTGAAGATTTCTGAGAAATATCTCAATAATCCGGTACGGGTTTCCGTGGATGCTGCATCCTCTCCCGCCGCTAACATCAAGCATGATGTGATTCGGGTGGCGGATACGGATAAATATCAGCGTCTGCTAACCGAGCTTTCTGAGCGTACCGGTTCGGTCATCATCTTCGTGAAAACCAAATATGGCGCCGAAAAAATGGCGGTGAAGCTTTTAAAAACCGGCCATAGCGTTGACACTATCCATGGGGATCTGCGTCAAAATAAACGTGACCGCGTGATTGCAAATTTCCGTAACAAGAAATGCCGCATTTTGGTGGCCACGGATGTGGCCGCTCGCGGCCTGGACATCCCGCATATTGAGCATGTGATCAATTATGACCTGCCACAATGTGCCGAGGATTATATCCACCGTATCGGCAGAACGGCACGCGCCGGAGCGGAAGGTGCCGCAATTTGTCTGGTCACACCATCCGATAGCAGCAAATGGGCGGCCATTAGCCGTCTGATGGATCCCAATGCCCCGGAAGAAAAGCCCCGTGCCAGTAAGCCGAAAAAACACCGCACCGGCAATGGCGGCGGCGGTAACAGCAAGCAGGGTGAGTTCAAAGGAAGCCGCAAACGTTTTAATCGGCAACCAACAAAAAAAGCGGCGTAATACACTCTACTAACCGCTAAAACACTCTCCCGTATCCTCACAGGATGCGGGAGAGCCTGCCCGCCTGGCTCCGTCCGGAGAAATATCGCGGCGTCTTCTATCAACTGGCCTCCCAGACAGCGTCATTGGCGAATTACGTTAGGTTTATACCATCTGGTGATTTATACTGAGCTGCAAATGTTGCATAACCTTGTGCCGCCGGTTTGGAGCCTTCATTTCTTTCCCAGCCATTTTGACTATAAAACTCCTCCACCGTCGGCCCCCGATCAGCCTCTGGTGTTAAATATTTTTCATAGTCTGGATCAACGTTTTTACCACACATATGGTTTATAACCTGTCTTGTGGCGGCAGCAGAAAATTTATAGCCATTATCTCTTAAGATAGCGCCAAGTTCCTTTGAGGTACCATCTAAAGCGAAAAAGGCCTTGCGATTATAATGCGTGCCAACCCGGAATCCACTACCAAGAACATTAGGAAAAACATCATCATGTCCTTCACCCTTATATAAAAAGTTAACACCACCAATGGTTTGAATTGCTCCCCAATTTTCAGATGAAGTGGAACAGGTGATGATTTAGGTTTTTGTTGGAACTTAGCAATTTCAACAAAGGATTAGATCATGTCAAAGACGGTAATATATACCCACCTGTCCGCGCAGGAGAGGTG
>JAUIEX010000037.1 GCA_030429725.1 Alphaproteobacteria bacterium
CATCAATGGTAACAGAAAATCCTTAATATTTCTTTAAGGAACAGCTAAATATCAATGGTTTATTCGCTAAAAATGACGAGATAGTTGCAATAAAAACCGTGGGTCATTCCGGTGGATAGAGGTTGCTTATCGTTGCCGCTCTTTGTCGGCTTCTTGCTTTGCGCTGAGCGCCGCCTGATTTTCCTGTATCCAATCCTTTAGCGTTGTGATGAAATTATCGTTAAAATCCCGACCCAGTGCAATGAAATTAATGTCGTAGGATTTTAAGTATAGCAGATGCCCTGAATCTGCTGCTTTCTGAAAACTTAGTGAACTATCACGATAATTTTTCAATGGCTCAACGATTTTTTCAAAAAAACCATCCTCCAGCTCCGTGTTGATTTTAGACAGATCTGTTTGAATAAGGGATGCTTCTAAGGCTAAATCTTTGATATCCGCCCTGAGAAGCGCCAGGCGACCGGTGAGCGATTCCGGATCAAAATCCGGCTGCGATGAGGGGTCTTTTTGGTATTGCCGGGCATTATTGATAAGGGAGTTTGCTTCATCCATGATAAGGGCAGTGATTGTTGATGTATTCAGAGGATAATTTTGTGCCTGATTTTCATCTCCAGGGATCATGTTCTGTATGGTTTTCAGCTCATTTTCATATTTTTCAAGCGTCTCTCTCGCTTCATCGATATGAAAATCATGGTTTCTTGCGTAAGCGATCAGCTCTTGCTCCGGTAACTCAAAAATGGCTTTAAGCTTAACATAATCCTGCCCGTTAACGGTATTTGTCAGATAGTAATTTTCGGCGTAAATCGGGAATTCTTTTTGCCACGCAGCATCGGTATGGTCAATATCATTGGCCAGCTTTCTCAGATTTTCCTCCAGCGCTTCAAGCTTCTGCTGCAGGTCATTCTGCGAAGGTTGCGGGGTGGCTCCGGGCGTTACCGAACCCGCAGCAACATCCGCCGACTGCACAGCGGCAAGAATGATATTTTCATGATCCAGAATGTTATCAAAGCTCATCCCTATGATTTTACAGTAAAAACTTTAAGTATTTACTAAGAGATCGTGGGATTTTTGTAATAATCCGACTTTCAGGAAAGGTGAGTGCTGACCACTTAATGCGTCAACATCACCTCATCCATCGACACCTGATTGCGGCCGGTGTTCTTTGCAATATAAAGGCGGGTATCAGCCAGCTTATACATTTCCGAGGCATCAATTTCCTGCCCGGGCTGGGCGGTGGCAATGCCGATGGAAATGGTGATCTGGTTAATGTGACGGTCACCCACCGTGAAATGGTGACGCAGCACGGCGTCGCGCATGCGTTCGGCCACGTAGAAAGCCCCCTGACCAGGCGTATCCGGCAATAAAATGGCGAATTCTTCGCCGCCCAGCCGTGCCAGCATGTCCGTATCACGCAGGCAGGATTTGAGAATATCCGACATTTGCACCAGCACGGCATCCCCGGCGTCATGGCCATAATTATCATTAACTTCTTTGAAATGATCGACATCCACAATCAGAATAGAAATTTCTTCATCGGTACGGTTGATGCGCTTTAACTCCTTTTCCAGCTCCTGGAAAAATTCGCGGCGGTTATGGCAATTGGTCAGCGCGTCCATGGTGGCCAGCTTGTTCAGCTCTTCCATGGCCAGTTTTTCCGCCAGCACGCGATCCGTCACATCACGCAGTGAGCCGATGGAGCCGATAACACGGCCGGTTTCATCAAACCACGGGTAAGAGACGTCGGAAATCCAGATCATTCGGCCATCTTTGGTGCGGATTTTGTAATCCGCCTGCCATTTATTAACATCCCCACTAAGGCGTTTTTGCTCCAGCGCGGAAAAATCATCCACCGTTTGCAACCCGTTGGTGATAAGGCGCGTTTCCTCAATCAAACTACGCAGCTGCAAAGTTTGCATCTCTTCAGCGGAAAAGCCGAGCAGGTTTTTCACCGCCGGGCTGATATAATCATAGCGCATATTGTCATAGCGCAGGCGGTAGATCGTATCGGAAGCATAGGAGGTGAGCAGGGCAATTTCCGCCTCCAGTTCCGCCACGCGGGATTGATGACGCGCAGCACCCTTGGAAAGATCCGGTGCGGTGGGACGGTGGCGGGATTTTCCGGCGGAAAAAAGACCGCTTGCAGCAGCGCGACCCGGTTTCTTTGTTTTACCTGTGATCATTGCATCCCTCCTTAAGTCTTCAATCCATCATTTCAGTTTAAACAATATGATCGGCCATATCCACCGCTGCCTACTAAATGTAGCCCAAATTGCGGATAATCTTACAACATATTGTCTTTATGCTTCACTGTTCAACCATGAAGGCGTCGGAACTTCAACGCCAAAAACAGTCCGTTTCAAGATTAATTTTCTTGACCTTCAAAAGCGCTGATAGTGCAGAATGTTATCGGCACAGGATGATGGCTAAGTATCAAAAGCGGCCTTAGGCACAGTTGCAAAATACCCCTGCTTTCTAGGAGAGATCAAATTCTCTTGCCAGCATTTGCATGGCTTTTTCCTGGAGTGTGTCGGATTTGTCTTTGACCTGTTCATAGGTTAAGGACAGCCCGGCATTGGTCAGATCGTCCGCCACGATTTTTACGGCCGGGTCTTCCTCCCCCCTGACGGTGGATTCCTGTACCAGATTCAACGCATATTCGAGGCTTTTCTCTTCCGTTAAATGCATTTGTTCTGCCGCCCACAGGCCAAGCATTTTACGGCGGCGTGCATGAAGTTTGAACTGCAGCTCCTCATCATGAAAGAACTTATTTTCAAACGCTTTGCCGCGATCGTCCATTTTTGACATGGTTGCTATCCTTTAGTGTTTAGGTTCTAAATCCCAACAGAACCAGTGATGATTGCAGTTGTTTAACATCAGCCAGTGGTTTATACGAGAGAAACTAACGATATTCTAGCCAAATTTTTATTAGGTAGGCACATTATGACAACGCCCAAAAACAGAGGAACGCCCATTTATGAAGGGAAAGCCAAGGTGCTTTACGAAGGGCCGGAGCCGGGAACGCTGATTCAGCATTTTAAAGATGATGTGACGGCGGGTAATGGCGCGAAGAAAGACAGCATTCCGGGCAAGGGTGTGCTGAATAATCGTATTTCAGAATTCATTATGACACGCCTGGAAGAGGTGGGGATTTTTACCCATTTCATTAAAACGCTGAACATGCGTGAGCAGCTGGTGCGCGCCTGTGAGATTATTCCCGTGGAAGTGGTGGTGCGTAATATCACGGCGGGGTCGCTGGCACAGCGCTTTGGCGTGGAAGAGGGCATGTTGTTGCCGCGTCCGCTGGTGGAATATTACCTTAAAAGTGATCAGCTGAACGACCCTTTGATCACCGAAGAGCATATTGTTGCCTTCGATTGGGCATATGAAGAAGAACTAGCGGAAATGAAGGCACTGGCATTGCGGGTGAATGATTTTCTGAGCGGTCTGTTTCTTGGTATCGGCATCAAGCTGGTGGATTTCAAGCTGGAATTTGGCCGGATTTATGATGAGGAAGGTAATCTTTACATTATCATTGCCGATGAGATCAGCCCGGATTCCTGCCGCTTGTGGGATATTGAAAGCGGGGAGAAGCTGGATAAAGATGTGTTCCGTAAGGATTTGGGTAGTTTGGAGCATGCTTACCGCGAAGTGGCGCGGCGTTTAGGTGTGTTGGAGAAGGATAATGTGACGGAGCTGAAATCCGGCAATGATGTTTCCGCCAAGCCTGTCGCTAAAAAAACCGTCAAAGCGGATGATGTTGGAAAAAAACCAGTCAATGATGATGTTTAGGAGTGTGCGATGTTGCAAACGAAAGTAACGGTTAATATTCGTTTGAAAGAAGGGGTGCTTGACCCTCAGGGAAAGGCGATTGAAGGCGCGCTGGGGCATTTGGGTTTTGGCAATGTGGCCTCGGTACGTCAGGGTAAGCTGATTGAATTGATTCTGAACGAAGCGGACGTACAAGCCGCCCGGCAACAGGCCGAAGAGATGGCGCGGAAGCTTTTGGCCAATACGGTGATGGAAGTGTTTACCATTGATGTGACACCTTATGAGGCGGCATCCAACGCAGCATAACGTTTGAGTGAATGTTAAACGGGCTAAATAGCGGACGGGTTTTACAATGAATGTACTGATAATTGGTTCCGGCGGCAGAGAGCATGCGCTGGTGGATGTTTGTCGGCGGAGCGATTCCGTGGCGCAGCTTTATGCCGCGCCGGGAAATCCTGGCATGCTGGTAGACGCGCGTTTGGCGGATGTGGATGCGGATGATCATAAGGCGCTGGTGGCATGGTGTCAGCAACGGCAGATTGATCTGGTTATTGTGGGTGCGGAAGCGCCGTTGGTGGATGGCGTGGCCGACGCACTGCGGGATGCGGGCATTGCGTGTTTTGGCCCTTCCAAAGCGGCGGCGGAGCTGGAAGGCTCCAAAGCTTTCATGAAGGAAATGGTGGTGAAAGCCGGTGTGCCGACGGCATTTCATGGCAGTTTTACGGATGCGGCAGCGGCAAAAAATTATATTCGCCGACAGGCTGAGAAGACGGGCGACAGCCGGATTGTGGTGAAAACGGACGGTCTTGCCGCGGGTAAGGGGGTTATTCTGGCGGATACCACCGCCGAAGCGGAGGCCGCCGTGGATGAGATGTTTGGCGGTAAATTTGGTGCCGCCGGCCAGAAAGTGGTGATTGAAGAATTTCTGGACGGTGAGGAAGCCAGTGTGTTTGCCATTTGTGATGGTGAGCGTGCCATTTTATGTGGCAGTGCGCAGGATCATAAGCGTGTGGGTGAGGGTGATACCGGCCTGAACACGGGTGGTATGGGCACTTATTCTCCGGCGCCGGTGATGGATCACAAAACTGAGCAACATGTGCTTGAGACGCTGATTCAGCCCGCGCTTGAAGCCATGAAGAAAGAAGGAAAGCCCTATATTGGCTTTCTCTTTGCCGGGGTGATGGTGACAAAAGACGGCGCAAAATTGCTGGAATATAATGTCCGTTTTGGTGATCCGGAAGCGCAGGTAATTTTACCGCGTGTTACATCGGATTTACCTTTGCTGCTAAAGCAGGCTGCGGAAGGAAAATTATCGCAGGATGCTGCGGTGGCGCTGAGTGATAAGACGGCGCTATGTGTGGTGATGGCCAGCAAGGGCTATCCGGAAGCCTATCGGAAGGGTACGGAAATAAAGGCACTGGCATCAGTTGCTTCCCTGCCGGATGTGAGGGTTTTTCACGCGGGAACAAAAGAAGAAAATGGCAGGATGCTGGCGGTGGGTGGCCGTGTTCTGGGCATTACGGCGCTGGGCAGTGATGTGTTGCAGGCGCAGCAGCGTGCGTATGAAGCGGTGGATAAGATTGACTGGCCGGAGGGTTTCTGCCGCCGGGATATTGGCTGGCGTGCAATTGCACGTTTGAAACAGGCGGCCTGAGTGGCGGCTTTAAAATGAGAAGGAGAAAGTAATGAAATCATCAATCATCTGGGCGGCGATTTTGATTATTTTAGGATTTTTAGGAGTGAATGCCTATCTGGAGCAGCAGAAAGAACCGATCCAACTGGAGGAAAAAGAACCGACAGGGATGGCGAGTGTGGGAGGAAAATTCCTTCTGACGGATCAAAATGGTGCGGCTTTTTCCAGCGATCAGTTGCAAGGAAAATTCAGCCTGATCTTTTTTGGATTTACCCATTGCCCGGCCATTTGCCCAACGGGTTTACAGGTGATGAGCAATGCAATGAGCCTGTTGGATGCGGTCGCGGATGCGGTGACTCCTGTGTTTATTACGGTGGATCCTGCGCGGGATACGGTGGCGCGAAATAAGGAATTTTTCCAGGAATTCCACCCGTCATTTGTGGCGCTGACCGGGAGTCAGGAAGCCATTGACGAGGCAAAGAAAGCCTGGCGGGTTTATGCTCAGAAGGTGGAAATGGAAAACAGCATGATGGATGGCTATATGTTTGACCATTCCAGCCTGATTTATCTGATGGACCGGCAGGGGACATTGCTGGAGGTTTTTTCCCATGATGTGGATGCCGGGATTATTGCCGCGCGGATTCGTAGTGCATTGGATGAAGAAAAGTGAGTGGAAGAATGCGGGCGCTGATCCTTCCGGAGAGTAATCACCGTGATGCGCAGCTTTATGCGTTGGCAGAGGCGCTGGGTGCGGACATTCAATCCGATGATTTGCCACGAAAAGAAAATTATAAGCCGGATGTGATTCTGGCCTGTGCGCCACGCGCCCACAATCTGGTGGCCGCCAAGCGGAAATATGATCTGAAGCCAACGGCAATCTGCCTGCACCAGCCTGAAGAAATGTATGCCGAGCTGGATGCAATCATTGCGCCTTCCTATGAACCATTGCCGGAAGACCGGCGGGTGATTCCAACCGTTGGCGTGATGAACCGGATGGATGCGTCACGGCTTGAAGCATCCATGGTGGAGCTGGAGCGTGAGGCGATGCTGCCGCTTAAACTGAAGCTGGAAGAGCTTTATCGCCCTTATGTGGCGGTGCTGGTGGGTGGCCGCCATGTGGGTGGCAATATTGGGATTGATGACGGCGTGGCGCTGGCGCGGCAGCTTAACCAGCAGCTGGCCGTGCTTGGCGGCAGCTGTCTGATCAGTAATTCGGCGCGTACGGAAGAAGAAAGTTATGAGGCGCTGTTGAACAGCCTGACTGTGCCCTTTTTTACCTATGATTATAAGCGTCGCACCATGCCGAATCCGTTTGAAATTTTTCTACATCTGGCGGATGCCGTGGTGGTGACGGGGGATTCCGTGCGGATGCTTTCGCAGGTGGCAACCATTGGAAAGCCCTTGTGGATTTATGATTCGGAGGCGATTAGCTTTGCCTATAAACCGCTGCAGCAACAGCTGGTGGCGCAGGGTGCCGCGCGGATGCTGGGCAATGATCCGATTCAGCCGAACGGCCAGTGCCGTGCGCTTAATGAGGCACGCCGCGTGGCGGAAATTCTTCAATCAACCATCATCCATAAAGCGGCGGCCTAGTCCTCCGCCCACCCGGTGAGGGTGATGATATCGTAGGTGGCATGAATGCAGCCTTCCGCATCGCCATAAATGGTTTGATATGCCTGCTGCGCTTTGTGCCAAAAATGGCGGCCTGTAAAAGATTTTCTGCGTTGCACCAGCGCGTTGCTTTCCCCCATGCCGCGCAGATCATCCATCAGCTGGAGCAGATCACGGTAGCGTATCTGCACCGGATGGCTGCTGGCAACGGGCAGGCTGAAGCCGGCATGCTGCAATAAACGCCCGGCATCTTTCACCAGCGTGAAAGGCGAGATACGGGGAGAGATGCCGGCGTGATGCTCACTTTCAATCTGTGTCACTATATGCCGTAATTCATGCAGGGTATTTTCACCCAGCATGGTGGCCAGAAACAGCCCGCCCGGTTTGAGCAATTGGCGTATATGTATCAACTGACCGGGCAGATCATTCACCCAGTGCAGGTTAAGGTTGCTGACAATGAGATCAAATGATTCTGGCGCAAAGGGTAAGGCATGTGGCGCGGTTTTGTTTAAAATATCACCGTCTTTGGCCATGGCGGCAAAATGTGGCGACCATTCCGTTTGGGTGATCTGACCAACGGCGGCATGATTGCGTAACGCGGTGGATAATGCTCCGTCACGGCAGCCAATTTCCAGAACTTTATCAAATGGCTGATTAATTTCCCCGGTAAAATGTTCAGCAATTTGCTGCGCGGCATGGTGGAACAGGGCGTTGTAAACACCATAATTTTTGGCAAAGCGTTGCCGCTGCCTTGCCTTCTGAGCATCATCAAAAATGATGGGTGTTGCGTTCATGCGTTAAGATCATGCCACATTGGGTAATTTTAGATCACGGTAAATATGAGCATTTAAAACAAAACCCATGCCGATAAGCATGCTGATCATGCTACTGCCGCCATAGGATAATAAAGGTAGGGGAACACCCACCACCGGCAGCATCCCGCTGACCATCCCCACATTAATGGTGAGGTGAATGAATAATAGCCCCGCCACACCACCGGCCATCAGGCGTGAAAATGGGCTGTTGGCACGCATCGCAATCATTAAAATGCCCAGTAAAAGCCCGCCATAGAGTGCCAATAATGTGGCAACGCCTATGAATCCCAATTCCTCCGCAACGATAACAAAGATGAAATCCGTTTGTTTTTCAGGGACAAAAGAGAGCTGCGTTTGCGTGCCCTGTGTTAAGCCTTTGCCGCTGATGCCGCCGGAGCCAATCGCAATTTTGGACTGGATGATGTTATAACCCGTGCCCAGCGGGTCACGCTCCGGACTGAGGAAGGTATAGACGCGCTCTTTCTGATAATCATGCAGAAAATTCCAACCAATGGGCAGCATGGCAGCCACAATCAACCCGGCCAAAAAAAACTTTTTCCAACTGACACCGGCCAGAAATAACACAATGGCGGCCACGGCGGTGGTGATAACGGAGGTGCCAAGATTGGGCTGAAGGAAAATCAACAATACGGCAATTCCAGTGATACAAAGCGGCAATAACAGGCTGAGCCAGCGGTTAATGTTATTTGGATGCAAAAGCTGATAATAACGTGCCAGCACCAATAAGAGGCAGATTTTCATCAGTTCCGAGGGCTGAAAACGAAAGCCAAAAATACTCAGCCAGCGCTGTGCGCCCAGGCCACCTTCCACGCCAACAATATGCACCATGCACAGCAGCGCAATTCCAAGGCCATAAGCCCACCAGGCAGATTGAAACCAGAAGCGTATATCGGTGAGAGAAATCACCAGCATGATGATGCTGCCGATGAGAATATGCAGCAGCTGGCGGCTTGCCCATGGATCCATATCCCCGCGTGCGGCGGAATAAAGGATCATGATACCGAAGCCCAAAATGGCAATCAGGCAGAGCAACATCATCCATGGTAAGTCAAGGATTCTTAAATTCGGGCGTGCAATAGCCATGGTTATTCTCCGTGCTGCCATGGCAGGCTTATAGCCTGATCAGGGTTATCTTCCGTTTGGTTGATGATGGGTGCAGTATCATCCACAATGGCGGCTGCACCTTCCGGAAGGTTATTTTCCGTTTCTTCCGTCGGTTCATCAATGCCCAGCAGATGGCGGAAGATTTTTCCGGCCAGTGGTCCTGCCGCAGATGAGCCGCCGCCGCCATGTTCCACAACAACGGAAATAGCATAGCGTGGATTTTCCACCGGCGCATAGCCCACGAAGAGGGCGTGCGTTTTATCCTGCCTTCTTTTTGCCGCACCTTTATCCTGCGATGCGCGCACTTGAGATGTGCCTGTTTTTCCGGCGAAGCGCAAGGCAGGATCGGTAATTTTATGGCGCTGCGCCGTGCCGTTCCAGCGATTAACCACGGCGTCCATCCCCCGCCGAACAACTTCCAGATGCCAGGGTGGAATATTGAGTTTTTCAAATGATTCCTGCTGTTTGGGCAGGTAAATCATCTGTCCGTCATCAATCATCACACGCTCCATTGCGCGCAAGGAGGCATCCTGCGTGATCCGTGGTTGAACGGCCTGTCCTGTGGCAATGCGCGCGCTCATTGTGGCCAGTTGCAGCGGTGTGGCGGAAACGAAGCCCTGCCCGATGGCCACATTGATGGTTTCGCCCGGATACCATGGCTTGCCCAGTGTTTCACGTTTCCATGCATCATCGGGCACAATGCCGGAAATTTCCCCGGGAAGTTCAATGCCCAGTGGCTCGCCCAGGCCAAGCTCTCTGGCCATGCCGGCAATCGTTTCAATACCCAGCTCTGCCGCCAGATTATAAAAATAAACATTACAGGATTGCGCGAGCGCGCTGACCATATCCATATGGCCATGGCCGCGCTTTTCCCAGCAATGGAAAACACGGTCACCAAATTCAAAGAAACCGGGGCAATAATGAGTGGTGCGTTCCTGTGCGATGCCGGCACGCATGGCCGCAAGTGCCGTCACCATTTTGAAGGTTGATCCGGGGGGATATTTGGCGCTGATAGCACGGTTATGGAGGGGTTTGTCTTTGTCGTTAATCAGGCTGTTCCAGTAGGCCGGGTCAATGCCGCCGACAAATTTGTTAGGGTCATAACTTGGCACGGAGGCAATGGCCAGAATATCGCCATTCGTAACATCCAAAACGACGGCGCTGGCGCCTTCTTTTTTCAGGCCGCCATGGCCTTTTAATGTTTTCATGATGAAGCTTTGCAGCCCGGCATCAATGGTGGTGGTAATATCCTGCCCTGCCTTGGGAGGCTCCATATTCAGTTCACGGACAAAATTTCCCCGCGCATCGGCTTCCAACTGACGAATGCCTGCACGGCCAAACAATGTTTCCTCCGCGGCCAGTTCCAGCCCATTTTTGCCGACACGTGCTTCCGGAGTAATGAGGATGTGACGCATTTCCGGCCGCGCGGCAATGTCGCTCTCACTCACGCGGCCAACATAGCCTGTGATATGTGCGGCCTCCTCCGCAATGGGATAGTGCCTGATATAGGGAACATGCACCCGCAAGCCGGGTAATGTGACAGCCTGCGATTCCATCTGCGCCATCAGATCCCAGGAAATATTTTCCTTCAGAGTTAAGAGATCCGCCATGTTATCTTTCACGGCCTGAATCCAGCGCGTGATGATGGTATCATCTTTCACGTCAATGAGTTTGGCAATTTTCCGCAAGGCGGCTTCATGCTCATCCACAGAGATTTCGGCGTAAGGCTCATAAAGAATATCATAGCGCTCTTTGCCCTCGGCCAGCATAGCACCGTCACGATCCAGAATGTCGCCACGGACAGGCATAATCGGTTGAATGCGGATGCGGTTGCCCTCGGCCTGGGTGTGATAAATCTGACCGTCAATCACCTGAAGCTGAAAATAGCGCCCGGCCAGCAAGGCAATAATGCCCCCCTGCGCGGCACCAAGAACAATGGCGCGGCGGGAAAAACCCTCTTTTTGCTCTTTGTCGGAACGCATGCTGAACAGCTAGACGATTTTTGCCAGAAAGTCGAGGCAGTGATTAAAGGGTTGTTAAGAAGTTTAGTGTAGAATTAGTTGCATGGAATTTTCTTATGAACATGAACTGCGCCGTCATGCATTTTGTCATGGAGAAAAGTTACAGGAAAGTGAAGGCATAAAAGTCTATATTGTTAATACGGATACCGGGGACACGCTCTATAGCAATCTTGATTTTGATGCTTCCCCAAAAAAGGGGAGCATTGAAGAAGCTTATTTTTTCAGTGATTCAGGCAAAAAAATAGTGGTGATAAATCCAAAAAATGCTCGAGATAACAATAATGTTGATGAATATTTGGGCTATCTTAAGGAGAAACGAGGTATTTCAGACAATGCTATTATAGGCATAGATGCAATGGCGAATATGGATATAGGCCAAAAACAGAGTGCTGTTCCAAAAAATATAGCGGAAGAGATATCAAGGTTTAACACATTAACAAAGATGTTAATCCTTGTGGCAAGAGCAAACAGGCAGGCGCTTGAAAAATATATATCTACTGCGGAATTCAGCATACAGCGCCTAGCAGGAGAGGGCACTAAGGCAATATTTTCACGGCCTTACAATGAGGCACTGGATCACGCGTTACAGGGAATAGAACCTTTTTCAGATAGTACGCTTTATAGCGATCAAGAAAGAACCCATGACATTTGTGCTACCCTGGATTATCTCAGAGAAGATGGAGCCCGGCCAGAATTTGTTGCCGTATTGATAAAAGAAGCCATTGGTCAATTAGATTCTCATCTAAAAGAGCATTTTTATCAAAACCCTGCTCACCTTAAGAATCATTTAAAAAGTCTTGCAGAACTCAGCTCGAAATTAGTAAATGAGCAAACAGATGAAGCAAAGAAGTCTCATTTAGAGAAAATTCTTTCAGAGGCATTTAAACCCTTCACAAAAGAACCGTCATTGCAAAATGAGGCTTTGCCAACCGGTGCCGGGCTGAGCTTCATGAATAAGATGTTAGCGTTACCTCCATACAATGGTTTAAATGTTCAACACTAATAATAGTGATATCTTCACTGTTGTACCTTTTGAGCAATCTGCGGTAAAAGGCTTATATGACACAGCAATATACGATTACTCTTGGTGCTTTGAAAATTAGCAATCAATTGCCTTTTGCCTTAATTGCCGGCCCCTGCCAGATGGAAAATCGTGACCATGCCATGATGATGGCGGAGGCGCTTTCCGCAATCTGTAAGCGGTTGAATATAGGTTTTATTTTTAAGGCATCCTACGACAAGGCCAACCGCACCAGCCTGAAAGCGCAGCGCGGGCTTGGCATGGAAAAGGCATTGCAGGTGTTTGAGGAAGTGAAGCAAACTTTCGGCTGCCCGGTGCTGACAGATGTGCATCTGCCGGATCACTGTGCGCCAGTGGCGGAAGTGGTGGATGTGTTGCAGATTCCGGCATTTTTATGTCGGCAGACGGATTTATTGGTGGCGGCGGCGGAAACGGGCGCGGTGGTGAATATCAAAAAAGGTCAGTTTCTGGCGCCTTGGGATATGCAGAATGTGGCAAAGAAAGTGACGGAAAGCGGCAACCCGAATGTGATGCTGACGGAACGCGGCGCATCCTTTGGCTATAACACGCTGGTGACGGATTTTCGTGGCTTGCCAACCATGGCGGAGCAAACGGGTTTGCCGGTGATTTATGATGCCACCCATTCCGTGCAACAGCCGGGCGGACAAGGTGGCGCTTCCGGCGGGCAGCGTGAATTTGTGCCGGTGCTGGCGCGTGCGGCGGTGGCGGTGGGCGTGGCCGGGTTGTTCATGGAAACCCATCAGGATCCGGATAATGCGCCCAGCGATGGCCCCTGCATGATGCGTTTGGACGCCATGGAGGCAACGCTGAAAATGCTCAAAGCGTATGACGCGGTGACCAAGGGGCTTTAGGTTAGATTATAGCCGTTATTGCGACCTTCTCCTTCGTCATTCCCGCGTGCTTGTCGCGCCGCAGCTCGAAGAGCGCAGGCGGAAAGGGGGAGTTATGTGTCTGTGTACATGGAGGCGCAGAGCGAGCCGGGAGAGAGTGCAAGCCAGCAGGCGAGATTCTTTAGTTCAAAGACCATCTACCACCGACTACAGACTACCGACTACAAACTACCGACTACCGACTTCTCAGCTATTTCCCCTCTTTATAGCGGGAGACGCTGTGCACTTCTTTTTTGCCGCGCACTAAGGCGATAATGGCATCCAGATGGCTGGTGCCGGTCACTTCCACATCCAGCACTAATTCATAAAAATCATCGGCACGGTTGATGATGCGGATATTGTGGATGTTGCCTTCCTGGCGGGCGATGGCATTGGCAATTTCACCCAGCGTGCCGCGCTGATGCTGCGCCACAATGTGCAGGCGGCCAATGAAGATGCCGTCATCGTAGGAATTATCATCCCATGCCACATCAATCCAGCGTTCCGGTTGATCCACAAATTGTGTGAGTTCCGAACAATCGGCAGTGTGGATGGTGACGCCCTTGCCGGTGTTGACGATGCCGACAATGCCATCCCCCGGCAGCGGGTGGCAGCAGCGCGCATAATGAATGGCCATGCCTGAGATCAGCCCGCGAATGGCAATCTTTGAATCCGGATCGGAATGTTGGAAGGATTTGCGCAGCGCAAATTTATCCAGCAGGCTGGTGGATTTCTTTTTAGAAGGTTTTCTATCCGGGAAAAGAATGGGGCTGAGCCTTTCCCGCGTGAGGGAGCCACTGCCCACGGCCTCATAAAGCGCTTCCACATTATCTTTATTAAAATGTTTCAGTGCGGGCTTGAGCTTCTTTTCAGAAAATTCCTTATTTTCCGTCAGGAAAAGTTTTTCCAGCATGGTTTTACCCAGCTCACGATATTGCGTGCTTTCCTGATGGCGCAGGAATTTCCGAATTTCCGAACGCGCCTTGCCGGTGATAACAAAATCTTCCCATGCGGGTGAGACATGCTTTTTCTTCGATTGCAGGATGCTGACCTGATCCCCGTTTTTCAGTTTGGTGCGCAGGGGAACAATGCGGCTGTTGACCTTTGCCCCGGCGCAGGTGAGGCCAACGCCCGAATGCACGGCAAAGGCAAAATCCACGGCCGTTGCACCAACGGGCAATGCCACCAGATCCCCTTTTGGGGTAAAGCAAAAAACCTGATCATGGTACATTTCCAGCCGTGTGTTATCGAGGAAATCCTGCGCGCCGGAGGCATTTTCCAGAATCGTGACCATTTCCCGAATCCAGCGATATTGTTTGCCATCCACGCTGTATGGCCGGCCTTGTTTATACGACCAGTGCGCCGCTACCCCCATTTCCGCCACGGAGTGCATCTGATGGGTGCGGATTTGTATCTCAATACGCTGTTGTTCCGGCCCCATGACAACCGTATGCAGCGATTGATAGCCGTTTTGTTTGGGGACGGAGATGTAATCTTTGAATAGTTCCGGAATGGCGTGATAGGCGGCGTGGATGAAGCCCAGCGCCTGATAGCATTCGCCTACGGAATCGGTGATGACGCGGAAAGCGATGATGTCGGAAAGTTGCTCAAACTCCATGTCTTTATCATGCATTTTCTGCCAGATGGAGTATGGCATCTTTTCCCGTCCGGCAACAATGACCTGCTCCAGGCCATGTTCATTGAGGATAAATTTTAGCTGTTCCACGATGCGATCCACCTGGCTGGCGCCTTCTTCACGCAGATAAGTCAGGCGACTTTGGATGGATTCATAGGCTTCCGGTCGGGTTTCCCGGAAGGCCAGATCCTGTAATTCGCTTTTCAGCTTATGCATCCCGATGCGTTCGGACAGCGGCGCATAAATCTCCATGGTTTCAAAGGCAATGCGATAGCGCTTTTCCGGTTTCTGGATGTGATGGAGGGTGCGCATATTATGCGTACGATCCGCCAGCTTCACAAGGAGAACGCGGATATCTTCCGAGAGTGCGATAAAGAATTTGCGGAAATTTTCCGCCTGTTTTTCATCTTCGGATTGGTATTCAATTTTGGTCAGCTTGGTAACGCCATCCACCAGCTGTGCAATTTCAGCGGTAAATTCACGCTCCAGATCCTCCAGCGTGGCATCGGTATCTTCAACCGTGTCATGCAGGATGGCGGTGATGATGGTGCTGCTGCCCAGCTGCATTTCCGCCAGAATGAGTGCCACGGAAAGTGGATGGAAAATATAAGGTTCGCCGGAGCGGCGGATTTGTTTGCTGTGCCACTGTGCTCCCATTTTGGCGGCCTTACGCACCATCGCTTCGTCAAAGATGCCGTCATAACGCTTGATAGATTCAATCAGCCGCTTGACAAGCTGGGCATAGGCCTCGGCATAGTCCGCCGTAATGCAGGCGGGAACATCACTGATATCCACCGGTGCCGTGATGGCCATATCCATTATGTCTTCATCTTCAATCACGGCTGATCATTTACCTTTAAAATGGCATTGCTGCAATGCAACGATGGTAACATATTTTGGCGCGGCCGCCAATGTGGTGGTTGTCCTTGCCAGAAGAGAAGCCACACGCTAGGTCATGAGCATGGTTCCTTCATTGTTACTGATGTCCGGTTTAGCACTGCTTTATTTCGGTGGTGAGGCATTGGTGCGTGGTGCGGTTTCCGTGGCGCGGCAATTGGGTGTTTCCGTGGTGGTGGTGAGCTTGACCGTGGTGGCGGTGGGAACGTCTGCGCCGGAAATTCTGGTGAATATTTCTGCCGCTATGGATGAGTTGCCGGATATTGCCGTGGGAAATATTCTGGGTAGCAATATTTCAAATATGTTGCTGGTGTTGGCTGTCAGCACGGTGATCTGGCCGGGCGAGGTGAGTCGGGGGCTGTTGCGCCGGGATATTCCATTGCTGTTGACGGTGACAATTCTCTTTATCCTGCTGGCATGGGATGGGCATTTCAGCGCGGTGGATGGGGCCGGCATGGTGGCGCTGTTGGTGGTGTATGTATTTTTCGCCATCAAACAGGAACGCGCGGCGATGCGGCAAAATAAAGCGAAGGCCGCAGTGCTGGAAGAAGAGCTGGCGACGGAATTTGATGGTGAAATGAGCATGATGCGTGGCGCACTCTAT
The DNA here is from genome assembly GCA_030429725.1 of Alphaproteobacteria bacterium. Classification (GTDB taxonomy): domain Bacteria; phylum Pseudomonadota; class Alphaproteobacteria; order Rickettsiales; family UBA8987; genus JAUIEX01. The sequence continues at coordinate 16,019 of JAUIEX010000037.1, forward strand.
GTGCTTGGGGGTATTGTGACATTGGCCATTGGCGCAGAAGTTTTGGTGCGCGGTGCGGTGGAATTGGCGGCGATGATGGGCGTGCCGGAGCGGGTGGTGGCGGTGACAATTGTGGCGATCGGTTCCTCTGCGCCGGAGCTTGCCACATGTGTGGCGGCGGCTATTAAGCGCCACGCCGATGTGGTGGTGGGCAACATTGTTGGCAGCCATATTTTCAATATTTTGCTGGGAATTGGCGTGCCGGCGTTGATTTTCCCGCTGGATGTTAATCCGGCCTTTTTACATTTTGATATGTGGGTGATGGCGGGGGTAACGCTTCTGTTTGCTGCCTGCTGTTATGCCTTTAAAATGCTACCGCGAATCTGTGCGGTTTTATTCCTGTTTGGCTATGTTGCTTATCTGGTGGCGCAATATCTGAGCGTCTAAAATTCCAATGTGATGCTGACGGGGGCATGGTCGGAGGCTTTTTCCCGCCCGCGCTCATCCGCGTGAATCACCGTTTCATGGCATGCATCCATCGCCATGGCATTACAGAGCATAAAATCGATCCGCAAACCCTTATTATGCTGCCAGCCGCCGCCGCGATAATCCCACCAGCTGAAGCTTTGTTCTTCCGGATGCTGGACGCGCCAGGCATCGGCAAAACCGCTATTAAGAATGCGGCGGAAGCGCTTTTGCTCTTCCGGGTGGAAGCAGGTTGTGCCGCGTAACCCTTTGGGATCATGCACATCAATATCTGCCGGAGCAACGTTATAATCCCCTCCCAGCGCAACGGGTATGTCCAGTTTAGCTAAATCTTCCGCATGGTTTTTGAGCGCATCAAAAAATTGCATTTTATAACGGAATTTATCCGAATCAATTTCACCGCCATTCGGAAGGTAAATGCTGGCCACGCGCAGCGCACCGATGGGCGGTGCTTTTTCCGTCTGCTTTTGTGGCGGCAGGGAGATTTCCGCCTCCAGATAACGCGCCTGCGGGGCGGTTTCATCAAAAGGAAGCTGTGGCAGGCCACGCGCCGTTTCTTCCATGGGTAGCTTAGAGAGAATGGCCACGCCATTATAGCTTTTTTGACCATGAATCAGGCAGTTATAGCCTAAATCCTCAAACTCCATCAGGGGAAAATTTTCATCAGGGCATTTGATTTCCTGCAATAGTAGAATATCCGGATGATGATTCTTAGCATATTCCACTGTGTGCGAAAGCCGTGCCTTGATGGAATTGACGTTCCATGTGGTGAGAGTTAAACGCTGTAGGCTCATATACATCCTTATCTTTGGTCAAAGGTGGTTTTGGCTTGATTAAACCACCCCACATTGCCACCATAACAGTGTCTAAGAAACAAGGATAGAGATGCATGGTTTTTAATCGTTTATTTGGTATGAATACCAATTTTGATGAAGGTTCCAGAACCAGTATTGTAGAAGATGCCATGGCCGTTCGGCGCTCGATTGATTATGTGATTCTGCGTGCCGCGTGGGATGAATACACCACCATCAAACGGAAAAATCCGGATTATAAATATGGGGACGCCACCCCCACTCCCGCCTGGAAAGGGCTTGAAAAGATTGAAGAATATGGCGGTGATCTGGATGCATTCCCGGATGAAGAGCAGAATTTGCTGCGGGCGCTGCGCAAAGGGTTCTTAATTTATTCGGATGTGCTGCATGTGCTGATTGACCATCACGATGATGAACAGGCCGGGAAGGATGTCATCAATCGCTATCCGCAATTGCAGGACTCCGTTCCGGCGGAATATTGCAACCCACGGCAGATTATTGAGGTGCTGGTGGAGGTGGTGCGGGATTATCAGTGGCAGTTGGAGCATTTTGCGATCAAACATAAGGAAGCGTTAGAATCCGCCATCCGGATTATGAGCTCCAGCGGCA
>JAUIEX010000038.1 GCA_030429725.1 Alphaproteobacteria bacterium
ATCGATGCAATAAATCCACTTCTTTAATCGGGTTACAATCACATGACTGTTCTTTTAATACTGCAAATTGTTATTGTAGTGGCGCTGGTGGGTTTTATCCTGCTTCAGCGCTCCACTGCGGATGGCTTGCTTACCAGCGGCAATAGTCAGGATTCTTTATTTTCCTCACGTGGCTCGGCAAATTTCCTGTCCCGTGCCACGGCAATTCTGGCCACGGCATTCATCATCAACAGCCTGATTCTGGCCTGGCTTTCCGCGCACACAACCCGTGAAGGAAGCCTTCTGGATAAAGCGGTGGAAACAACCAATGAACTTTCCGTTCCGGCAGATGATGATGGCAATATGCCGGCTGTGCCGCTTGAAGTTCCTGCAGAAGCAGCGGACGACATCTCTGTTCCGGTGAGCGAATAACGTGTCGGCTTCCGACACGGCCAAACCCCGTTTTATTTTCATTACCGGCGGAGTTGTCTCTTCTTTAGGGAAGGGATTGGCCTCGGCATCTCTCGGTGCATTGCTTCAGGCGCGTGGCTATTCCGTACGCCTGCGTAAGTTAGACCCCTATCTTAATGTTGACCCCGGCACGATGAGCCCCCTGCAACATGGTGAAGTTTTTGTGACGGAAGATGGCGCTGAAACGGATCTTGACCTTGGCCATTATGAACGTTTTACTAATGTCAGCGCGCGCAACGGCGATAATGTTACCACCGGGCAGATCTATTCCACTCTCCTGCAAAAAGAACGGCGGGGCGATTACCTTGGTGGTACGGTGCAGGTCATCCCTCACGTCACGAACCTGATTAAGGAATTTGCACTGAACGATACGGACGGCACGGATTTTATCCTGTGTGAGATTGGCGGCACGGTGGGGGATATTGAAGGCCTGCCCTTCTTTGAGGCGGTTCGTCAGTTGCGCTATGAAATGGGTCAAGAGCGCGCCATGGTCATCCATCTCACTTTCATTCCTTATCTGGCCGCAGCGAAAGAGCTGAAAACCAAGCCAACGCAGCACTCCGTAAAAGAATTACGCAGCATCGGCATTCAACCGGATGTCTTGCTCTGTCGTGCCGAAGTGCCTATTCCACTCTCGGAGCGTAAGAAAATTGCCCTCTTCTGTAATGTGAAACAGGCCGATGTTATTCCGGCGCTGGATACGGATACCATTTACCGCGTTCCTAAAAATTACCATGATGAGGGGATGGATGTGCAGGTGCTGAAGCATTTTGGCCTGCCGCATGAACCCAAGCCGGATCTTTCCGTCTGGGAAGATATTGTGGACGCCGTTAAAAACCCGGATCAGGAAGTGACCATTGCACTGGTGGGTAAATATGTCAGCCTGAAAGATGCCTATAAGTCTGTTTATGAATCCCTGATACATGCCGGTATTTTCCACCGCTGCCGGATCAATGTCGTGTGGGTTAATTCCCGTGAACTTACGGAAGATAATGTTGCCGATGCCTTTAAGAATGTTGATGGCATTCTGGTTCCCGGTGGTTTTGGGGTTAACGGCGCAGCAGGCAAGATGCTGGCCGCAACCTATGCCCGCCAAAGCGGCACACCTTATCTGGGCATCTGTTTTGGCATGCAAATGGCCGTGTTAGAATATGCTAAAAATGTATTGAAACTGGAAGATGCCTCTTCCACGGAATTTGGCCCCTGCAAGGAGCCGCTCATCGGCCTGATGACGGAATGGGCCAGTAAAGATGGCGTGGAGCGCCGCAAGGCCGGGGGCGACCTTGGCGGCACCATGCGCCTTGGTGCCTATGATTGCGCTCTCAAGCCCGGCACAAAAACGTATGAAGCCTATGGCACGGATGAAATTTCCGAACGGCACCGCCATCGTTATGAGGTGAATATCCATTATAAAGACCAGCTGGAGGAAGCCGGCATGCTTTTCTCCGGCCTTTCACCGGATGGTGAACTTCCTGAAATTGTTGAAATCAAAGATCATCCATGGTTTGTTGGTGTCCAGTTTCATCCGGAATTCCAATCCCGCCCTTATAGTGCACATCCACTTTTTAAGGGCTTGATTCAGGCGGCGATGAAGCGCAAAAAGGGTTAAGATGGCTGAAAATCCCATACAGATGCTTTCAAAACCGGGCAATAAAGAGGCTCTTTTGCTCTGGCAGCGTGTGTTAATGGAAAATGTCAGGGATGATTTACCGGATCTTTCTCAGCGCCAGCTGGTTATTCTGCTTACCATCACCACACAAAAAGGGCCACATACCGTGCGCGGGCTGGCCGCCTCCATGAATATTGGAAAGCCTGCCGTTGTACGCGCCATTGACAGCCTCTCCCGTTATAAATTAGCCGAACGTATGCGCGACCCGAAAGATCGTCGCAATCTTCACATCACTCCCACCATTAACGGCGTGAAGATGATCGCCGATTTTAGTGAGCGTGTGCTGCAATCTCTTGGGGAAGTTGCTTGAGCAAACGCCCCATCATTGGTGTCACACTGGATGCTGAAGAGGCGGGTGGCTATTCACCTTTTCCATGGTACGCCCTTCGGAAAGAATATTTTAAAGTCCTGCAGCGCCTTGGCGCAACGCCCATTGCCCTGCCCCATGAAATCGATGCGATTGAACATTACCTTACGCTGATAGACGGGCTGGTGCTCACCGGTGGTGATGTGGATATTCCCCCGGAACTTTATGGCGAAACCTCTCATGAATCTGTTGTTACGAAGGAAGGGCGCACCGCATTTGAATGGAAACTGGCGCAGGCCGCTCTGGCAAAAAACCTGCCAATATTGGGCATCTGCGCAGGGCAGCAACTTTTAAATGTTATCCTTGGTGGCACGCTCCATCAACATATCCCGGATGCCATTCCCAATGCACTGGAACATCAGCAACCAACCCCGCGCAATCAACCATGGCACGCCATCACCATCACGGCAGATACGCTCCTGCACCGCATCACAGGCACCACCCTGATGCAGGTGAATAGCAATCATCATCAGGCGGTTAAGGATGTTGGTAAGAATGTAATCGTCAATGCCACCGCACCCGATGGCGTGATTGAAGGCATTGAATCCACCGCGCACCGTTTCTGTCTTGGCGTGGAATGGCATCCGGAACATGAAATCTCTCCGGAAGATAGTGCAATTTTTCAAGCACTTATCAGAGCCGCCGCAACATAGACCTATCGATACTCAATTAGAAGCTGCATCGACAGGATAAACGGCGTAAACCTTCGTTATGCTGGTTCGCCCTGCCCTGCTTATTTTTCTCCCCGTGTGGTTTGGCGCAGGAATTGCCGCCTATTTTGCACTCACTGTTGAGCCGCCAATTCTTGTGCCACGCCTTGTTGCTTCATTTTTGCTGGCCGCCACTCTCATCTCTTTTAAACTTCGCACTTCCTCCGTAACTTTGTTTTTATGGCCGCTTTTATTGGCAGCATCCGGCATGGCGTGGGTGCAATATTATAGCCATCAGAAGATAGCACCTGTTTATCAATCCGGCGATGTGCCCACATGGGTGCGCGCCAATGTGGAGCAAATTGAACCGCGCCCCGGTATGAAACGCCTGATTCTTACAGATCTGGATTTCTGGCGGCCGGAAACCGGCAAATTCCCAGCTGAAAGCCACCCGCGCAAAATCCGTCTCAATGTCCGCACGCCTATTGAAGCAACCATCAAACCCGGTGATCGTGTGCAGGTTACCACCATTCTCTCGCCTCCGCCGGGGAAGCCTGTCTATCCTAATGGCTACCATTTTGGTCGCTATGCTTTTTTTGAAGAAATTGGTGGCGTGGGCTACAGCATCTCGCCGGTTAAACGGCTAAAATATGATCATCAGGAAACCTTATCATCCACCATTCATACGCTCAGGACGAACGTAACGGAGCGTATTCGCAGCCATTTTCCGGAGGATAAGCAACGGGAGGCAAGCATTGCCACGGCACTTCTGACCGGAGTTCGGGGGGATATCCCACGCAACACGCTGGAGAGTTTCCGCACCTCCGGCCTTGGGCATTTGCTGGCCATTTCCGGTCTGCATATGGCCATGGTGATGGCGGGTGCTTATCTGATGCTGCGCCTGTTTATGGCGGCCATTCCACCGCTTGCTCTTCGATTTAATATCAAAAAAATCAGTGCCTTATGCGCCATATTCACCGGCTTATTTTATTTACTTCTGACCGGCATGCCCATCTCCGCACAGCGCGCCTATATCATGGCGAGTATGTTTTTCTTTGCCATCTTGGTCAACCGCACAGGCACACCCATGCTGCCGGTGGCATGGGCGGCATTGCTGATTCTTATCATCCGCCCGGACGCCATCATCACTCCGGGCTTTCAGATGTCCTTTGCTGCGGTGATAGCGCTCGTTGCAACCTATGACTGGTTACGCCACCGCCTTGTTTCCGTCCATGAGTTGACCAGCTTTCAGCGCTTTCTACGTTATACCGGCGGCATTCTGCTCACCTCATTCATTGCCGGGCTGGCCACCACGCCCATTGGCCTCTACCATTTTGGTTATCTCAGCAATTATGGTCTGCTGGCAAATCTGCTGGCCGTGCCACTCACCAGCTTTTGGGTAATGCCGCTGGGGGTATTGGGTTTATTAACCATGCCATTCTCACTGGATGGCGTCATCTTTACGCTCATGGGGTGGGGCATCAGCTATCTTTCCGATTGGGCGGAATGGGTGACAAGCCTTGAAGGCGCAAAATTGTCACTGGTGAAGCTTCCGCTCTGGATCTTTGTCTGCGGTTGCATCAGCGGCCTCATTGCATGCCTCATCAAACAAGCCGCGCCACGCCTTATTGCTCTGATTTCATTTTTTATTATTTTTGCGTGCGGCTTTCTGTTTTCACCCCAACCTCATTTTCTTATCAGTGGGGAGGCGGATCTTTTCGCCATAACACAGGATAATGCCCTGCTTGTGAATACCAAGCAAAAGGGCCGGTATATTCGCAGTAAGTGGGAGCAATATACCGGCCTCAACAAATCTAAATTAATAAATGATAAATCATTAATAAACTATTCAGATAAAAAGGATTATTATCAATTTGATTTACTTAAACATTCAGCACTTATCCTCATGGATCAGGCCGCAAGCCCACCTTTGCAAACCTGCATTGAGGCCTCATTCATCATCCAGTTTTTTGATGCACCGCATCCCTGCCCGGAAAATCAAACTGCCACGCGCATCACACAGCAGCAACTCCACGAAAAAGGCACACATGCCGTTACACTGTCACACCCACCACAGATATACACTGTGGCGGACGCAGAAGGCCAGCGACCATGGACACGGTAAGCACAGAAATTTATAGTCGTTCCGGATGAAAAAATTAGCGCACATCACCACCGGCACCGGCATCATGCAAGCAACCGGCATGACGGCATGCCATGGCTTTCTTCGGCTGCTTTTTTTCACCCTCCTTCTTTTCATTGTGTTAGCAGGCGGCTTCGCCGCACAGGCGGCCAGCATCCAGGATTATGAGTTCAGCGCCACAAGCAACGGCACAACCTTACGGCTGAAGCTGAATCAATCCGCAAGCTACAAATCCTTCACCCTCAGCAATCCTCCGCGTCTGGTAATTGATGTGGACCACGCAACATGGCAAGCATCCGGCAACCTAACGTTACCAAAAGAAATCAAAACCATGCGGCAGGCGGAGCGCTCTAATGGAAGTTTGCGGCTGGTGCTGGAGGCAGAATCAAAAATTCAGATTACCAATTCCCGCATCACCAAAGAAAACAACCAGCCTGTCATTCAGGTCAGCTTCATCACAGATAGTCCGGGATCTGCAAAAAAACCGGCCAAACCCGCATCACTGATTCGAGGTTATCAATCCGAAAGCCCCTTTGCTCTGCCGAAAATTAGGCATTTTGAAATTCAGGATTATCACACAACAATAGCGCCGCAACCTACGCATAGCGCCTCAGGAACTCCCATCCCGGTGGATAAGCCAGGGCGCATAATAACACGTAAGCCCATCATTGTGATTGATGCCGGACATGGGGGCAAAGATCCGGGCGCAGTGGGCGCTGCCGGCACCTATGAAAAACACATCACGCTGGCTTATGCCAAGGAGCTTCAACGTCAATTGTTGCGTACCGGTCAGTATAAAGTCTACCTCACGCGCACCGCCGATCATTATGTTGAATTGCAGAATCGCGTTGGAAAAGCCCGAAACTGGAAAGCGGATTTATTCATTTCACTGCATGCGGATTCCCATGCTAATCGCAATACACGCGGCCTTTCCGTCTACACATTGGAAGAAGGCCGTGCCCGGCGAGAAAGCAAGAAGCTTCTCAGCAAGGCGGATCAGAAAGAAGTGATTCGTGGCGTGGATATTCGTAATCAGTCTGAGGACGTTCAGGATTTTGTAATTAATATTGCACAGCGCGGCACGCGCAGTGTCTCGGTGGATTTTGCGCAAATGGTCGTTAAAAATGTTGGCCCTCGTGCCAAATTATTGCGCCGCACGCATCGCTCCGGCAGCTTTGCCGTTCTCACCGGGGCGGATACGCCTTCCGTTCTCATTGAGCTTGGCTATCTCTCCAACCGTCAGGAAGAAGACCTTCTGCGCAAGGATCGCTACCGCACCTCCATTGCGGACGCACTCTCCAAGGCTGTTGCTGATTATTTCCAAAAAAACCCGCTGGAAAATTAAACCATGAAGCGCTTCTTTCTTTCCCTTCTGATCGTTGGCTTTATGGGCTTCACCGCCGGTTTAATCATAATTGCATGGGTTCTGAATCAGTATAATAATGACCTGCCGGATTTTAACCGCCTGCAATCTTACCGCCCTGCTTTATCCTCGCATATCTATGCCGCAGATGGCGCATTGCTGGATAGTTTCGGCATGGAGCGGCGCACCTATGTGCCAATTAACGCCATTCCCACAGCCGTTATTCAGGCGTTTCTGGCAGCGGAGGATAAAGATTATTATAGCCATCCCGGCATTGATCCTCGCAGTATTTTACGCGCGTTATGGAATAATCTCCATCGCGGTGACGAAGAAGGCATTCAGGGGGGCAGCACCATCACTCAGCAGGTGATTAAAAACCTGCTTCTTACACCGGAACGCACCTTAGAGCGTAAAATTAAGGAAGCCATTCTCTCCCTGCGCGTCAGTCAGGGGTTAAGTAAAGACCGTATTCTGGAACTCTATTTAAATGAAATTTATCTTGGCGGCGGCGCGTATGGAGTTTTAGAAGCTGCTCGAATATATTTTAATAAGCCACTGGAAAATCTTGAAATTCATGAAACAGCCGTTTTGGCATCTTTGCCCAAAGCGCCCAGCCAGCTTAATCCCCGCCGCAACCCGGAAGGGGCAAAAGGCCGCCGCGATTATGTCATTGCTAAAATGGCCGATGCCGGGTTCATCACCCCGGAACAGGCCACAGAAGCGCAATCACACCCGCTGATTCTCAGCCTTCCACAGCGTGAGAGCTACAATGATTATGGCTATATTGTGGATGAAATCAGACGACAGCTGACTGATAATTTAGGTAAAGATTCCTTGATGAAAGATGGCCTGACAGTCATTTCAACCATTGAAACCACACTTCAGAAACAGGCGGAGAAAAGCCTGCGCAATGGCCTTTTTGCTTATTCAAAAAGGCGGGATTACCACGGTGCGCTTGGCAATGTGGGAGACATCCTCAACTGGCAGGTTTTGATGGATACCATTCCTATACCGGCCGGCGCGGAGCCGTGGCAGAAAGCTGTGATTCTGGAAGCAGCGGATGAAGGTTTCACCGTTGGCATCAGAAGCGGCGCGCAGTATCACATTCCAAAAAGCGATTACAGCTGGGCAAAACATAATCTGCCACAGCCGGGGGATGTTATTTTGATTGAACCGGGGGCGGATCATCAAGCTTCCCTCCGCCAAATTCCAAAAATTGGCGGCGCCCTGATTGCTATGGAGCCGGAAACGGGGAAAATCCGTGCGCTGGTTGGCGGCTTCAGCCATCATCAAAGTCAATTTAACCGCGCCATTCAGGCCATGCGCCAGCCCGGCTCAACCCTTAAGCCATTTGTCTATCTTGCCGCCTTGGAAGCAGGCTACACCCCGGCCAGTCTCATTGCTGACGAACCGGTGGAACTGGCCGGCGGCGCACCGGGTGAAGGGGAGGATAATGTCTGGGTTCCCCGAAATTACAGCGGGGATTACTATGGTATCACCAGTTTGCGCACCGGCGTTGAAAAATCCATGAATGTCTTAACCGTTCAGCTTGGCTTAAGTTTGGGTATGCCCACCATTTTGGATGTGCTGGATCGCTTCAACCTCAACCCAAACAACGCGAAAAATCTGGCGTTGGTGCTGGGCGCCTCGGAAACCAGCGTCAGCAATATCACCGCCGGCTATGCCAGCTTTGCCAGTAATGGCCTGAAAATCAGTCCAACATTGGTGGAGTCCGTGCTGGACAGTCATGGCAGGGTTAAACTTCAAGGCGCCGCCACCTATTGCACGCAATGCTCCGGTGAGGCGGCAACCAAAGGCTTCGGCCCCATGATCACGCAGAATGCCGTCCGCCTGATGGAGCCTCTCCATGCCCGCCAGATGACCTCCATCCTCGAAGGTGTCATCACACGAGGCACAGGCCGCAGGGCACGCGTGCTGGATCAACCGGTTGCCGGAAAAACAGGCACAACTAACGAAACCCGCGATGCCTGGTTTGTTGGCTATAATCGTAATCTGGTGGTTGGCATTTATGTCGGTTTTGATACGCCAAAATCACTGGGTAAAAAGGCACAGGCTTCAAATGTGGCGCTGCCAATATTCATTGATTTTATGGAACAGGAGCAGGCACGCTACCCCGCCGCAGAATTCCCCCTTCCCGCCGATGCAGAGCAGGTGGTGATTGATAAAAGAACCGGCATGTTACCCGGTCAGTTTACGGAGAAAGAAGACCTCATCACGGAAATTTTTCGCGCCGGAAGCGCCCCTATTCGCTCCGCCGAACCGGGGGATTACCTGCCCGTTATCAACCGCCCACCCACACCTTATCAACCGCCCGGTCATTATGTTCCTATCATCACGGGCACCGGCGGCATTTATTAACCATTGCCATCGCCCTAATGGTTAGCTAAATCATTGCTGTGAGTGAATCTTCTTCCAATATTATCCAATCCATTGAGCAATCTATTGCATTGCTAAGGGGGTGTCTTTGACCCGGATGGGCTGGCTGAAGAACTGGAAACGCTAACCGCCGAATGTGAAGATCCTGATTTATGGAATGACAAGGAACGCGCCGAAAATCTCATGCGGCGCAAAAATATTGTTGAATCACGCTTAAACAGCTTTCAATCCGCCGTGCAATCGCTGGAAGATGCAGAGATTCTCCTTGAAATGGCACAGGAGGAAAATGACGAAGCCTCCATCAAAGAAGCGATGGAGGCACTCACATCCCTCCGGAAACGCACTCAGATATTGGAAACGGAAAGCCTTTTTTCCGGGGAGGCAGACGGCAATGACTGCTTCATTGAAATTCACGCCGGCGCCGGTGGTACGGAAAGCTGCGATTGGGCGGCCATGCTCCAGCGTATGTATCTGCGCTGGGCGGAGCTTCATCAGTTCAGCGCCAGCATCATTGATGAAGTGAATGGTGAAGAAACTGGCATTCGCAGCGCCACTATGCAAATAAAGGGCATGTATGCCTTTGGCTGGGCGCAGGCAGAAAGCGGCGTGCACCGGCTGGTGCGCATCAGCCCGTTTGACAGCGCCAATCGCCGCCACACCAGCTTTGCCAGCGTGTGGGTGTATCCCGTGGTGGATGATAATATTGAAATTGAAATTGAAGATAAGGATTTGCGTATTGATACGTTCCGCTCCTCCGGCGCGGGCGGGCAGCACGTCAACACCACCGATTCTGCCATTCGCATCACCCACATTCCCACCAACATCGTGGTGCAGTGCCAGAATGAACGCAGCCAGCATAAAAACCGCGCGCAGGCCATGACCATGCTTAAAGCACGGCTTTATGAGCAAGAGCTGCGCAAGCAGCAGGAAGCCACCAATGCCATGAACGCCCAGAAGACGGATAATAGCTGGGGCAATCAGATCCGCTCCTATGTGCTGCATCCGTACCAAATGGTGAAGGATGCCCGTACCCAAGTGGAAACATCCGACACCACCGGCGTGCTAGACGGCAAGCTGGATGATTTTATGAGCGCGTTTCTGGCGCAGGTGAGGCGGAAAGATGGAATTTAACCCAATGAAAACCATTGCCATCATCGCGCCGGGCTATGGCGCATCGCCGCGCACGGTGACAGAGGCGAAAGCGCTGCTTAAACGCCATGATTTTGCCGTCCGCCTGCCGGATGATTTTCTGGGGGATCATCCTTTGCACAGCCATCATGATGATGCCCGAACGGAGCATTTAACAGAGGCACTTCAAAATCCTGATATCGATGCCATCTGGGCGTTCAAAGGCGGTTATGGCTCCGCTAAAATCATCCCGGCATTACAAAAGATGCAGCCACCACCAAAGCCAAAGCCGCTCATTGGCTTCAGCGATGTGACCTCCCTCCATCTCTACTTCAATCAGCACTGGCACTGGCCAACCATTCACGCTCCCGTGCTGTGGCAGCTGGTACGGAATAAGGTCAGTGATGACAGCATCAACGCCGTGTTTGACTATTTAAACACAGGCAACCTTCCCCGGCACCCGCTCACGCCATTGAATAAAACTGCACAGAACACCGCCACCATCACCGCCACCATCACCGGTGGCAATCTGAAACTGCTCCAATGCAGCATCGGCACGGCGTGGCAGCTGGAAGCCGCGGGGAAAATCCTTTGCATTGAAGATGTGGATGAAAAGCCTTACCAGATTGACCGTATGCTGCTGCATTTGCAACAATCCGGCAGGTTAGCGTCCGCGCATGCCATCATTTTTGGTACATTCCACGATGCTGAAACTTCACAGCACTCCGAAGAAGTCACCGCTATTTTGCAACATTTTGCAGATAACAGCGCCGTTCCGGTATTTATAGCGGCCTCATTTGGCCATGGCCGGAAAAACCTGCCGATCCGGCTTGGCAGCGATTACACTATCCGGCATGATGGGCAGAATTACTCACTCTGCCCCGCCTGATGATGCTCGCTGCGCCTTAAGCTTCGCACGGTATTTGGCCACATTCCGGTTATGCTCCTCCAGGTTTCGGCTAAACCAATGGCCCCCATCCGCATTGGCCACAAAATAATAATAATCACTCTCCATCGGCATCAACACGGCACGCAGCGCACGCTCCCCCACATTGCTGATCGGCGTAGGCGGAAGGCCATGATTCCGATAGGTATTATAAGGCGATTCAAGCCATAAATCCTTCTTTGAAAGCGGCCGATTCAACTCACCCGTTCCTTCGGAAACGGCGTAAATCACCGTGGGGTCACTTTGCAGGCGCATGCCCTTCGCTAGGCGGTTGAGGAACACACTGGCCACCAGCTCATGCTCCTGCTCGCCGTGCCCAGCCTCACGCTGCACTAAGGATGCCAGAATAAGCGCCTGACGTTTCGTTCCAATCAAATGACTATCAACCGTCCGCTCTCTCCATAGCTTAGCCACCAGATCTCTTTGCCGTTGTTGCATCCGCTGAATCATAAAATCACGCGGGTCATTACGCAGATAGTAATAGGTTTCCGGGAAAAGCGTTCCTTCGCCTACCTCTTCAAAATCGGGGAGGCCACCGGTCATGGTTTCCGTCTCCGCCAGCAATTTCAGCACCTGCCAGGTGGTTTGCCCTTCCGGCACGGTAATCCGGCGATAGACCACCCGCCCCTCATGCAATTGAGCCAGAACTTCCAGTGGCGTAATGCCAGGAATAAAACGATATTCCCCCGCCTGTACATGCGTATCCGGGTGAAAAATAGCCGTCATAATCGGAAAAAGCGGTGCATAGCGCAAAACGCCCTCCTGCTCCAGAATTTCACCCACCCCCACAATGGATGTGCCGCGCGGAATCAGCACCGTTATCTGCTTTTCCAATGGGATTGGGTAACGCACATAACCATATACAAATCCGCTGGCCATCAAGCAGACCACAATCGTATAGAATGCTATTTTCTTGAATGTTGAACGCAATGTAAGCCAGTAGCAAAACTGACGAAATCGAAGACCCCAAAGCGGCATGATAAAAATTAGGCCGTGCGGCCTAAATTTTTCGGAAAACCAGAGAAACGTTTGTTCCACCAAACCCAAATGAATTGGATAAGGCAACATCCACCTGCTTTTCTTTGGCCGTATGTGGAACCAGATCAACACCGGCGGCTTCCTCTTCCGGATCATCCAGATTCAGGGTTGGCGGCAGAACACCATCGCGCATGGCCAACACGGAGAAAATCGCCTCCACACTACCCGCGCCGCCAAGCAAGTGCCCAATGGCGGATTTGGTGGATGAAATACTGGTCTTCCCAATCGCATCACCAAACAGGCGCTTAACCGCACCCAGCTCAATCAAATCGCCCATCGGCGTGGATGTTCCGTGAGCATTCACATAGCCAATCTCATCGGGATTAACTTTCGCGCGACGAACCGCATTTGCCATCGCATCATAGGCACCGCGCCCTTCGGGATGCGGGGATGTGATGTGATAGGCATCACCGGAAAGGCCATAACCAATCACTTCACCGTAAATTTTTGCACCACGCTTCTTCGCATGCTCATATTCTTCCAGCACCATAATCCCGGCACCCTCACCCATCACAAAGCCATCGCGCCCTTTATCCCACGGGCGGGAAGCTTTCTCCGGCGTATCATTATACGCGGTGGAAAGTGCACGCGCTGCGCCAAAACCCGCCACACTGATCGGGCAAATTGCCCCTTCAGCGCTGCCGGCAATCATTACATCCGCATCATCCAGCATAATCATCCGCGCCGCATCGCCAATGGCATGCGCACCGGTTGAACAAGCCGTAACCACGGCATGGTTTGGCCCCCGAAACTCATACATCATCGACACATGCCCGGAAACCAGATTAATCAGCGTGGCCGGAATAAAGAACGGGCTGACCTTTTTTGATTCCGGCGAGTGAAAAGCCGCAGAAGTGGTTTCAATTTCCGGAAGCCCGCCAATGCCGGAGCCAATCAAAACCCCGGTGCGTTTTTGTTCTTCCTCTGAGCTTGGCTCCCAGCCTGAATCTTTAATCGCCTGCACGGATGCCGTCACGCCATATTGGATAAAGTGATCCATCTTACGAATCTCTTTCGCAGCAATCCAGTCCTTGGCATTAAATTCGTGCTCACCTTCGCCCATAGGAACTTCAGCGGCAACCTGACACGCCATCTGACTGGCATCAAAGCGCTGGATACGACCGAAAGCGGAATGCCCCTCTTTCAGCCTTCGCCAACTCTCATCCACACCACACGCTAAAGGCGTAACCAGACCAAGACCTGTAATAACAACTCGACGCATCAAACTATCGTTCCAGTTGGTGGGTTTAAATTGATGGAAATGAATTAAGCGGCTTGCTTCTCAATATGCTCGATAGCATCGCTAACTTTAACGATCTTCTCGGCAACATCATCCGGGATCTCAACATTAAACTCTTCTTCAAATGCCATCACCAGCTCAACCTGGTCAAGGCTGTCAGCACCCAGATCATCAGTAAAACTGGAATCCGTTGTAATTTTTGCTTCTTCAACATCAAGATGCTCAGCAACAATTTTCTTCACGCGAGTTTCAATGTCACTCATAACAATACCTCATTATTGGTTAATCAAAGCGTATTCATACCTAGTTTTTTTCAAAAAGCAACTCTGTGAGCATTGTTTTTAACCATAAAGCGGCCAAAAACGCTATCTATCTGAAAAACGGCACAACTTGGTTGCACCACAGCCACATAATATGACACAAAAAGCCTAAATCATTACCATGCCGCCATTAATATGTAATGTTTGTCCGGTGATATAACGCGCCGATTCCGACGCCAGAAAGGCCACACCCCCCGCCACATCGTCCGGCGTTCCAAAATCGCCGGCAGGAATGCGGGCAAGCATCGCACTGCGCTGATCGTCATTCAGCGCGTCCGTCATCGGGCTGCTGATGAAGCCCGGCGCAATGGCATTCACCGTAATGCCACGGCTGGCCACTTCCTGCGCAAAGCTTTTGGTTAAGCCAATCAACCCCGCCTTGGAGGCAACATAATTTGCCTGTCCGGGATTTCCCATCACCCCAACCACGGAGCTGATATTAATAATCCGGCCGGATTTACGCTTCATCATCCCGCGCAGCACATTCCGGCTCAGTGCAAACGAGGCACGCAGATTCACATCCAGCACCTGCGCAAAATCCTCATCACTCATCCGCATGGCTAAACCATCTTTGGTAATTCCGGCATTATTCACCAGCACATCCACCTGCCCCATGGCCTCTTCCGCCCGCTTCACCAGGCCATTAACGGCCTCAAGGTCGCCAAGATTGCATGGGAGGATATGCGTTTGGCCGCCAAGCTCTTCGGCCAGTTTTTTTAGCTTATCTTCATTTGTCCCCGAAAGCGCCACCACAGCGCCATCCTTCAGAAGCTGCCGGGCAATCGCCTTACCAATACCGCCGGATGCCCCTGTTAATAAAACATTTTTTCCTTCTAACTGACACATAATTTTCTCTCCACTATCATCTAAAAATTAATTTAAGCCGCCTTCTGCCCGGAAAGCCCGCTCAAAAAGGCTTCAATACCCTCCGGATCATTCACCGTCACCGTATTCAGCTCACGGCAAATCCGCCGCGCCAGTCCGGTTAACACGTTCCCTGCACCAATTTCCACCTGACAGCTAATACCCTGCTGCACCATGAACTGCACGGATTCACGCCAGCGCACACGCCCCGTCACCTGCGCCACCAACGCTTCACGAATCGCTTCCGGGTCTGAAATAGGCTGCACATTTACATTCGCCAACACAGGCACAACCGGCTTTTTCACTTCTGCCGCCGCCAGCGCCTCGGCCATGCGCTCCGCCGCCGGTTGCATCAGGCTGCAATGGAATGGCGCAGAAACATTCAGCAATACAAAGCGCTTTGCGCCCGCTTCTTTGGCAACTGCTTCCGCCGCTTCCACGGCTTCCTTCGTGCCGCTAATCACCACTTGACCATCGGAATTATCATTGGCCAGTTCACAGATGCCGCCACTCCCCGCACAAAGCTTTTCCACTTCAGGCACATCCAGCCCAATAATGGCCGCCATCGCCCCCTGGCCGGCAGGCACGGCTTGCTGCATTGCCTCCCCACGGATACGCAATAAACGCGCCGTTTCTCCAACACTCAAAGCCCCGGCGGCACACAATGCGGTATATTCCCCAAGTGAATGCCCGGCAACAAGTGCCGCAACATTTTCCACAGCCATGCCACCTTGTTTCTCCAGCACCCGCAACAAGGCAATGGACGTTGCCATTAAGGCCGGCTGAGTATTTTCCGTTAGGGTTAGATCCTCAATCGGGCCTTCGAAAATCAGCTGGCTAAGCTTCTGATTCAGCGCGTCATCCACTTCCTGAAACACTTCTCTGGCTTCGGCAAAAGCATCATAAACCGCTTTCCCCATGCCCACCGTCTGCGCCCCTTGCCCGGGAAAAACCAACGCCCGCTTCTCTGTCATAGCACTACCCTCATTCATTAAAACCTGTTCCACGGAGGGTTTACACCCTCAACCCGCAACCCTCAAGCCATGGATCGCTTACGCGCAGAAATAAAACTATAATCGACTGAAATAAAAACTTTTATGCCTATAAATCAGCGGATTCACTTAAAGCCGCCTGTGCCTGCATGTAAGAGCGCAGCATATGCTGGTCACTCACTGCGGTATAACGCTGAGTAGTACGCAAACTTTCATGGCCAAGCAGGCTCTGCACCAGCCGGATATTCGTGCCATTTTGCAGAAGGTGGGTAGCAAAACTGTGCCGCAGCGCATGTGGCGTCAGATATTCCGGCACGGCCTGCTGATCCTCCAGCAACACAACCCTGCCATCGATACGGCTGATTGCGCCCCGCACTTCGCGCAGCATGGCCTGCACCGCTCCGGCATAAAGCTTCTTTCCACGGAGAGAGCGAAAAACCTCCGCCTCCGGCGGCATGTCATAGGGCACTAAGGCAAGATAGGCCTGAAGATATTCCACCACCCGTGGCAGAACCGGCACCTGCCGCTCTTTCTTTCCTTTCCCCATAATCACCAGCTGTGGCGTTTTCTGCAGCGCCTGCGCCTGCGCCTGCGTGATGGCAATTGTTTCACCAACCCGCAGACCGCAGCCATAAAGCACCCCAAACAGCGCCACATCCCGCGCCACAATCCAGGGCAGTTTTCCGGCGCCACAATGCCGTTGCTCCACCACGCGGGAAAGCGCCTCCAGCGCCTCATCCACCGACAATGCCCGTGGCAGCGCCTTTTTATCTTTCGGGGAACGCACATGGCGAATCGCCTCATTTTTTAGGCCATGCCGCATGCTCAAATACTCAAAAAAGCTCCGCACGCCGGAGAGCGCACGCCGCGTGGAGGCCACATCATATCCCTGACGATGCCGCCAGGCCAGCCAACTGCGAAAATCCGTAATTTCAAACTGAACCAGCTTCTCCTCACTCACTTTTGTGCCAAGATGTTCATGCATAAATTTCAGCCAATCCCGCAGATCCCGACGGTAGGCATCCAGCGTGTGAACGGAATAGCCACGCTGAGAGGCAAGATAGTGACCAAAATTCTGTTTCAGCTGAAGCACCGAAAAATCAGCACACAGCTTATCTTCATCACCCGGCTGCCATAATGGCTTATCCTCTTTCTTTTTCGTGGCGGTTGGCAGCTCTAACATGCTATTATCATGCCAACATGCCTGTCATTCTGTCAAAGCATACACGCCGGATCGCTTGTGGTTAGCGCCGTTCCGCGCTACCGTGAAGGATAAAGGAAACGCATGAACCAGCTTTCAATTATCATTCCAATGCATAATGAAGCCTCCGGCCTCAGCGCATTGTTTGATGCTCTTCTCCCTGTTTTGGAAACCATCACCAAAAAATGGGAAGTTATCTGCGTGGATGACGGCAGCACGGATGACACCCTCAGCAGCCTGAAAGCCTATCATCTTCAGGATGCCCGCATCCGCATTTTGTCGTTTTCCCGTAATTTTGGAAAGGATGTTGCACTCACTGCCGGGCTGGAACATGCCACAGGCCAGGCCGTTATCCCAATGGATGCCGATTTGCAGGATCCGCCGGAAATTATCCCACAAATGGTGGAACGCTGGCTGGCAGGTGCAAAAATTGTCAATGCCGTACGGGTGGATCGCCGGAGAGACAGCGCCTTTAAACGCTTTTCCGCCGGGTGTTTCTACCGCCTTATGGGGCGGATAGCGGATAGCCCTATTCACCATCAAACTGGAGATTTCCGCTTGCTGGATGCCAACATTGTTGAGGAGCTTAAAAAATTCCCCGAACGCACACGCTTTATGAAAGGGCTGTTCGCATGGGTTGGCCACACGCCGGACATTGTTGAATATAGCCGCACACGGCGTGACACCGGTATCTCACAATGGTCACTGGGAAAATTATACCGCTTTGCGCTGGATGGGCTTTTTGCCTTTTCCACCTTCCCCCTTAAGATATGGACTTATATCGGCCTGTCCATTTCATTTCTGTCGCTTGGATATGCGTCTTTTCTGGTTATTCGCACTCTAATCGACGGCGTGGATGTGCCCGGCTATGCTTCCATCATGACCTCAATCCTCTTCATGGGTGGGGTGCAGCTCATCAGCCTTGGTGTTATTGGTGAATATATCGCACGCATCTATAAAGAAGTGAAACAGCGCCCGTTATATATCGTTGCGGAACGTATCGGCTTTCAGGAAAAACAAAAAACAAAGACAGAAGCCTGATGCGCCGCCTGATTTTATGCCTCATTTTATGCTTTGCCGCACTGCCGTCTT
>JAUIEX010000039.1 GCA_030429725.1 Alphaproteobacteria bacterium
GTCGATGAAGCAATTATCAGACGTTATATCGAACATCAGGGAAAAGAAGATTCTGGACAAGCGCAGCTTGAAATCTGAGCGTAGCGAAGCGTGATACCACGGGCCTTGGCCCGTGGAGATTCACTTCTGCTGTTTTTTTTGTTGCTTCATTTATTAATTCTTCAAGATCTTCCTCTGAAATGTCTGGGTTCTCAATTTTGGCCTTATTTTTAACATGATCGGGATGATATTCAAAAATGAGTTTGTTGCGTGCTTCTTTGATAACGTCCAGATCACTTTCGCCACGAGAGACACCCAGAAGATCATAATAATTTTGTTCGTCACTCATATTCCTAAACCTTTGATTCTTTGTTCCAGTTTAGGGGGTAAACTTTAAGAATAGGTTAATCGGGTGCAGTTTTTTCGGGAGGCGTTTTATATGATGGGTGCGGGTGGCGTTGGACGCTGTGGTTTTCTTCCCGCATCATGGCGCTTGAATGCGGTTTTATGCTGCGGTGCAGCGCGTGTTGGGGGTGGTAATTGATGGTGGTTTCTGGCATTAGCAGGTGGAGACTTTAGCGCTGGGAGTTTGCATGTCTGATCTTCACCATAAGCGGATTGTGAAACGTATTGAGGCATTGCAGGCCAAGCTACCGAAAAAAGATGAAGTTTTGCAGCGCTATGCCAAGCAATTCTTCCTGAATGGTGCGGAGCGCTATGTGCTGGAGGGGGATGAGGCGGAGCTGCTGGCGATTGTTAAAAATCACTGGGAATTTGTGCATAAGCGCAAGCAAGAGCGCTCCGTGCGGGTCTATAACCCGATTAAAAGCAAGCATGGCTGGGATTCGGAGCGTTCCGTGCTGGAATTTACCACCAAGGATACGCCCTTTATTCTGGATTCCGTCACAGCGGAGCTGACGCGGCGTGGCTTTCAAACATATGAAGTGATTCATCCGGTGCTGCATTTAAAGCGCAGTAAGGCGGGCATTGAAGCGCTTTATGAGGGCGGCGATGATGTTGCTGCCGATGCAACCTTTGAATCTTCCATGCATTTTCAGATCAGCCATATTGAGGATGCGGCCGGGCGCAAAGAGCTGGAAGATGCCATTGAAAACACGTTGCATTTTGTTGATCTGACGGTGGAAGACTGGCGGCCGATGCGCCACCGGACGGATGATATTCTGCTGAAGCTGGGAAGCTCTCCGAATGTGCCGTTTGATCAGGAATATATCAGCGAAGTGCGGGATTTTTTAAGCTGGGTGCTGGATAATAACTTTATCTTTCTCGGCTACCGGGAATATCATTTTTATAACAGCAAAGGCAGCCCGGAAATTGCGGTGACGAAAGGAACGGAGCTTGGAATTTTTCGCGCCGAGGCCAAGGTGGAGGGCACCAAGCCGGAGGGCTTAAGCTCGTTACCGGAAAATACGTTCAGCACCACCGATGCCGGCGAGTTGCTGACCATTACCAAATCCAGCCGGAAATCCGTGGTGCATCGCCATGCGCTGATGGATTATATTGGGGTAAAGATTTTTGACTCTGCCGGAAAAGTGATTGGTGAGCACCGTCTGCTGGGGCTTTTCACCTCTTCAGTTTATTATCAGAGTGCGCTGCTGATTCCGATTATTCGCAAGAAGATTCAGGCGGTGATTTCACGCGCAGGCTTCCCGGCGGATTCCCATAACGGCAAAGCGTTGGTGACGGTGCTGGAGAGCTATCCGCGTGACGAGCTGTTGCAGATTGATGAGGAAGAGCTGTTTTACATCTGCATGGGCATTGTGGAGCTGGCGGAGCGGCCAAGCACGCGGCTTTTCATCAGGAAAGATAAGTATCTGCGTTTTGTGAGCTGTATTGTGTTCCTGCCGCGTGACCGTTTTAATACACGCTTGCGTGAGCGGATTCAGCATATTCTGGAGCAATCTTATGCCGGTCAGCTGATGGATTATTACACGCAGGTGACGGAAAGCTCATTGGCGCGGATGCATGTGATGATCCGCATTGATCCGTTTAAACTGAAGGAGCCAAACCTTGAAGAGGTGGAGGCATTGCTGATTGAGGCCACCAGCAGCTGGATGAATGGGCTGCGTTTGCGCCTGAATGAGCGGGTGGGAGAGCGTGCCGGGGAGCGGCTGTTTAACTCATATGTGAAGGCTTTTCCTGAGACATATAAAGATATGTATCACTTTGGTGGCACCTATGGTGACATCATAAAGCTTGAAGAAGCGATTGAAACAAAACAGATTTCCGTTGAACTTTATCAACTGGACAGTGATGGTGACAGCGACTATCAGCTGAAGCTCTATCACCCCAGAACGCTGGTAACAATTTCGGAGGTTTTACCGCTCATCGAAAATATGGGCTTTGAAGCGGTGGATGAGCAGACCTTTGAAATTCATCCGGAATCGCGGCCATTTCCTGTGTGGCTGCATCATTTTCGTTTGAAGTTGAAGGATTCGGCTTTGCTGGCGAAGCTGAAATCCGGCCTGCCGAAACTGGAAGATATTAAAGAGCAGTTTGAGGAGGCCTTGCTGGAAATTCATCACCATAAGGTGGAGGATGATTTGCTGAACCGCTTGATTATCCGCGCCCGGCTGACCTGGCGGGAGGTGATGCTTCTGCGGGCTTATGTGAAATATTCCATCCAGACGGATTTGCCCTATAGTGATGATTTTATTGCTATTTCTTTGACAACGCACCCCATCCTGACCCAGCGGATGGTGCAGTATTTTGATGCAAAATTTAACCCCTCCATTAAGAAGAAAGAGCGCGAAGAGCAGTTGAAGCTGATTGAGTCGCAGATTGAGAAATCGCTCTATACGGTGCAGAATGTTTCGGAAGATCGTGTGATTCGGCAGATTTATAACACGATGCGGGCAACGCTGCGGACGAATTATTATCAGAAAGATGCGCAGGGCGCATTCAAGCCTTATCTTTCAATTAAGCTGGATTCAAAAGCGGTGCCAAACCTGCCGCTGCCACGGCTTTATCGTGAAATTTTCGTCTATTCTTACTATGTTGAGGGAATTCACCTGCGTGGTGGCTCCGTGGCGCGTGGTGGGTTGCGCTGGTCTGACAGGCAGGAAGATTTCCGTACCGAAGTGTTGGGGCTGGTCAAGGCACAGATGGTGAAAAATGCGGTGATTGTGCCGGTAGGCTCCAAGGGTGGTTTTGTGGTGAAGCACCCGCAAGCGGAGCGTGAGGCTTATATTGAGCAGGGCAAGGAATGCTATAAAACCTACCTTTCCGGCTTGCTGGATATTACCGATAATATTGTGAGCGGCAAGGTGGTGCCGCCTGAAAATGTCGTGCGCTATGATGTGGATGATCCTTACCTTGTGGTGGCGGCGGATAAAGGCACGGCAACATTCTCCGATATTGCGAATGGTGTGGCGGCGGATTATGGCTTCTGGCTGGGTGATGCTTTTGCCTCCGGCGGTTCCGTTGGCTATGACCATAAGAAAATGGGGATTACTGCGCGAGGCGCCTGGGTTTCCGTGCAGCGCCATTTTCAGGAGATGGGGCATGATACGCAATCGGAAGATTTTACCGTGGTGGGCATTGGTGACATGGCCGGGGATGTGTTTGGCAATGGCATGTTGCTTTCCCGTCATATTCGTTTGGTGGCAGCGTTTAACCATATGCATATTTTCATTGATCCGGAGCCGGATGCCGCCAAGAGCTATCAGGAGCGGCAGCGTTTGTTTAAACTGCCACGTTCCAGCTGGAAAGATTATGATAACAGCCTGATTTCGAAAGGTGGGGGAGTGTATGAGCGCTCCGCTAAGGCGATTTCCTTAACCCCGCAGGTGCAGAAGCTTCTGGGAGTAAAGGTTTCATCCCTTTCACCGGAGGAACTGATTAAGACAATTTTAAAGGCCAAAGTGGATTTGCTGTGGAATGGCGGCATCGGCACTTATGTGAAGGCAACTTCTGAAAGCCATGATCAGGTTGGTGATAAGGCGAATGATAATCTGCGGGTTAATGCACAGGAGCTGGGTGCAAAAGTGGTGGGTGAAGGTGGTAATCTTGGCCTGACACAGCGCGCGCGGATTGAATATGCGCAGCATGGTGGGCGGATTAACACCGATGCCATTGATAATTCAGCCGGGGTGGATTGCTCTGACCATGAGGTGAATATTAAGATTGGCCTGGGCGCGGCGGTGTCTCAGAAGAAACTGAGCCTTGTGAAGCGCAATGAATTGCTGGAATCCATGACGGATGATGTGGCACAGTTGGTGCTGCGGGATAATACGCTTCAGACATTGGCGCTGACGATGGATGAGCAGCGCGGGAACATGATTCTGGAATCCAAAAGTCGTCTGATGAAGCATCTGGAGGAAACCGGCCAGCTTGATCGTGTGGTGGAATTTTTACCGGATGAAGAAGAAATTTCGCGCCGCTCCAGTGACGGAAGGGGGCTGACACGGCCGGAGCTGGCCGTGTTGCTGGCTTATTCCAAGCTGGAACTTTACAGCGAGCTGTTGCACACCAATCTGCCGGATGATCCTTATTTTGAGAATGATCTGATCCGTTACTTCCCGGAAGGGATGCAGGACAAATTCAAGAAGCAGATTCTTGATCATCAGCTGAAGCGGGAAATTATCTGCACGGTAACGGCTAACAGCATTGTTAACCGGATGGGCAGCACCTTCTTCAACCGTATGAAGGAAGATACGGGGATGAAGGGCTGTGATATTGGCCGTTCCTATACGGCGGCGCGAGAAACATTCGGCTTGCGTGATTTATGGCAGCAGATTGAGGATATTGAACATAAGGTGAGTGTGGAAACATCCACCAAGCTTTATCTGGAGGCGCGTCGGTTGGTGGAGCGCAGTACAACATGGTTCCTGCGGACATTGCCGCAACCCATCAATGTTGCCACGACGATTGCGGCCTATAAGGAAGGGGTGGATGTGCTGAAGGATCAGCTGGATCGTATTATGTCTCCGGTGATTCGGGAAGTGCGTGATGAGCGATTGAAAACATATAAGAAAGAAAATGTTCCAACAGCGCTGGCCACGCAGATTGCCAATATGGAGGCGCTGTCATCATCCTGCGATATTGTGCATGTGGCGAAGAGCAGTGTGCTGCCGACAATTGTGGTGGGTGAGGTTTATTTTGCGCTGGGTAAACGTCTGCGTCTGGGATGGTTGCGGATGAATGCGCGCAAGCTGATTTCCAGCTCCCACTGGGAAAATCTTGCCATACAGTCGATTACGGATACGTTGTTTGATCAGCAAATGCGTCTGGCGGCGGATGTGACAGGCGAAAGTTGCCAGGGCAAAGTGTGTGAAGTGGCGCTGGAAGGCTGGCTGAAAGCGCATAAAAAAGATCTTGAGCGTTATGATAACTTTATTAATGAATTGAAAAAGCAGGATAAAATTACATCATCAATGCTTTCTGTGGCGTTGCAGCGGGTTGAGGCGCTGTAAACACCGAATTTCCACCGGTGGAAATGCTGCCAGATGCACGTTTAATAGTTGCCTGTTTTGCGCTATAAGCACGTGCTATGGCAAAAAAGAACACCAGTGATGACTATAAAATTGCAGCGCAGAATAAGAAGGCGTTTCATGATTATACGATTCTTGAAGAAATTGAAGCCGGTATTTGCCTGACGGGAACGGAAGTGAAATCTCTGCGTGAGGGCAAAGCCAATCTGCTCGATAGCCATGCTGACCCGTCTTATCGGGCAGGTGAGGAGGCAATCTATTTAGTCAATTGCTATATCGCGTCCTATAATAAGGCGGCCAAGCATTTGAATCATGAGCCGTATCGTGCGCGTAAGCTTTTGATGAATAAGCGTGAAATTAAGCGCTTTCGTGGGCGTGTTGAACAAAAAGGGCTGGCGCTGATTGCGCTGGATATTCACTTTAATCCCAAGGGGCTGGCCAAGGTGCGGCTGGCGTTATGTCAGGGTAAAACCAATTATGATAAGCGTGCGGCGGATAAAGACCGCACCTGGAAGCGCGATAAGGCGCGGATCATCCGCGAGGGCTAATGGAAATCCACCCAGCTGGTGCCGTCATAGCCTTGAAATTTATTGGTGGTGGTGTTGTAGCGTATGGTGCCTTCCGGGGCGGTGGAAGGTTCACCCAAAGTAAGGCCGCCACGGGTGACGATACTGGTGCTGTCCCCGGAAATGAGTGGGTTTCCCGATGACTGAACGCCAATGGCAAGGCTGTCAATTGTGGCAGAGGATGAGCCGACGGTGAAGCTGGCATCCGTGCTGATGGTGAGGTCATTGCCCAGTGCAATGGCGTTGCTGACACTGCCTGTGGCGGCGTCGCAATCTTTCCCGATCAGGATATTGCTGGCGCCGTCTTCCAGATATCTGCCGGCGCGAATGCCAATGCAGATATTTTCTTCGCCGCTGGTGATGTTGCGCAATGTATCGGCGCCAAGGCCGATATTATTTTGTCCTGTCATGCCGGCGGAGGGGCCATAACCGCTGGAGCGGCCGATAAAGATGTTGTTACTGGCGCTGCCAATATAGCGCCCGGCAAGTGAGCCGATGGCGATGGATTGGGAGCAACTGGTGTAATATTGTCCGGCGGCATAGCCGATAAAGCTGTTATCACCGCCGGTTGCCAGGCTGGAGCTTTTGCCGCGCCCGGCAAAAGGCCCAAGGCAGAGCAGGTATGACCCGGTTTTGTTATTTTCACCGGCGGCGTAGCCAATGGCGATATTGGCGGTGCCGGTGGTGGCGTTATAGCCGGCGCGAAAGCCCATATAGGCATTATAGGAGCCGGTGGAAAGATCGGTGCCGGCATCTGTGCCTAGGGCAACATTATAGGAGCCGGACATGGTAAGATTTCCGGAATTATTTCCAACAAACTGATTTTTTGTGCCGGTGGCAAAAAGCTCCACCTCGCCAATGGTGATTTTTTCATTGGTGGCATCATAAGAAAAGCCGGAACTGGCGGCAAAACTGCCGGCGTTGTTATATTGGATGTTGCCGGTGCTTCCGGCGGGGCTGGTGGGGGTGAGGGTGTTGTCTATGGTGAGGCTTCCTGCGCCATCGTCATAGGTGAGGTTGATGTTGCTGCCTGCCGTGAGCAGTGTGGCCACGCGATCATCCACTTTTTCATCGGTATAGTAATAATTGGCACCACCTTCGGGCAGGTCATCGCTGCTGCGGCTGCCAAGCCATGTCAGTGCGCGTGCATCATTGTGATAATGCGGGTGGTCATCGCCCGAAAGGCCGGAAAGCTGGCCATGTTGCGTGAGGCTGCTATTAAGCATCTGTACCTCAATGGTGGTGTCTGTGATGGTGCTGCTTAATTGCTGGCTTACGACATGGCAGGCCATGCTGGTGGGGGTGATGGTGGCATTGATGCTGCCGTCACTGATGGTGGCATTGATGGGGCTGCTGTTGACGGAAACCGGTAATGTGGTTTCACTGACTGTGGCCTCAATGCTGGTGTTTGTGATGGTTGACGTCATAGGGAAGCCTAGCGCACCACTTCCGGGCGGACGCGGAATTTGCCATAAAGCCCGGCATAAACCACACCGGTATCACTTATGATTTCAGCCTCATAAACGCCATTAAGCTCGGACGGGAGGGAGGCGGAATCGGTTGCGCTCATGGCGAAGGTAATCAGGCCATCGGATGAGCCGATGGTGACGCGGCCATTGGCGGTGGTGAATTCCGCAACGGAAGTGCTGCTGCTGAATTCTTCACGGATATGAAGCTTAGCGTCATAGCCTGTGACATCAATGGGGTTTTCGCCGCCAAAAATGAACGGGATGGAGATTGTTTTGCCCTGATAGGCAATGATATCCACATGATTGCCGCCCTGTACCTCAAATTCAATGCCTAAGCCATTTGCCATAAAAACCCTCCTGTTATTGGCCTAGTGTGTGTCAGGGTGGGCATATCCGGAAGTGGGAAAAAGTAAAAATCACCGAAATTGTTGTAATTACGGCACGATAATTGGTTAATAATGCAATAGGGTTGAGGTCTCAAGTAACTGTTCTTGCAATCCTATTTTGACTATGGGGCGAGTTGTGCTATACTGAATGCAGAGAGGATTTATGGTTGATATTATATCAAATAACGCAGCGCCATCGCTGCTTTCGCAATTAGCTGTTCAGCAGCAAACGTCTTCGCGGCCGGAGGGTCAGAGCCAGCAGGCGCCGATTCAGGTGGCGCGTGTGGGCGATGCTGCGGTGGTTCTGGACGTGGCAACGGGTGAAATCAGTGAAGATTTTCAACAGGCGGTGACGGATACGGCTTCTTTACAACAGGCGGAAATATCAGCGCCGGTGGCGAGTGATTTTGTTGAGCAGCTTAAAGCCTTTGATGCTGTTTTGACTCAGGCACAACAGGCGCAGCAAGCCTATGCACCCACCAGCCAGGAACTTTCCGTTGAGTTTAATCCGAATGTGACGGATGCGGCGCTGGGAAATAGCACTGATATTAAAGTCTGATTCCTGCCTGCATTGGTTGGATCTTAGATTTTTTACCCTGTTTTTTAGTGCGCCATGCGGCGTAGGCCGTTGAGGCCACAATGACGGCAGAGCCGATGGCTGTCCAGCCGTCAATGGTTTCATCAAACCAGATATAGGCGATGATTGCAGTGAAGATCAGGCGCATATAATCAAATGGCATAACAACGGCAAAATCCACGCCGTCAAAGGATTTAGCCAGCGCAATCTGAAAGATATTGGCAATGGCGGCAATGGCGATCGCCAGCCCAATGGTGGAAAGTTCCATCGGTTGCCAGAAAGGCAGCATGAATGGCAAAGAGAAGATAGCCATGAGCAATGTAGAATAAAATGTTACAACGATGGGATGATCAAACGCCACTAATTTTTTGATTAAGATGGACGACATCGCCCAGAAGAAAGTGGCGCCGATGACAAAAAAGCTTTGCATGTCAAAAGCTTCCGTTCCCGGGCGTAATATAATCAATGTGCCGATGAAACCGGTGATGAGTGCCGCCCAGCGATGCCAGCCATATTTTTCATTTAAAAGGATGATTGATAAAATGGCAATGATGATGGGCACGGTGAAGCTGAGCGAAACCGCCATGGGCAAGGGGATAACGGATAAGCCATAAAACCAGAGCAGCATGGCGATTGTACCGCCGGAGCCCCGGTAGAAATAGAGTTTGAATTGTGATGTCTTGAATTTGACGCGCATGCCGGTGGCCAACAGAGGCAGGAAGATAAGGACGGAAAAGAAATTCCTGAAAAAAACAACCTGAAACGGATGCATAAAATCTGTGGCGTAACGAATGAGGGCAACCATGATGGCAGCGGTGAATGTTGATAGCAACATCCAGAGGATTGCATGAAAATTTTTCCGGTCGGCGCTCATACGGCCTAGTGACCATAGATTGCGGGTTTAGTCGAGTGGGATTCCGCAATTTGTGAGGATAGATGCCGCCTAAGACTTAAGCGAAGAGGAAATCGTCACTATCAAGTCCGCCTGTATAGCCTTGAAGAGTGACACTGCCGCGTGCGCCAAGATCAATTATGCTATCGAGGCCGGATGTTGAAATTTTTCCAACAACATTACCGAATTGCTCAATGTTGGTAACGTTAACGAAGCGAATGCGGTCACCTGCGGTAAAATCCGTAATGACATCAAAGCCAAAGCCGTCATCTTCAAAAACAAACACATCCGCGCCTGCGCCGCCGGTGAGGATGTCATTTCCGCCCTCGCCGTGCAGGGTGTCGTTGCCGTCACCGCCGGTGAGAACATCGCTGCCATCGGTGATGACGCGCTCAAACCAAAGACCGTCATTGCCGGCATCGGTGAGGATTTCCATGATGTTATCGCCGTCCGTATCTGCCGTGATGAGAGTGTCATGTGCCTGATTGGTAACGAGTTCCCAGCTGTTTGTATCAAAATCAAAGATTTTTGTGCCGTCACCGAAAGTTGCCAGCACCTCGCCGCGACCGTCACCGTCCGTATCCTGGATTTCATAGCTGGTTGGATTCTGGCCGCTTAATTGCTGCCAGCTGCCATTAACATAACGGAAGAGGCCATGATCAAAATTGGCATAAATTTCTGATTTTCCATTGTTATCCACATCAGCAACTTCAAGATTTCCGGCCTCGCGTGGCGTAAGATTTGTCCAGCTGCTGCCGTCATTGATGTACACACCATGAGAATATTTGGCGATGATTTCCTGATTGGCATCGCCGTCAATATCCGCCACGGCAAACTCTAATGGATTGTGATTGGAAAGCTTTGTCCAGCCCGTATCTGCATCGTAGCGATAGAAGCCGTGTCCGAACTCGGCGATCAGCTCGGCGGAAGCATCATTGTCAATATTTCCAACAGTGAGCGAGTCAGCGGAGGCGCCGGAAATTTTTGTCCAGCCTTCCGTGGTGGTGCGAGCGTAAGTTCCATGCGCAAAAGAAGCGGCGATTTCATTGATGCCGTCATTGTTCAGATCTGCAATTTCAAAATCTTTGGCGGTCAGCGTTGAAAGTTTATACCAGTTGCCATCATCGGAATTGCGTACACGTAAACCATCGCTGGTATTGGCAACGATATCGGTGTTGCCCGCATAAACTTCGCCAACTTTGAATGCACCAACGGAATCACCACGCAGCGGAGACCAGCTGCCGGTGGCGCCATCCAGTACATTAAAGGATGTGGCAAAATCCACAATGGCATCGTCAATGCCGTCATTATTAAAATCAACAATTTCAACATCATGAACGTTGTTACTGTTAATTTGCGTGAATCCGGTTATTTCATTATAGCGCCACAACCCGGATGAGCCACGGCTGATGAGAACATCATCAATGCCGTCATTGCCGATATCCATCACATCCATTGCGGTGACATCCATCACCGGTGAAATCTGGCTGCCTTGCAGGCCGGCATCGGTGCCGATGATGCGGTCGCCCATAGGCAGGTTAATGCCAAAATCATCCGTTGCGAAGTTTTCCAATGTCCAGCTATCGGCATTATTACCGGCAATGGTAATTTGCAGATCACTGCCGGAGCGAACAAAATTGAAGGTTGTACCGCTGAGCTGCAATTGATACACGCCGCCGCCCACATGCACGGGTGTGCCTGTAATGGTAATATTATTGATTTGTAATGTATTGGTGCCGCTATCAATGATGCGGTCATTGCCGTCTCCGGCATAGGCACGGTAGGTATCGGCGCCGTCATTACCAATCAGCGTATCGCCACCCGCGCCACCTTGCAGAATATCTGCACCCGCGCCACCGGTAAGCTGGTTGCTGAGGCCATTGCCAATCAGTGTGTCATTGCCGTTGCCGCCCACCGCATTTTCAATATTAGCGCCATAGGCCGTCCAGTAGATCGTATTGCCAACGGTGGTCATGTAATCCACGCCTTCCCGCAGATCAACGGTGGCATTGCCGTTATAACCGGCGGCGGAGTAGGTGTCTGTGCCGTTACCGTCCCAGATGGTTTTGCGATAGACGCTGCCATCGAGCGTGTAAGTGTTGTTGCCGGCATTAAAATTATGGTTGGCGCCATAAATGCTCTGCAATGTTGCAATATCAAAGATTTGCAGGCCATCCGCCGCCGTGCCACCGCCGCGCGTGGCATATTGCCCGCTATTATAGGACATGACCGTGCCATCCGTATCGTAGCCGGAAGCGGCGCCTGTGCCTTCCGGGTGGCTTAAGCCAACGGCGTGCCCCAGCTCATGCACCATCAGGTGGTAATTAAAGGAGCCGGCGGTGTAAGCTCCGGTATAAGCGTGGTCCACAACAACATCCGAACCCGTTGACCATGGATACCATGCCCAGCCTGCAATGCCGCTTGGCAGATCAGCTTCAAAGAATTTGATTGTTGCGGTGTTAACGCTGCCTGATTGAGCAAACTGAATATTGGCAATCTCAGAAAAATGTTGCATGGCCTGAAGCGCGCCTGCCTGCTGATTGGCGTTGAGCTGCGTGATGTTGACGGCGCCTTCGCCGGCATTATCCATGTTTTGAACGGTTGGCGTTAAGGAATAGGTGACGGTGGTGATGCCGTTTTGAACGGTTGCGCCGGCTTCGCCATTATCCCATTTATAGCCGCTATCCAGTGCCGTGATATAGGATGGTGTGTTTTGAGGGCCGCCTGAATTTTCGGATGATGCATTGGCGTGAATGTGATTGGCGCTACCTGGGTAGAGCTGGTCTTTGCTGGCGCATAAAATACACATGGGCGTTCTCCTTCCTTACTTCCCGTAAGAGGCATTCTACCCGATGGTGGTTAAAGTTAGCGTTAACAACTGGCTGAATTAAAATAAAAAATTGTGATTAAGATATTTAAAATTTTATCTAAATCCTACGCTAGCTGCGTGTATATTTGTCGAGGTATAAAAATCACAGATAGAAGGTGGAATGTTCGGTGATGAAAAGCTTCCTGCGCGGTTGCTTTCTTCAAGGTGTGTTTGATGTTAGTTTTACAAACCAAAGGTTGCAGTTGGGGGAGTGCCTATGAGATTTCATGTCTATGTGATTGATGATGATCCGTTGCAGTGCCGTTCCGTGCAGGTGCAGCTGGAGCGTATCGGATATCAGGTGACATGTGAAACATCGGCCAAAATGGCGATGGAAAATCTATTAAGCCCCGCCTCGGATGCTTATCATGTTGTGCTTTTAGACCTTTCAATGCCGGAGATTAGTGGGCTTGATATTTTAAGAACGGTTTGCCCGGTGCGGCCGGATCTTCCGATCGTGATTTATACCGCTTATGGAGATGTTGATAATGCGGTGAAGGCCTTAAAAATGGGCGCTGCCGACTTTGTAGAAAAGAAAGATGATGCCGTGCGGCTTGAGGTGGTGATTGAGAATGCCACGCGGATGGCGCGTATGAAGAAGGAGATTGACCGTCTGGAGCGGGAGCGTAGCGCGACGGGCAGTTTTGGTGACATTATTGGTGAAAGTCAGCGGATTAATGAGACATGTTCCCTTGCTAAACGTGCGGCGGATTCTGACATTCCCGTGCTTATTAAAGGTGAAAGTGGGGTGGGTAAGGAAATGTTTGCCCGCGCGATCCATGGCAGCAGCAGCCGAAAAGAAAAGCCGTTTATTGCCGTTAATTGCGGTGCGATTCCTGAGGCATTGGTGGAAAGTATCCTGTTTGGGCATGAAAAAGGTTCATTTACCGGGGCTTCCGAGCGGCAGAAAGGTAAATTTCGTGAGGCGCAGGGCGGCACGCTCTTTCTGGATGAAATTGGCGAACTTGATCTTGATTTGCAGGTTAAATTGCTGCGTGCTTTGCAGGAAAAAGAAGTTGAACCTGTGGGGGCGGGGTTGCCGGTCAAGGTGGATGTTCGCATTATATCGGCGACGAATGTTTCGCTTGAGAAGGCTGTAAAATCCGGTTTATTCAGAGAGGATTTATATTACCGGCTGAACGTTTTTCCATTTACCGTTCCCCCGCTTAGAGAGCGGGGGCAGGATATTGCCATATTGGCTTATTATTTCTGCATGCGTTACGCCGATCAGGAAGGTAAGAAGATTACCTCCATCGCGCAGGATGTTCTGGATGCGTTTGCGAAATATGACTGGCCGGGAAATGTACGCCAGCTTCAGAACGTTATTTTTCGGGCAATTGTGCTATGTGATGGGGACACGCTGACAGCGGCGGATTTCAGCGGGTTGATGGGTGGTTACGCAGCTATTGAGGGCGCTCCCGGGCATGTTGCGGCGGATGGTGATGACAATAATGATGTGGCGATTGATTTATTCGGAAAGAATAAGCGCTTTAGAACCATGGCTGAAATTGAGGCGGAAGTGGTTGAGAAAGCACTGGAACATAGCCAGTGGCGCATTAGTAAAACAGCCAGAATGCTCAATATCAGCCGTTCCACGCTTTACCGGAAGATGGATGAATATAATATCTCTCAGAATGAAAATAATATTGAAAACCAAATGATTAGCACCGCTTCTGGCGAGTAATCTTCTTCAGCATTTTTCTGTGATATTCCATGGATGGTGGCATTATCCGTATTTTTATCTTTTTTGTAGAAATTGCGGCGTTCTTAACGAATCATTAACGCTTATGGCGTATGATTAATCTATGAGTGGTAAACCGACTAATCAGCTTGAACAATTGAAGAAGCAATATGCTGAGGCGGTGATTCTTGCTGGTTTAAGAGAGGTGATGAGGCAGTATCATGAAAAGACTTTTGAGCGTATAAATCAATCTACCGCTCACGCGAAGGTAAGTGAGGAACTGCCGTCTGAATTGTCGGGTCTTTTGTATACAGAAGGTAAGCCACAAGGCAGGGGCGGCGGATTTACTTATCTTCATGTACGTTCGGATGAATTACTTGAAAACTTATTTGCTGCACTTAAAAATACAAAGCTTGCAAATCAAGATTATCCTGCACTTTTTGAAACAGTTGACGACTTAAGGAAGGCGTTAGAAGGCCCAAATAGCCTTATGCATAAGGCGCTTAATGGCACTAGCCTTAATCCATCTGGGCTAAGTGCCATGGAAGTACGAGATTATACGTTTAACTTAGCACAGGCCACGTTGGATGCATTAAAGATTTTTTCTGATGAAACAACGATTATTGAGGCTTCGCAGCAGGTTTCAAAGAGCCTGGCAGAACATCAGCTTGCGGAAGAAAAAAGAAAAGACATTACGGAAGCAGCCAAAATTGTTGATTCCGGCACTTACGGGTGGGGCCGAGGTGCTTGGTCAGGTTCTTCAGTCTATATAGTAGGAAGCGTTTTTAATGATTTGAATCAGGAAAATTCAGGCCTGAGCGAAGCATTGCAACGCTTTGTGGATGATAAATATAAAGCAGTTTTTGATAACGAAACGGTGCAATCAGCAATTGAGAAATTAAAAAACGACACGCAATTATCACAAGAAGAAAGTGTGGCATTGCAAAATCTTCCAACTGAGATTGCCAAAGTGAGAGATGATGCAGTGATGGCCCTGGCTCCTACTTTAGAAGGGGATTATGGCGCAACCAGCGGGCGGGGGGTGAATTCTCAGGCCAATAGTATGGCGTATTATCTGGTTGAGCAACGTACGGTGTCGTGTTTTGCGGCTGGTACCAGTGCCCGTGATTTCGACTTTCTTGCCCAGCAGAACTACAATGACACCAATTTTCCAGAAGCTGTGAATGAGGAGCTGGGAGAGAAATTCAAAACAGACCTCAACTTTAAAGATGCGCAAGCCGTTAATGAACAAGTGCCACTTGTTTTGCGCACCGGAGGGCTTGTGGCGAATGATGCAAGCTCTTTGCAAAAAAAAGAGAGTGACATTTATCAAGAAGTTGTTTCGGATGAAATGCGTTATCAGCAGCAGGTTAATGCAGATTATCAGGCATTTTCCGGGATGGATGGGTTGTGTGATTTGGCCAATGCCGGGGAATTTCTTGAAAAAGTAAATAAGGCACTTGGTTTGGGCGAGTGTGACCCCAAATGTGAAGTGGGAACGGAGCAATATCTTAACCATGTTGTGGCTGTTGCGCTTTCCGCTGCTGATGATTCAACGCCACTTGGTAAAGTGTTGAAAGAAGGTGGTGTATCCGATGTGCAGGTCAAAGATCTGACATCCTGGCTTAAAGATGCGGCGAAAGATGCATTTGAAAAACGATATGCCGGCCAATGGAAAGGTCTGGAAGATCCGGCATTAACGGCAGAGAAAAATGAGCTGTGGTCTAAGCTTGTGACAGAACAGGGTGATGCGATCAAAGAGCGATATGGGATTGATCCGGGTAGTGTTGCTCAATTGAAGGTATATAATGAAGCTGCAGCTGGAAATGCGCCGGGTGCTGGTGTAGGTGCGGATGGTGCTCAAGCTGGTGGAAATGATCCTAATGCTGCAACGAATGACCCGGCCTTGCCAAATGAGCCGGAGAAGCTTGCGGCGGGTGATTTGAAAAGCGTGTTTGATGCCGTGGCGGCAGTGATGCACGGCGCTGGTATTACGACCGGCTCAGAAGTGCCGAATTCTTATGCTTGCGCCGCCAGGCGCAGCCAATCCTCCACGATTGGTTAAGGCAAATAAACTCATATAATTTTTATATTTTTCTGGCATGATGGGGCATGGAAAAAAAGCCACCCTTAGAGAAAGCCGTTGCGCTGAAATATGATAAAGAGGCTGATCCGGCACCAAAAATGGTGGCCAAAGGGCAGGGGGAAATTGCTAAACAACTGTTATTGATTGCCGAAGAGCATGATATTCCTATCAAGGAAGATGCGGCGCTGGTGGATATTTTAGAGGCGCTGGATGTGGATGAATTTATTCCGCTGGAGGCATATGGTGC
This sequence comes from Alphaproteobacteria bacterium, assembly GCA_030429725.1. Classification (GTDB taxonomy): domain Bacteria; phylum Pseudomonadota; class Alphaproteobacteria; order Rickettsiales; family UBA8987; genus JAUIEX01. The sequence continues at coordinate 16,203 of JAUIEX010000039.1, forward strand.
CGTGGCGGAAATTTTATCGTATATATATAAACAAAATGCAGCAGGGCGGCCTAAAGGAAAATAGATAATGAATGATATGATTAAGCAGGATTTTCAGGCAGTGCAGGACTTTATCATGCAGGCGGAGCTGGCGGCAAAAGAAGGGGAGCTGGTTTCGTTTGAGGCGCTGGACGCGGTGGTTAAAACCTTATGTGGCAAGCTTGAAACGTTGCCGAAAGAAGAATTGGCGCAGTATGAGGTGGCGTTTAACCGCATGGTGGCGCGGCTGAATGGTTTGCAGGAAATGCTGGACGAAAAACGTACGGAACTGGAAGGTCAGGTGAAAGCCGGTGCGCGGCATGGTACGGCGGCAAGGGCTTATGTTGCTCAGACGGTATTTACAAAACGAGATGATTAACCAGGACTAGCGCGCCGTGTGAACTGCTGATATAGCAGTGGGCATGACGATGACGGCCATTTTGCAATCTGTTGGTGCGCTGATTTTTGTGCTGTGCCTGATTATGGGCGTGGCGCTGATTTTGCGGCGTTTGCAGGGCGAAAAAGGGTTGCTGAAGGTGGATGGGCATGAAAAGCGCCTGAAAATTATTGAGCGTTTGACGCTGACACCGAAGCATCGCATTTATCTGGTGAGCCGGGATCAGGATGAATATACCTTGTTACTTTCCGGCGATAATGTTCAGGTGCTTTCGCGCCCGCAACGAAAGCGTGATGTGAAGCCGGTGAAGAAGTGATGCTGCGTTTCTGGGTTATTTTCCTGTTTCTGATGGGCGGCTTGCTTCTGCCGGAGCTGGCGCATGCGCAGGATTTAAACGTTAATATTGGTGAGGAAGCGGCGACAACCCGCCAGATTGTAAGGCTGGTGGCATTGATTACGTTAATCAGTCTGGCGCCTTCCATTTTGGTGATGATGACCAGCTTTGTGCGTATTGTGATTGTATTTTCGCTGCTGCGGAGTGCGATTGGTTTGCAGCAAACGCCGCCGAACTCCGTTTTAATTAGTCTGGCGCTGTTTTTGACAATGTTCATCATGATGCCGACGCTGGAAAAATCCTATGAGATGGGGCTGCTTCCGATGATGGAAGAGAAAGTGGAGGATGTGGAGGGGCTGAAGCTGGCGGCCGCGCCATTCCATGAATTTATGCGCAAACAGGTGCGGGAATCTGACCTTGAGCTGTTTCTTGCCGTGGCGGAGATTGAGGAGGTGGAAGGGCCGGAGGCGATTCCTTACCGGGTGTTGATTCCGGCCTTTATGATTAGTGAGCTGCGGCGGGCGTTTGAAATTGGCTTTCTGTTATTTATCCCTTTTCTGATTATTGACATGATGATTTCAGCGATTTTGATGTCGATGGGGATGATGATGCTGCCGCCGGTGATTATCTCCCTGCCGTTTAAAATTATCTTCTTTGTGCTGGTGGATGGTTGGCACATGCTGTCTGAAAGCTTGATTAAAAGCTTTATGTGACGGAGCTTTTGTGACGCTTCAGGCCGGAAATATACGAAAGGAACCGAAGTTTATAGGCACACAAAAACCATGGGGCTTGCCCCATGGATGAAGTGCGTCCAGAATCTTCTTTATGCGCCTAAGGAAACAAGCCCACTGTGCTTATCGATGTGAATATCATATTGTTTTAACGAGTA
>JAUIEX010000072.1 GCA_030429725.1 Alphaproteobacteria bacterium
GCCTTTCTCTGTTTTTGAGGCATTCAATAATGATTCACCCAGCCCGCGACCATGAAAAACATTATCACCCAAAATCAGGCAAACAGGGCTATCTCCAATAAATTCTTCACCCAAAATAAAGGCCTGCGCCAAACCATCCGGGCTGGGCTGCTCTTTGTAGGCAATCGAAATACCAAGATGCGCGCCGTCACCAAGCAATGATTCAATTTTTGGCAAATCTCTTGGTGTTGAAATAATCAAAATCTCACGAATACCCGCCTGCATTAATGTTGCCAGCGGATAATAAATCATCGGCTTGTCATAAACAGGCAAAAGCTGCTTACTAAGCACATTTGTCATGGGCTGAAGCCGCGTGCCCGACCCGCCGGCAAGTATAATCCCCTTCATTGTCACGCCGCCTTCGACTGAGATTCAGATAAAACCCTGCTGACCCATTGCTGGTTATCAAGATACCATTTCACCGTTTCCGCTATGCCGGCTTCAAACTGATATCTGCGGTTAAAGCCTAGTTTTTCAACAGCCTTAGCATCATTAATCGCATAGCGTTTATCGTGACCAGGGCGATCATTCACGAATGATTTCAGCTCTTTATAACTGCCTGATGGGCGCGGCCTTAGCGCATCAAGTGCCTGACAAATAGCGTCAACTGTTTGAATATTATTGCGCTCCGCATTGCCACCAAAGCAATAGGTTTCACCAACATTTCCTTTTGCATAAGCCAGAAAAACACCGCGACAATGGTCGGATACATGAATCCAGTCCCGGATATTTTGTCCATCCCCATAAATAGGCAGTTTTTCTCCGGCCAATGCCTTAGAAATCATATGCGGAATGAGCTTTTCCGGAAATTGGCGGTGGCCGTAATTATTACTGCAATTCGTTACAATCGTAGGAAAATTATAGGTATGAAACCACGCCCTTGCCATGTGATCTCCCGCTGCCTTGGTCGCAGAATAAGGAGAATTTGGCTTCATTGGTGTTTCCTCATCAAACGCCGGGTCATCCAACTCTAACGTTCCATAAACCTCATCCGTTGAAACCTGAATAAAGCGGAAAGCTTCTTTTCTTGCCTCATCCAGTTGCGTATAATAATCCCTCGACGCCTCAAGCATCCGGTACACCCCATCGACATTGGTTTTGACGAATGCCCCAGGATTTGCAATGGAGTTATCCACATGACTTTCCGCCGCAAAATTAAACACTGCGTCCACCTCATATGTGCCAAGCAACAATTCCGTATGCGTTCGATCACAAATATCACCTTCAACAATGACAAGCTGACCTTCCTGCGCTGAAATCCAATCCAGGTTGGCGCGATGCCCGGCATATGTAAAGGCATCTAAGACCACAACGCGGTTTCCCGCCTCTATTTGCTGCGCCACAAATTCGCTGCCAATAAAGCCGGCGCCGCCAGTCACTAAAAATGTTCTCGAAAATTCCATACAGGGGCTATAACGGATGGCAGCTTTGCTTGCAAGTAACGGCGTTATGTTAGCGATAATTAAAACTGAACGGCACTTTAAAATATTCCTGTGACGAGCCCCAGTCACCTGGCAGTGGCGGCATGGGGTTGCTTGCCCAAACCATGGCTAAAATACGCTGATCCAGCGCTGTAACCCCTGTTGAGCGTACTAATTCCGCCCTCAACACATGCCCCGTTTGATGCACAAGAATGCCAACCACCCCCCTGCCGGCTTCCCTTACAACGATATTGGGCTGGTGTTTTTCAATCCAGAGTGACAGCATTTCAGCATAGTCTTTAACCGTTGTATGCACCGCCCTGTCACGGTTTCCCAAGGTGCTGCCTGATAGTGCCGCGGCAAGATCGGACATCACTATTTGGTTCAAATCATCCTGAGCCGCAGCATTCTCTTCACCGCGATCCATGACGGACACTGCCTGCGAAGGAGCTTGCATTGATAAAGGTGTGGAAGAAATTTTTAACATTTCCTTTTCCACTGTTTTTGCAACCTTATTTGGCTGCGTCATGGATTGTGGTTTCAACTGCGGCATCGCAACAGGCTGTTGCTGCCTTGGCTGCGCCTTGGGCATTTTTTTAGAGTAATTCCAGTTAGATACAGGGTTTGCCGCCGAAGGCTCCGCCACTTTTTCTTCATAGCCAAGCTGAATTGCAACAAACTCCAGTGGCTTTGTCTCCTGCTTATCTTTCAGAACAAGCACCATCATCGCTAACATCAGAAAATGCAGGATTATCGCGCCGCCGCACGCTCTCGGCATCGTCATTTTTTGTGGCAATGACAGCAGAAAATACCATAACGGAGGGCGTGCGATATAGTTATTCATCCACATATTTCCTTGCTGATGGCGTTGATGCCAACTCTATATTTCTGATACCCGCACCACGTATTTTAGAAAAAAACCTTGTAAGAACCGACGCCTCCAGCTCGCTGGCAACAGCAATTCTTAGCTCCGGCGCTTCCGAAAACTGCATTTTCCAGCGCTGCAATTGTTGTTGAAAATCAGATTCAGCCACTTGCTTTCCCTGAAAAAAAATCTGACCGTTTTTTTCAATCACCAGATCAACTTTTTTTGATTCAATCTGCCGGGAAAAAGCGGAATATGGCAACAGCTCAACCTGTTTTTCAGAGTTTTGCTGCCCCGTGATAATGAAGAATATAAGTAAAAGAAAAATAATATTAATGAGTGGAATAAGATCCGGCTCCGCCTCACTTTCATAAAAATCTGAAAGACATCTACTCTTCAAAAATGACATCTTTGAACCCTACCGCTTTTGCTGCATCAAAAGCAAAAAATAATTGCTGCGTTGTTGCCCCGGGATTGGCATATATTTTGGCTTTATTCACAAGAGCTCCATAACCCGCAATATGCTCTCTTAATGTTGCATAAAGCT
>JAUIEX010000073.1 GCA_030429725.1 Alphaproteobacteria bacterium
AGGGTCTGGTGAACTTTAGCACAATTTAGGTTATGCTAAGTCACTATGAAACATTCTAAAAATAAGTATTATGAGCGTTCACATATTTCGGAGGCTAAATTCAGGCAATTACTGAAGTGTTTTTCGCTGGATTTGAACGCTTATGAAGCCGCCCAATTGACGGGCATCTCCCATCGAAGCTGTAAGATTATTTATACAAAATTGCGCCTCCATATTGCTCAGTTTTGTATAAATAATCCTGCTCAGTCCGGTGAGTTTGAGCTGGATGAAAGTTATTTTGGTGCCAAACGAGTTCGTGGAAAAAGAGGCCGTGGCGCGGCAGGAAAAACACCTGTTTTTGGCCTATTAAAACGTGATGGCAATGTCTATGTTCAAGTGGTTAAGAATTGCTCAAAAGCACAGTTAATTCCTATTATTAAAGGACAAATACTCGAAGGAAGCACCATTCATACCGATGGATGGAAGGCGTATGATGGCTTGATTCTAAATGGCTATCAGCATTACCGAGTCTATCATTCAAAGGACGAATTTGTGCGCGGGAAAAGTCATGTAAACGGTATTGAGAGCTTCTGGTCATTTGCCAAAAGAAGACTCGCCCAGTTCAACGGATTGACCGATGAAACTTTCATTCTCCACCTCACCGAATGCCAGTTCAGGTTCAACTCGCGAAAAGAAAATATCTATGATATATTGCTAAAGTCGTTACGGAAAAATCCAATCTAAAGTTCACCAGACCCTTGGTAGTTACATCTTAACTCTTAACTATTCTCTCTTCCCTCTTAACTCTTTTTCCTTTTGTGCCTATAACGCTCTTATGCCTATCACTCTCACCAATTCCCTCACCCGCCGGAAAGAGGTTTATACGCCGCTGAAACCGGGAAAAGTGGGCATGTATGTCTGCGGCCCCACCGTCTATGAACGCCCGCATCTTGGCAATGCCCGCGCCGTGGTGGTGTATGACATGCTTTACCGCATCCTCTGCCATGAATATGGACAAGAGAATATAAATTATGTTCGCAATATCACCGATGTAGACGATAAAATTAATGCAGCAGCTAAAGTCAATAACGAGCCAATTTCCACCCTCACCAAACGGGTGACGCAATGGTTTCAAGAGGATATGGCTGCGCTTAATTGCCTGAACCCAAACCATGAACCTCGCGCCACGGATCACATGAATGAAATCATTGCGCTGATTGCGCAGATTATCGCCAATGGCCACGCTTACCTTTCCGAAGGGCATGTTTTATTTGATATTCAGTCCGCCCCCAAATGGGATGATTATGCTTATGGCGACCTTTCCGGCAAAAAACTGGAAGATCTGCAAGCCGGCGCGCGCATCACGGTGGAGTCCTACAAGCGCAGCGACGGTGATTTTGTCTTATGGAAACCGGCCAATGAAGGCGATGATTCCTCCTCCGTTTTTAATTCCCCATGGGGGCAAGGCCGCCCGGGCTGGCATATTGAATGCTCTGCCATGAGCACCAGATATCTGGGAGAAAACTTCGATATTCATGGCGGCGGGGCGGATTTGAAATTTCCTCATCATGAAAATGAGATCATCCAAAGTCGTTGCGGAAACACTTCAAGTTCTTATGCTAACTATTGGATTCACAATGGCTTTTTAACAATTAACGGCGAGAAAATGTCCAAATCCCTTGGCAACTTCACCACGGTACGGGAACTGCTCGATAAAGGCGTTGAGGGCGAAGCCATTCGCCTGCTCTTCCTTGGCACGCATTACCGCAAGCCGCTGGATTTCTCCGATCATGCGGTGGCCGAAGCACAGAAAAAGCTGAAAATTTTTCAGGATGCCGCACAGCCAGCCAACTCTAATCATGGAGGTCATACCAGTGGCAAGCCAGGAGGCGAGCGCAGCCCTGAGCCTGCGCAAGCAGCGCTCCATGAGAAAGCCAGCAGGCTTTCTCGGGAGCAATCAAAAAAAAACGCACCTGAAAATGAAGCACAATCCATGCGCATTCATGCTGCCTATGAGCGTTTTCTAAACGCACTTTATGACGATATGAACACGCCACTGGCACTTTCGGAGCTTTACACCATGGCGAAATCCGTGCGCAGCCTGAACAGTGGCGCTGAAGATGCGGCCTTGTTCCGCAAAGCCGCCAATTTGCTTGGACTGCTGGAAAAGCAGCCGGAAAGTAAGGCCAACACAATTCCGGAAGAAATCCTGACATTGGCAGAGGCACGCAAGGCCGCCAAGGCCGCAAAAGATTACGCTAAAGCGGATGCTATCCGCGCCCAAATTTCAGATGCCGGCTTTGCCTTAAAAGATAATCCTGATGGCAGCACGGAAATTATGAAGAAAACCTAGCTTTTAGCGGCATAAGCACCTAAATATCAGGCATGGCTGAACGGATTTACCTTTATGACACCTTGCTGCGTGATGGCGCACAAACGCGCGGCGTGGATTTTTCCGCCGTGGATAAATTGCAGCTGGCACAGCATCTGGATGCTTTGGGTGTTGATTATATTGAAGGCGGCTTTCCGGGCGCCAACCCAACGGATGATGCCTTTTTTGCGGATTTACCCAGCTTGAAAAAAAGCAAGATGGTTGCCTTCGGCATGACACGCCGCACTGGTATCTCAGCAGAAAATGACCCCGGCCTGAACACATTAATTAACAGTGGTGTCACGGCGGCCTGCATTGTTGGCAAAGCCTCGGCTTTTCACGCCGAACAGGCGCTGGGTGTCTCACTGGAAGAAAATCTGACCATGATTTCAGAAAGCATTGCCTATCTTGCCAAAAAAGGGCTGGAGCCGATGCTGGACGCCGAACATTTTTTTGACGGCTTTAAGGAAAACCCTGATTACACCATCAGCATTGCCAAAGCGGCCTAT
>JAUIEX010000040.1 GCA_030429725.1 Alphaproteobacteria bacterium
GTTAAAACAATATGATATTCACATCGATAAGCACAGTGGGCTTGTTTCCTTAGGCGCATAAAGAAGATTCTGGACGCACTTCATCCATGGGGCAAGCCCCATGGTTTTTGTGTGCCTATAAACCTGCCGGTCAGCAATCTGCCGCAAACGGGCAGACCATCCGCGTCAGCCTGGACGTGCTGGAAATTTTAATGCAGACCGTGGGTGAGCTGGTGCTGACCCGCAACCAGCTGATGCAGCTTCAGCGCAATCACGACGCCGCCCCTTCGGACTATACCTCCGCTCTCCAGCGGCTGAATCTCATCACCTCCGAGCTTCAGGAGGGCGTGATGCAAACCCGCATGCAGCCCATTGGCAATGCCTGGGCGAAATTCCCACGGCTGATCCGCGATCTGAATCTGGAGCTGGGTAAAAAAATTGAGCTGGTGATGGAAGGGGCGGAGACGGAGCTGGATCGCCAGATGCTGGACGCCATCAAAGACCCGCTCACCCATATGGTGCGTAATTCCTGCGATCATGGGGTGGAAACGCCGGAAGATCGGCAGGCCGCCGGCAAGAAAGGTAACGGCACGGTCACCCTCGCCGCGTATCACGATAGCGGCCATATTGTCATCACCATCACCGATGACGGCAAGGGGCTGAACCCTGAGAAAATCAGACAAAAAATTCTGGAAAATGGGCTGGCCAGCCCCGAAGAAGCCGCGGAGATGACCAATAAGCAGCTTTTCCAGCATATTTTTCATGCCGGGTTTTCCACGGCGGATAAAGTCACCGCCGTTTCCGGGCGTGGCGTGGGCATGGATGTGGTGCGGCGGAATATTGAAAAAATCGGCGGCCATGTGGAGCTGGAATCCACGCCCGGGGAAGGCTCGTGCTTCACCATCAAATTACCGCTGACACTGGCCATCATGCCGGTGCTGATCATTGCCGTGCAGCAGCAGACTTTTGCCCTGCCCCAAACGCGGGTGCTGGAAATTATCCGCACGGACAACAAAGAAGCATCAACCCAGAATCACCATGCCATTGAAACCCTCAACGGCGCGCCTGTTTTGCGCCTGCGCGGCAAGCTTCTGCCGCTGGTTTCACTGGCCGAAGTGCTGAAGCTGGAACGGAAAGCCGCTGCCATGACAGCGGCGGATGATGACGAAATGAAGATGGAAAATCGTGCCGGTGGCGCTCTGCCACAACAGCATGTGGTGGTGTGTGAGGTTGGCTCGCAGCATTTCGGCATCTGTGTGGATGAGGTTTACCATACCGAAGAAATCGTGGTGAAGCCGCTTTCCAGGGCGCTCACATCCGTACCTGCCTTTTCCGGCTCAACCATTTTGGGGGATGGCAGTGTCATCATGATTCTGGATCCCAACGGCATTCTGAACCTTGCCGGGTCACAGGCCATGGAAGATACCACCCAGCACGCGGATGAAACCACGGAACGCTCCATGAAGGATCAGGCGGTGGCATTGCTGGTCTTTAAAATCTGGGGCGCGGCGCCCACCGTGGTGCCGCTGGAGCTGGTTTCACGGCTGGAGGAAATCAACATGGCCACCGTTGAGCATGCCGGAGATAGTCGCGTGGTGCAGTATCGCGGCGGGTTGATGCAGCTTATCATGCTGCATCACTCCCAGCCCTTCCCGGAAGAGGGCATGCAGGAAGTTATCGTTTTTTCCGACGAAAACCGGACACTTGGCATTCTTGCCGAAGAAATCCTCGATATCAGCCACTGTGAAATTCAGGTGGATACCGGCACCAAACGTACCGGCACGCTGGGCAGCATCGTGGTGGACGGCACCACGTGCGACATGCTGGATATCAGCCATTATTTCACGCAACACTTCCCGGATTGGCTGACCACCCACGGCACTGTTTCAGAGGATGGCTCCACAGAACTGGCCGGCGATATCCGCATTCTGCTGGTGGATGACAGCCCCTTCTTCCGCAAATTCATGGCACCGGCGCTCACCATTGCCGGCTACCACGTCGTCACGGCCGAAAATGGGCAGGAAGCCAAAGAGATCTTAGAAAAAGAGGGCGCTTCGGCCTATCAACTTGTGGTCACGGATATCGACATGCCCATCATGGACGGCGTAACGCTGACCCGAACCTTTAAGGAAAACCCGGCTTACCGGAACCTGCCTTTTATCGCGCTGACCAGCCACACGCGGGATGACATTGCCGATGATCCCGGCTTTGACGGCTTTGTTACCAAATCGGAGCGGGAGGCGCTCGTCCCGGAAATTCAGGCAGTGCTGACAAAAAGCCATGCCGGGCAAGCCCTCCACCCGCAGGAGCTTCTTCATGACTAATGCCCTCTCCACCGATGTTAAAAACCAGCTGCTTTCCCGGCTGGATGTTCCCAAGCAGCAATTGGTCACCATGCATCTGGACGGGCAGCTTTTTGGCCTGCCGGTGGGCTTGGTGCAGGATGTGCTGCGCCCGCTGCCCATCACGCCCGTGCCGCTTTCTTCCCCGGAAATTCTCGGCTGCATTAATCTGCGGGGGCGGATTGTTACCGTCATGGATATGCGCCGCCGCCTTGGCCTGCCCCCTTCGGAAGAAAGTCACATGACCATGCAGGTGGTGGTCAACCGCCAGAACGAACTCTACAGCCTTGAGGTGGACGGTGTGGGCGAAGTGATGAATCTGCCGCTGGATCAGCAGGAAGCGCTGCCCGCCAATCTGCCACAGGCATGGCGGCAGGTTGGTTTGGGGGTGTATCAATTGCCCGATCGGCTACTGCTGGTACTCAATATTGCTAGTTTACTGGATTTTTCAGACGAAGATGATGATGATGCATAAAGAATGCGTTAGTTGAAAATAGTCAAACCCGGAAGGAGAGAAAGATGCGTATAGCCCTGGTGGTGGATGATTCAAGTGTGGTGAGGAATGTTTCCCGCCGCATTATGGAAGAGCTTGGTTTTGAGGTGATGGAGGCCGAAGACGGCAAAGTGGCGATTGAACGCGCCAAAGAGCGCACGCCGGAGATTGTTTTGCTGGACTGGAACATGCCCGTCATGGATGGCATGCAATTCCTGCTCTATTTCCGCCAGATGAAAGAATTCGTGGAGTGCAAAGTTATCTTCTGCACCACGGAAAATGATATGACCAAAATCATGCAGGCCATGCAGTCCGGCGCGGATGAATATGTCATGAAGCCTTTCGATAAAGCCATCATCCAGGGCAAGTTGGTGCAGCTTGGCTTGCTCGAAAGCTAAACCACTCCGATCTGATCATGTCCTTAAAAAATTCAGGCTTTTAGATGTCCGCTCACCGCCCGGTTAATCTTTTACTTGTGGACGATTCCGCCGTGGTGCGGAAAATTTTCCGCAACGCGCTGGAACAGGTGGAAGGAATCACCATTCTGGATGAAGCTTCAGACGGCATTGCCGCCATCAAGGCGCTGGAAAAACATGGCGCCGCCATTGATATCATCACGCTGGATATCAACATGCCGAATATGGACGGGTTGACCGCGCTGCCGGAATTGCTGAAAATCAATCGCCGCGCCCGCGTGCTGATGGTTTCCGCCAGCAGCAAACAGGGTTCGCGCGATACGATCCGGGCGCTGTCAAAGGGCGCTGCAGACTATATCCCAAAGCCGGAAGCCGGACAGAGCATGGAAGCTTTTTCAGCCCTGTTGGTTGAGAAAATCCGCGTGATTGCCGAATCGCTGCCCGCCCGCCCGGTGGCACCGGCAGCACCCTTGCCACAAACATCCCAACCCGCCGGCCAGCCGGCGGTGGAAAAGCCAGCCCCTGCCCCGGTTAAAGACGGAGCGGCCTTTAGCCTGAGCAAACATACATTTACCACACCGCCCAAAGCGCTGGCCATTGGCGCTTCCACCGGCGGGCCGGATGCGCTTTCGCGTGTTTTCACCGCACTTTCCGGAGCAAAGATTACCATCCCCATTTTCGTCACCCAGCATATGCCCAAACATTTCACGGCCGCGCTGGCGGAACAGATCGGTAAAATCTCTGCCATTCCCTGCCATGAAGCCGATGAGGGGATGGTGGTTACGCCCGGCCATATCTATCTGGCGCGGGGTGATTTTCACATGCTTCCCAAGCGCCACAGGGATGGTAATGTTGTCCTGACCCTGTCAGACAGTGAGCCGGAGAATTTCTGCCGCCCGGCGGTGGACCCCATGCTGCGCGCATTGGGGGAGGTGTATGGCGGGCAGGTGCTGACGGTGATCCTCACCGGCATGGGTGCGGACGGCGCCAAGGGCGCAGAAATTCTGCATGAAAAACAAGGTGTGGTTCTGGCGCAGGATAAGAAAACAAGCGTGGTGTGGGGCATGCCCGGCGCGGCGGCGGCGAAGAATATCTGCAGCGCCATTGTCCCGCTGGAAAAAATGACGGAAACCATAAAACAACATTCACTAGGAACAATCGCATGAGCTTAACCTTGCATGATTTTGGCTTCGTCCGCGATCTGGTCAAAGAACAGGCGGGTATTGCACTGTCGGAAGATAAGGAATATCTGGTGGAATCCCGCATGCTGCCACTGAGCCGGGAGCATGGCTTTCCTGAAATCAGCCTGTTTCTGGCGCATGTGCGCAACCATCCCTCCGAGCAGTTCAGCAAGCAGATTGTGGAGGCGATGACCACCAATGAAACCTTCTTCTTCCGTGATACCAAGCCCTTTGATTTATTGAAAAATAATGTGCTGCCGGCATTGATGCCGTCCGTAGGTTCCAAATTACGCATCTGGTGCGCCGCCTGCTCCACCGGGCAGGAACCTTATTCCATCGCCATGATCCTGAAAGAGAACCCACAATTGCTTGGCGGAAAACCGGTAGAAATTCTGGCCAGCGATATTGACAGCGTGGCGCTTAAAAAAGCTAAAGACGGAATTTATAACCAGTTTGAAGTGCAGCGCGGCCTGCCCATTCAATATCTGATGAAATATTTCCAGCAGAATCCGGAGCGCGCCGATAGCTGGCAGGTGAAAGATGAGTTAAAAAGCGCCATCATGTTTAAAGAGCAGAACCTGATTAAGGATTTCAGCAGCCTTGGCCTGTGGGACATCATCATGTGCCGCAACGTGCTGATTTATTTCGACCCCGAAACAAAAAAGCATATTCTTGAGCGGATGGCCAAAAACATGCTGCCGCACGCGGCGTTATTCATGGGCGGGGCGGAATCCCCCATGGGTGTCACCAGCCTTTTAAAGCCCTATCCCGACATGCCGCACGGCATTTTCGGTAAAGGCGGTTAGGCATGTGCCGTATGGGTGCTATGGGGCTACTTTTCCCCGGTTATTTCTGCTATGCTGGCAGAGTTGTAAGGAGTTGACATGATGCGCATTGAAAAAGTCGCGGTAATCGGATCCGGCGTCATGGGGGCGGGCATTGCCGCCCAGCTGGCCAATGGCGGAGCAGACGTCCTGCTGCTGGATATGGTTCCTGAAGGCGCTTCCAGCCGCAATCAGCTGGCGGAATCCGCACTGGAAAAGATGAAGAAATCCGACCCGCAGATGCTGATGCATCGGCGCAACCTTAAGCGCATTACCCCCGGCAATCTGGACGATGATTTGAAAAAACTCAGTGAGTGCGACTGGATCATTGAGGTCATCATTGAGAAGCTGGAGGCCAAACAATCACTCTATAAAAAGATTGATGAAGTGCGTAAAAAGGGCAGCGTGGTGTCGTCCAACACCTCCACTTTGCCGCTGAAAACCCTCACTCAGGGGATGTCGGAAGATTTCACGCGGGATTTCATGATCACCCATTTCTTCAACCCGCCGCGTTATATGCGCCTGCTGGAGCTTGTGCCGGGCACGGCGCGGGCGGATGCCGTTTCCGCCATCAGCCGTTTCTGTGACGTGCAGTTGGGGAAGGGCGTGGTGCTGTGCCATGATACGCCCGGCTTCATTGCCAACCGTATTGGGGTTTACTGGCTGGCGGCGGCGCTGAAACATGCCCTTGAAATGAACATTTCCGTGGAAGTGGCCGATGAGGTGATGGGGCGCCCGGTGGGCATCCCCAAAACCGGCGTCTTCGGCCTGATGGACTTAATCGGCATTGACCTGCTGCCGCTGATTGCCACCTCCTTTGCGCAAACATTGCCGAAGGATGATGCGTTTTTTGAGGTGTATGCCGAGCATCAGCTTATCAAAGATATGATCGCGGATGGCTATACCGGCCGCAAGGGCAAAGGCGGGTTTTACCGCCTGAACACCGAGGGCGGCGGCAAGGTTAAAGAGGCCAAAAACCTGCAAAACGGTACGTATGCCCCGGCAGATAAGCCCCGATTGCCGGAGGTTGATGCCGCGCGCAAATCCCTGCTGAATCTGGTGGATGCCGACAGTGATGCCGGGCGCTATGCCAGGGCCGTGCTGGTGGATTTCTTAGGCTATACGGCGGGTTTAGTGCCGGAGATTGCCGATGATATTCTGAGCGTCGATGAGGCCATGCGGCTGGGCTATAACTGGAAGTTCGGCCCGTTCGAGCTGATCGACAAACTGGGTGCGGCATGGCTGAAAGCCGCGCTGGAAGCGGCCGGGAAGCCCGTTCCCGCCCTGCTGAAAAAGGCCATTGAAAAAGGCGGGTTCTATCAACTCCCCCCTGGAGGGGGAGTCGCAGAGGCGGGCGCGAAGCACGCCGATGCGGTGGGGGGGCAGCCTTCACGCAACGGAACACCCCCCCACGACTCAGCCTCAAAAGAGGCCTCGTCCGCTCCCCCTCCAGGGGGGAGCTATCGCCCGCAATTCCTTACCACCGGCGGGGATTACGCCGCCATTCCCGTGGATGAATCCGCGTGGATGCTGGCGGATAAAAAACTGGGCAAAAAGCCGGTGAAGAAGAATCCTTCCGCGTCCCTGTGGGATGTGGGGGATGGTATTTTATGCCTTGAGTTTACCAGCAAGATGAACGCGCTCGATCCGATGAGTCTGGAAATGGTGCAAACCGCCGTCAAAACCGTGGAGGAAGAAGGCTATAAGGGGCTGATCATCGGCAATGACAGCGAAAATTTCTGCGTGGGTGCGAATATTGGCGTGCTGCTCTTTGCCGCCAATGTGGCTGCCTGGAAGGAAATTGACGGCATCATCAGGCAGGGGCAGGAAGCCTATATGGCCTTGAAATATGCCCCGTTCCCGGTGGTGGCAGCGCCCGCAGGCTTTGCCTTTGGCGGTGGCTGTGAGATTCTGCTGCATAGTGACGCCGTGGTGGCACATGCGGAGACCTATACCGGCCTGGTGGAAGTGGGCGTGGGCATCGTGCCCGGCTGGGGCGGCTGCAAGGAAATGATCTTCCGCCAGCTGAAAAACCGGGCGGAAAGTGGCGCGGTGAACGCTAAATTCGGCAAATGGTTCAGCTTTTTATCACCGGTTAAAACGCTTAACACCATGCCCGCCATTAAAGATGCCTTCATGAATATCTCTATGGCCAAGGTGGCAAAATCGGCCGATCAGGCGCAAGACATGCTGATTCTCAACGAAAAGAGCCGTATCACCATGAACCGCAAACGCCTGCTGGCGGATGCCAAAACGCGGTGTCTGGAGCTGGCGGAAGAATATACTCCGCCACACACTCATCCCGTCCATCTGCCGGGCAAAACGGCGCGCACGGCGTTGGAAATGGCGCTCAAAGGCGAGGAAAAGAAAGGCAATGTGCTGCCGCATGATCTCACCGTCAGCCGCGCGGTGGGCTATGTACTTTCCGGCGGGGAAACGGACATTCTGCACGAACTTTCCGAGCAGGATGTGCTGGATCTGGAGCGCGAGAAATTCATGGAACTGGTGAAACATCCGCTCACCCTCGCCCGCATCGAGCATATGCTGAACACCGGCAAGCCATTGAGGAATTAGGGGAACTCGGCAACCATCCCACCACTGCGAGGGGGCGAAGGATGGCGCTCCCTAGTGGACGTTGTTAGAACCTCTGGGGACATGCGTGTGATGATATTATCCATGCCGGTGCCGTATTCAAACAACATATTTTGATACAACGTTGTCAAGAAGGTCGGTTATAAAATCAGAGCATTTTGCTGGAGTAATTGTAATATTAGCGGGGTGTGCGTACGTGTTACGCGTATCAAGCTTCTGTTCCAGGATTATTCTGACATTGTTGCTAATTATTTTGGCCGTGCGGCATAACTGGATAAATTGCTTCTCCTGCATTTCGGAGAAATCATCCTTTGTGTGTATCTGAAGATTTTTTCTATTTGCCTTGTCGGCCATATATACCGCATTGAATTCATTGAGTTTATTACTGATGATGTACTCACATAGGTGGTCGACAGCAAATAGCCATGTCATCACGATAGCACTACGATACAGGCCATATTCATAACATTTAACGCCCTCTTCTATGAATGCCTTAGAGAATTCCGGGAGGTTGTCTTTTACGTGGTTTCTAAGAGTACTTTTAGTTGCACGAATGATGGGTGAATCAGAAACTTCTGTTTCTATGTCTCGTTTGCATTGCCGTTCCATGCGGTAGCCAGATTTATTTTTAATGAAAATGGCCCCCTTACCCTTTGCCTGTCTGGAGAGGTACATTGAAATATTGCTGTATGGTGTAATGTGTAATACGTCGAAGCAGGCGTTAATGTCCGCAGCGGTGAAGTGCTCCTGCTTTTTGTGCTCAAGGAGATAATAGGCAAAAAAACGGATCTTTTGTGAGGCGTCCAGATTGTCAAAATCTGGAACGCGCTCAACAAAATTCTCTAAAGACAGCTCATTCATTTAAAACCTATGCCGCTTGAGCAGATTTTTTCTCAAAGTCATACTCCACAGCTTCCTCTCCAGTATGGGTGATTTTTAGGTCATTCCAATCGTCATGGATAAGCCATCCCTTTTGGCTTTTGGCATCACGTACCGCCTGCTGCAAAACTTTGGGACTTTTTTGTCCGATAATTTTGTAGCAAGTATATAAATGATCAGCAGAAATATTTTTAATATTAAGCTTTTTCTCCATAAAGTAGACGAAGGTTGTTACTTTCCGCGGATGCGTCTTTAAATCGTATTGCTCATAAAACTGTTTGATCTTTTTTGCATCCTCGCTTTGAAATAACTCGGTTACCATTTTAAATGTAGTAGCCGTAGATGGTTTCTTCTGCGTGGCCTTCTTTTTCGGCTTTGCAGATGTATTTTCTTCATCATCATTTTTGGGTTCTGGTAATGCAGCGATAGGCTTCTCGGCAGGCAGATGAATAATTTGAGGGGTAATGTCTTCAATTTTTTTCATTAAATCATTACAAGCCTGAATGACCTTATCATCATTGTCGCCTTCAACTTCGATTTGGCCCTGGCTGAGGTCTATTTTGAGTTTCATTGTCATAACCATTTCCTTTTTAAGTGGTAAAAAAGTAAGTAAGAATCTTTCATATGGGAATTTAATTCACTATTTCAAGGGCCTCCAGGAAAAATTTTTGCTTCGCTTGGATGCGGCTTGGAAAGTAATCGGGAATTTTAATAATCGAGAGCATTATGGATAAGGAAAAAAATCAACGAAATCATCAACTTCGTTGAAAACGATACCCACTCACAAGATGAGATATTCGAGTCCCTGAAGCAGCAAATTCAGGCTGATTACAACGGACAGCTATCGTGTTCGGCTGTCCGCCTTCGCCCTGAAGGGCTACGGCGAGACACTTGATTTTCTAAGCGCGCATGCGCGCGTAAGAAAATCTAAGTGGTGCGTCAGGGAGGACTTGAACCCGCCATCACCCGGGCGAAGCCCGTGCCGTGATGGCTTCTTATAAAAAGGAGGAGGTTTGCAACCATCCGTGCCGGGCAATCATCCCGCAACTGCGAGGGGGCGAAGGATGGTGCGTCAGGGAGGACTTGAACCTCCGACCTCAGCCTTATCAGGGCTGCGCTCTAACCAGCTGAGCTACTGACGCATGCACATGCAATGTGAACCGCGCTTATACGCAAGCGATTGTTTCTTGTCAAAAACTTCTCTTCATCCGATGGAAATTTTTGATAATTCCGGGTTTTTTGACAAAAAAGCGCCAAAAGACGCATTTTGTTATCACCCGTTAACGCATCTTTAAGACTTTATGCGTATCATGAGAACAGACATGAAAAAACAAATAACCACAAAACGGGCGAAGGGCAGTTATGGCAAGTTTTAAGTATGATAACGGCATTATTGGCATTGGGCATTGCCACCATACCAGCACGGGCTATGAATGCACCGCTTCACATCCCGGCAATATGCACGGCGTGACAGATCGCGTGATGTTTTTTGCCCGCCATGTGGTGGGCAGTGACGGCCATCCTTATACCGAAATCGGCATGAACGGGCTGGAAGATGATGAGCGCACGGACGCGCTGGAAAAAATTAAAAGCGCCCTGGACGATCATGGCTTCAGCAATGTGATGTGCCTGGCAGAATCCCAGAAGGAAGAATTATGCTACGCCGAACATGTGATGTCGGATCCCAACTCCGTGGCGGTGCGCCTGAAAGCGGGCAGTGACGGCATTCGCAAGGCCATCTGCGCCGTGGGTGCGTTGGTGGATGAACGCTCCCGCCAGTTTGTCGAAGAGCAGGAATCCATCCCGGATGTGCTCTATCACTCCATCATGCACACAATGGGCGCAGATTTAAGAAAAGGCCCCGGCGGTGAAGAGCATGCCCATCAGAAGGCCCTGCAACTGGCCGAAACCATGCGTTATGGCTTCACCATTGAAGCGCCCGTCGGCTCTAACAACCAATATTACACCTAAAAACCCCGCCAACGCTTGCAATAAAGCAAATCAGGGGAAGCTGCTACTCATCCGGGAAGGAATGAAAATGCATTAGCCTGCCTTCGCTCTTTGAGCTACGGCGCGGCATAAGCCTCTTTTGTGAGCGAAGCTCACAATTGCGGCTAATGGTGGCCTGTCGCGGATTCGAACCCGCCATCACCCGGGCGAAGCCCGTGTTGTGATGGCTTCTTTATCTCTGTGGTTCGGGCAACGTGCTTAGAAAAAAAAGGGGAAGCTGCTACTCATCCGGGAAGGAATGAAAATGCATTAGCCCGCCTTCGCTCTTTGAGCTACGGCGCGGCATAAGCCTCTTATGTGAGCGAAGCTCACAATTGCGGCTAATGGTGGCCTGTCGCGGATTCGAACCACGGACACAGGGATTTTCAGTCCCTTGCTCTACCAACTGAGCTAACAGGCCACACTCGCCAGGCCGATGTTCGCATAACACCACGCACACCAAACCGAGCACATGTTCATAGCGGGTTTCAGCAGAAATGCAATGGCGATGCCGCCTCTGCCATAAAAAACTATGCCTTACTCCCTGCACCGTGCTTGCCGCCGCACTCGCGGAAGCGTATAATCACCCGATGAACACCCACCCCACCGCCGCCGCCATCATCATCGGAAACGAGCTTCTCTCCGGCCGCACGCAGGATGCCAACTTAAATTACATCGCCAACGGCGTGAACCGCCACGGGCTGAAGCTTATGGAGGCAAGGGTCATTCCGGATGTGGAACAAACTATTATTGACACGGTACGCACCCTCTCAAAGGCGCATGATGTGGTTTTCACCACCGGCGGCATTGGCCCCACCCATGATGACATCACCGCACATTCCATTGCCAAAGCTTTTAACGTGCCCATCATTCGCCATCGCGCGGCGCTGGCCGCCATTGAAGATCATTACGCGGATAACCCGACCAAATGTAATGAGTCCCGGCGGAAAATGGCCGATGTGCCCGAAGGCTGTGAGCTGATCGGCAATCCGGTTTCCGGCGCACCGGGCTTTCGCATGGAGAATGTTTATGTGATGGCGGGCGTGCCGCGCATTATGCAGGCGATGTTTGACCGCATCCTGCCCGGCCTGCCGCACGGTTCCCGCATCCTCAGCATGACATTACGCATCAACATTCCCGAGGGCGATGTGGCCGATGGGCTGCGCGCGCTGCAGGAGGATAACCCGGATGTGGAAATCGGCAGCTACCCCTTTAATGAAGAGGGTGTCTGGGGCACAAATCTGGTGCTGCGCCATCCGGATTCTGCACATCTGGAAAGCATCATGCAACTTCTGGAGGCACTTTGCGCCAAGGCCGGCGCGGCAATGGAACGTTTGCCGATGGAGGGCGTCTGATGGCCGATTTTGTGATTGTTGGCACCACGCTGGATGATCTGCTGACCGGCGGCGCCTTTAACGAAGAAATTCAGGGCGGCGAAGGGGATGACACCATCAATGCCGGCGGCGGAAACGATACGATGAACGGCAATGACGGCGACGATTCCATTGATGGCGGCACCGGCAATGATGTTATGCGCGGCGGGCTGGGCGACGATATCGGGCTGGGTGATGAGGGAAACGACACCCTGTTCGGCGATGATGGCGCGGATGATTTAGACGGCGGGGACGGTTTTGACGAATTGCGCGGCAATGGCGGGGACGATACGCTGACCGGCGGCGCGGGCAACGATCTCATTCGCGGCGGCGCGGATAATGATTCCATTGACGGCGGCGCGGATGCGGATGATCTTTACGGCGATCTGGGCGATGACACCATCAATGGCGGCAGTGAAGGCGATACCATTCGCGGCGCGGATGGGGCAGACAGCATCAATGGTGACGCGGGCATTGATGTGATTAACGGCAATGGCGGGGATGACACAATTGACGGCGGCGCGGACGGCGACATCATCCGTGGTGGCATGGGGCTGGATAGCATTGATGGCGGCACGGGGGATGACTTCATCAACGGCAATCTGGATGATGATATTACGGATGGCGGGGAAGGCAATGATACCGTCCATGGCGGCAAGGGCGCGGATACCATCAGCGGCGGCGCGGGGAATGACACCCTGATTGGCGGCGAAGGCGCGGACGAATTCCGCTTCGATTTTTCCATTGATAACGGCACGGCCTTCATTGAAGATTTCACCATCAGTGAAGATATTATCTCCATCGTTAATTCCACGGGCATTGGTGGCTTCACCGTGAATGCCTCCGATATCGGGGATGCGGTGGTGGCCAATGGCATCGGTTTGATCTTTATTTTAAGTGGCATCACGCCCGATCAGGTTAATACGGATGATTTTGTCCTTATTTAACCGCTAGGCAACCGCCGCCAATCACCCTATTCTCCACCGCATGAATTCTGCCGATCTTTTCACCCTGCCGGAACATCAGCGCCCCATGCGCCACGCCATCCGGCTGGCGCGGCTGGGCAATGGGCTGATGTTTCCTGCCCGGCCTTCGGTGGGGGCGGTCATCAGCCATCATGGCTGCACGCTGGGCAGCGCCCATACCGGCGCCGGCGGTGCGCCCCATGCCGAGCCCGCCGCCATCGCCATGGCGCACGGCGTTACAGGCGGGAAGCTTCCCGCCGAAGCCATCCTTTATGTCACGCTGGAGCCCTGCAACCATCACGGCAACACGGCGCCCTGCACGGAAGCCATCCTGCAATCCGGCATCAGGCGGGTTTTCATCGCCGTGGAAGACCCGGATAGCCGCGTCTCCGGCAGCGGCATTGCCCATTTGCGGGAAGCCGGGCTGGAGGTTCACCTTGGGCTGCTGCGGCAAGAGGCCGAAGCCGCCATGGCCGGTTTTCTGAAGGTTCAGCATCACGGCAAGCCGCTTGTGACACTCAAGCTTGCGCTCACCAAAGACGGCACGTTAGGCGCAAAAGCCGGCGGCTGGTTCACCAATGACGCGGCCAAAGCGCATGTCCATTTTCTGCGCCGAAACCATGATGCCATTCTGGTGGGCGGCAACACGGCGCGGCAGGATAACCCCACCCTCACCTGCCGCCTGCCCGGCCTGCTTTCGGCCTCGCCCATTCGCATCGTGCTGGATGGCAGCGGGCAGATGCTTCCCACCGCACAGGTGCTTCTCAACGCCGATGCGCCCAGCTGGCTGGTGACCCGGAAGGCGTACAACTTTCCGCTGCCGCCCCATGCCGAAGCCATCCTCCCCGCGCCGGCGGCGGATGATTTACCGCAGATTCTGGCTGAACTGGCACAGCGCGGCATCACGCGCTTGCTGGCCGAAGGCGGCTGGCACACGGCACAGGCACTGCTGGAACATCGGCTTGTGGATGAAATCCGCCTCATCCATGCGCCGGAAATCAGCGGCGACGGCAGCGCGGATCGCCGCCCGGCGCTTTCACGTTATACGGAAGGGTGGCGGCTAGAAACGCGCCAACTGGGCACTCACCGGCTGGAACTTTATCGCCCATAGGCGGCAGGGTTACCCGCCTTTTTTTCACTTAGGCGCATCCTTCGGACGCCTCTCATATGTATCTGTATCTGTATCCTCATCATCGCCTGTTTTCTCTTGAACCCCTTTACCGCCTGTGCCGGATCCATCCGATTTTGGCTTTCCTGTTTCTGTGCCCGGAAGTCCTTTTTCTTCTTGAGGCTTACCATTTGTCACCACGCCAAATCCACGCATCACATTACTTGGCACAATACGATTGGCAACGCCTTTAATCGCCGCCTCCAGCATGTTCGTTGCGGAATATCCCTCTCCCAGTGTCTGGTCTAAGCGGCTTGCATCGATATCTTTTCCCTGCCCGAAACTACGCGAGCTGCTGCCCAGCGTCATTGTGCTGGTAACACCCTGAAAACGCGCCAGCTTATTGCCAAGATCCGGCACCGTCTCAATAAATCCCGCCACGATCGAGCCCAGCAATAACCACAGCAGAATCACCACGATCATTTCTTTAGCCATATATTGCGGTTGATTATCCGGCCGCACCAAACAGTAATTCTCCTGATCCTCCATATCATAGGTACAGTTGGCCGTCAGCGGCGCGCCAGCGGCAGTCATCGGCCCCGGCGCCACCCCGCCATATTTATCGAAAACATCATCCCCGGCCTTAAACATCTTCACGCCCCGGCTATCCTCCACCAAGGCCAGATTTGTGCCGGGCTCGATATATTCCAGCTTCAACTTCGGGCCATAAAATTTAAACTGCCATGAATCCTCGCCGCCCACCGAATAAGAGGCCTGCTCACCCTGCTCATAGGCCTTGCTCTGGTTAATCACATTCAGCATGTTGTTCACGGAGCTGGCTTCCGCAATCACAAACAGAAAGGCCAGCACCAGCACCGGCTGGAATGTGTAGGCAATGATGGACCCCATCCAACGGTTAAACATATTCTGCGTTTTGGAAAAAAGCAGCATACTGATAAAGATCGGCGCCAGCATCATCAGGAACACCAGCGACATGATCGCCGTTACATACGCCACCATAATCCGCAAAAATGCGGTGAACATTGCCACCACGCCCGTCATCATTAAAAACATCAGAATAATTCCAACTCCCGGCAACAGCATCGACACCGCAAAGGTCAGCCCAAGCAGGCCTATTGCCTCCGCGCCGCCCACCGTGTTGCGGAAGATCACATCCACATTATCAAACACGCCGCTGCCCCCGGCAACGCGGCAATCAGCCGCCGTGATACACCGATCCGCCAGCGGGTCATTCCCCGCATTAAAGGCCGCGCTCAACGGCACCATGATGCTATTGGCCGGGTCGGCAGCGCTGATGGGCCGCCCCAGCATATCCAGCGCCGGATATTCCGTCCGGCAGAATGCCCATGTTGTGCCCGCCCCCGGTTCAATATCACAGCGGCAGGTATGGATAATATTCGCCGGTTCAAACCCGGCATTGGGGCCAATCATCCGCACCACATCGCTGCAGGTGGCCGTGCCGGCGGCAAGATCCACCACGGGTGTCGCCGGATTGCCAAGCGAATCAACACATTCCAGTGGCGGCATTTTAAAATTGGAGATGGCCGTGCCGTTAATACTCATAAGCTGACTAGACCCCAGGACACATTCACGCCCCTCAACATCCAGCCGGTTCCAGCTTGGGTTGCCGAACACCGGAAGGCCGCTATAATCCGTCACCCCCCGGCTACCGCCGGAAACCAGCAACGCGCTGAAATCATCCAGAAAGCCGAAGAAGAACTGGTAAAGATAGGTGTAAAAAATATCGGCATTGGTCACGAAAACCGAAATCGTCACGATCTTGATCATCTTCAGCACCACATCTTTGCCGTCGGCATTTTTCACGCCGAACAACACCGACATGGCATAAAGAATCACAAATAACGTCACCATGTTCCAGAAGACCGGCTCCCACTCCAGCAAAACGGCACAATAGATGCGGAAGATGCTGGCCTCCATAATCACCTTAATGGTGCAGATGGTGCCGGAAATAAGGTAGCGCCAGCCCTGCGGGCAGCTATTGAGCGGGTTGGCCAGCGTCACGCCGTCGCCCAGCCGGCCGTCGTGGCCCACGTGCGCCTGGGCCATCAGCAGGTTGCCGTCGCCCAGCCGGGTGAGGCCGCCGCCGTGCGCGGTGCCCCGCGAGATCGTGACGCCCTCGCGGAAGACGTTGTCGGCGCCGCAGACCAGGCGGAAGGGCGCGTCGGGGTCGGTCCGGCGATCCTGGGCGGGCCCGCCGACCACCGCGAAGGGGTGGACCACGCAGCGCGGCCCCAGCGTGGTGTGCGGCCCGATGATCGCGTAGGCGTGCAGGACGCAGCCCGCGCCCACCCGCGCGCCGGCGCCGACCATCGCCGTCGGGTGGATCCGCGCGTCGGGCGCGACCTCGGCCCCCGGATCGATCATGGGCGCACGAGCGCGCGCAGGCGCGCGATGCGGCGCAGGCGCACGCGGTTGGGCTCGGCGGGGTGACCGCTGTAGGCGGCGCCCCCGGGCAGCGAGCGGGTGACCCCGCTCTGGGCCGCCACCCGCGCGCCGGCGCCCACGGTGACGTGGCCGGTGACCCCGGCCTGCCCGCCGAGGACGACGCCGTCCTCGAGGATGGCCCCGCCCGCGACGCCCACCTGCCCGCAGAGCACCGCGCCGGCGCCGATGACCGCGTTGTGGCCCACCTGCACCAGGTTGTCGAGGTGGGCGCCGGGCCCCACGCGGGTGACACCGACGGTGGCCCGGTCGACGCAGGTGTGGGCGCCGAGCGTCGCGCCGGCGCCGATCACGGCGACGCCGGTGTGAGGCACGCGACCCTCGGCGTCGAGGCCGAAGCCGACGCCCCCCACGACGGCCCGCACGCCGAGCAGCGCGTCGGCGCCGACGACGCAGCCGTCGAGGACCGCGGCGCCCGGCTTGACCATGTCGCCGGCGATGATGCCGGGGAACATCAGCGGCAGCGTCACGTGCCGGAACGCCGCCCAGGGGCTGGCATAGAGATCCGCCGCCGCCGCCTCGAGCCGGCTGTCCATGCCCTGCAGCCGCGCCCGGATCGG
>JAUIEX010000074.1 GCA_030429725.1 Alphaproteobacteria bacterium
AGTGACGCTTGCCCTCAAAGACGCACTGCAACGCAGCTTTACGAATATCCGCACTATAAGTCATACAGAAATATAACACATAAGTAACGTAATATTAATTAGAAAATACTATACCTGAATTTTATCTGAAAGTGAATATTGCCGCAGCCCTCTGTTCTGGCTGCTCTTTTGAATGAGCGCGTCGGCACTGTCAAAAAGTGGCTTACTGGTTTCATTAAACTGGAGTTTATAAGGTAACTCCGCTGCGGATTTTCCTGCTCCGAAAGTCTTTCGGGGAGATTCAGTAACGTTTGGGGTGATACCATACTCCGCAAGAAAATTTGAAAAATCAGCTGTTAGCGACCTGCCCACAGGGAGAGGGTATCACAAAACCTACTCCGCATCCAGATCATAGGCGGTGTGGAGGGATTGCAGGGCGGTTTCCAGATGCTTTGCGGCAATCAGCACGCTGATTTTGATCTCCGACGTGGAGATGACAAGGATATTGACCTGATTATCCGCCAGTGTCTGGAACATGGTTTGCGCCAATCCGGCATGGCTGCGCATGCCAACCCCCACCACGGAAACTTTCACCACATCCTCATTCACCAACAAGGACTTATAGGTGATTTTGCCACTTTTTTGTGCGGCTTCCAGCTTTAATCTGGCCGCCGGAACATCCGCCTTGGGAATGGTGAAGGTGATGTTGGTGTGATCCCCGGATTCGGAAATATCCTGCACGATCATATCGACATTAATTTCCGCCTCCGCCAAGGGGCCAAAAATATTCGCGGCCACACCCGGCGTGTTTTCCACATTAATCAGCGTCAGCTGCGCGTCATTTTTGCTATAGGTGACACCCGTAATCAGTCGTCTTTCCATTACTTCATCCTCGGTGGTTAATAAGGTTCCCGGTTCTTCCGAAAAACTGGAGCGCACCATGACGGGTACGTTATATTTCAAGCCCATTTCAACGGAGCGTGTTTGTAGCACTTTGGCACCCAGTGAGGCCATTTCCAGCATTTCTTCATAACCCACTTTGTTCAGGCGGCGCGCCTTGGGCACCAGGCGCGGGTCGGTGGTGTAGATACCATCCACATCGGTGTAAATATCGCAGCGATCCGCCTTCAGGGCTGCGGCCAGCGCCACGGCGGACGTATCCGAGCCGCCACGCCCCAGCGTGGTGATGCGGCCTTCTTCATTGATGCCCTGAAACCCCGGAATCACCACCACTTCACCTTTATTCAACGAGGTGTGCAGGGCTTTGGTGTCAATGGATTCAATCCGCGCTTTGGCGTGCAGGCCTTCGGTTTTCACCGGAAGCTGTGAGCCAAGCCATGATCGCGCAGGAATGCCAAGTTCCTGAATGGCCAGCGCCAGCAGGCCGCTTGTCACCTGCTCCCCGGAGGAAAGCACCGTATCATGCTCCGCCTGTGCGGCGTGGGTGGTTAAATCAGTCAGTTCCTTCACCCAGCCTTCCAGCTGGTTGGTGACACCGGACATGGCGGAAACCACCACGGCCACTTTATGCCCTGCTTGCACCTCACGCTGGACATGCTTCGCCACATTGCGAATGCGTTCCACATCCGCCACTGAAGTTCCACCAAATTTGAGTACGAGAAGCATGGTAGTTTCCAGTTAGCAGTAGGCAGTGCTTCCCCCTTGCGGGGGAGCGGACGAAGCAAGCTGCAAAAGCAGCGTAGCTGAGTCGTGGGGGGGCGTTTGTAATTTACTGACTGCCCCCCCACGCATCACCGTGTGTCGCTGTGCTCCACCGCGGCTCTGCGACTCCCCCTCTAGGGGGGAGTGATTCCGCACACTGCTGACTGCACACCGCATACTAAAACTCCAGCAGTTTCACTAGCTTGACGCTTGGAAGCTTGCTGATATTTTGCAGCAATGCGCTATCCACAGTGCTATCAATCTGAATCAGCGCCACCGCTTCACCTGCTTTCTCTCCACGACCAAGGTGGAAATTGGCAATATTCACATTCGCATCACCTAATAATTTCCCTACATTACCAATCAGACCCGGCTTATCCTCGTTCTGGATATAGAGCATGGCGCCGGTTAGCTCCGCTTCCAGACGGATGCCGTTATATTCCACCAGACGCGGTTTAGTTTCGGCGAATAATGTTCCGGAAACCACACGCTCCTGACGGTCAGATTCCACGCGGACGGTGATCAGCGTGCTGAAGTCGCAATCACGATTTTGCTTCACTTCGGCAATGGCAATGTCGCGTTCTTTGGCCAGCACCGGTGCGTTGACAATATTGACGGATTCCAGATTGGGCTCCAGCAGCCCTTTCAGAATGGCGCTCAGAATCGGCTTTGTATTCAGCTCTGCCACCGCGCCGTCATATTCCACCGTCACTTTTTTAATGCCCGTTTCGCCAATTTGTCCGGCAAAACTGCCCAGCTGCTCACCCAGATCGGTGTAAGGTGCCAGCTTGGCGGCATCCTCCGCAGAGACGGAAGCAAGATTTAATGCATTCGTCACTGTGCCTTTGGTGAGATATTCAGAAAGCTGTTCCGCCACCTGCACGGCCACATTTTCCTGTGCTTCGGAAGTGGATGCCCCCAGATGTGGGGTGCAGATGATGTTCTCACAGCCGAAAACAACATTCTCTTTCGCAGGTTCTTCAGCAAATACGTCCAAAGCGGCTGCGCCGATATGGCCGGCATCGACTTGCTCACGCAGGGCGGCCTCATCAATCAACCCGCCGCGCGCGCAGTTGACGATGATGACGCCTTTTTTGGCTTGTTTCAAGCGATCGGCATTGAGGATATTGCGCGTGCCGTCCGTCAGTGGTGTGTGCAGGG
>JAUIEX010000041.1 GCA_030429725.1 Alphaproteobacteria bacterium
CAAATACATATCTCGAAGAAGATGAACGTCTGGCAAAAGAAATAAAGGCTATAGGCGAAACCCTGAGGGAAAAGTTTCCCCAAAGCCTGATTGACCTCGCAGAAAAAGGCAAACAAAAATAGCTACAAGCAGGATTAGCCACCAGCGGTTAGCGGCATTCGCCCACTTCCCAGATCAATTGATGCAGCTATAACCTAAGCCGCCAGCAGCTCTTTCATCGCGCGGCCAAGGCCGGATGGTGATTCGGAAACTTTAATGCCGGCAGATTTCATTGCTTCAATCTTTTCTTCAGCGCCGCCTTTACCACCGGCAACAATCGCACCGGCATGTCCCATACGTTTACCCGGAGGTGCCGTACGCCCGGCAATAAAGCCAACCGTTGGCTTTTTCACCTTATTGGATTTCAGGAATTCGGCAGCCTGCTCTTCCGCATCACCGCCAATTTCACCGATCATCACAATCGCATCCGTTTCATCATCTTTCAGGAACAAATCCAGAATATCAATAAATTCCGTACCCTTCACAGGATCGCCACCAATACCGACGCATGTGGATTGGCCATAGCCCTCCGCCGTGGTTTGGTGCACCGCTTCATAGGTTAAAGTACCGGAGCGGGAAACAATCCCAATGCGCCCTTTCTTATGAATATGCCCCGGCATAATACCAATCTTACACGCATCCGGCGTGATAACACCCGGGCAGTTTGGCCCGATTAAACGCGATTTTGAACCTTCCAGCGCACGGTTCACCTTCACCATATCCAGAACCGGAATACCTTCGGTAATGCACACAATCAGCTCAATCTCCGCATCAATTGCCTCTAAAATTGCATCTGCCGCAAATGGTGGCGGCACATAAATAACCGTGGCGTTGGCGCTCGTCATTTCCCTGGCCTGCAACACGGTATCAAATACCGGAAGGTTAAGATGCCGCGTGCCACCTTTTCCCGGAGTAACGCCGCCAACCATCTGCGTGCCATAAGCAATGGCCTGCTCACTGTGGAACGTTCCTTGAGAACCTGTAAAACCCTGACAGATAAGTTTCGTGCTTTTATCAACAAGAATGGCCATATGAACTCCGGACAAATAAATTATGCTGGTAAGCTTCTAAAGGATGAGGCACGCTTGTTCAACCGCAATATCCAGTTTCTTATAAACTTCCATGCTCCTTGATGGCTTCATCCAGTTGCTTTTCCCATGCGCCGGGCAGGCCGGCACGTTTTGCAAAAATCCTGTAGGCAATTGGAATCATAAAAAGGGTAAATAAAATCGCGGAAATAACCCCGCTAAATACCACAACACCAATCACATAGCGCGTCTCGGCACCCGCCCCTGATGAAATAATCAACGGCATGGCACCGGCAAGCGTTGTTATTGCCGTCATTAAAATTGGGCGCAGGCGGATACATGAAGCCTGAAGAATCGCTTCATCAAAATCCATGCCCTCCAACCGCAGCTGGTTAATGAATTCAACAATAAGGATGCTGTTCTTTGCCGCCAGGCCGATCAGCATAATCAGGCCAATCTGGCTATAAATATTCAGCGTTTGCCCTGTGAGATAGAGCCCAAGAAGCCCGCCAACAATCGCCAGCGGAACGGAAAGCATGATAATAAATGGATGCACAAAGCTCTCAAATTGCGCGGCCAGCACCAGAAAAACAATCAACAGCGCCAACATAAAAACAAACATCGTATCACCGGAAGCCTTCACATGCTCAAGTGATTGGCCACGATAGGCAATGGTTGCTTCCGGCGGCAAATGCTCTCGAACAAGGCCTTCCATATAATCCAGCGCCTGCCCCAAACTATAGCCATCCGCCAGATTTGCTTCCAAGGTAACACTTCTGATTTTATTATAGCGGTTCAGCTCCGTTGCGGCGGCAAATTCAGAAATTGAAACAAGGTTAGAGATGGGAATAAGTTTTCCGCTATGCTTCGATTCCACATAGATATTTCCAATATCAAATGCACTGCGCTGAAGGTTTTCTTCCCCCTTCACAATCACATCATATTCTTCCCCGGCATCAATAAATGTTGTTACCCTGCGCGAACCAAGCATGGTTTCAAGCGTGCGGCCGATTGTTTCAATCGAAATGCCTAAATCCGCGGCGCGATCACGATTAATTTCAATTTGAAATTGCGGTTTTGTTTCCTTTAAATCGTGATCCAAACCCAGCAAATTCGGATTTTCCGCCGCCTTTTCCAGCATGATGTCACGCCACTGTGCCAGTGCCTGATAGTTTGGCCCTCCAATAACAAACTGCAACGGCTTACTGACCCTGCCGCCCAGCCCCTGCCGCATAATCGGAAAGATTTGTATGCCGGGCAGGTCAGACGTTTTATTGCGAACATCCGCCATAATCTCATTGGCAGAGCGTCGCCCAGCCCAATCACTTAAAACAAGAATCCCAATACCATTGCTGAAAGTTTCAGTATTTCCAAATGCCCTGGGCGCACGAACAAGCAGCCGCGTCACCTCGCCGCCCTCCACCAAAGGCATCAAGCGTGTTTCCACATTATCCATATAGTCTGAAATATAGTTAAAACTTGCACCTTCCGGCCCGTTAACAATGATAAAAAATGCGCCTCGGTCTTCCTTCGGGACAAATTCAGACGGTATGATCTTAAACAGGCCATAAATCCCGAACAGAAAAACAACAAAAATGATAATAAACGCCAATGGCTTGGCCAGCGCTATTTTCAACAAGGCCTGATAGCGCCGCTCCATTCCGCCAAGGTTATTCCGTGGCGCATCTTCGCCCGCGAACCGTGGTGATGTCACATGATTCTTCAAAAACTTAGAGGCGATAACCGGAGAAAGTGAAAGCGCCACAATACTGGAAAAAGAAACGGCAGCAGCCATCGTCACCGCAAATTCTGCAAATAACCGCCCGGTATTTCCTTGCAAAAAGGTGATCGGAATAAAAACGGCAATTAAAACCAGCGTGGTGGCAATCACCGCAAAGCCAACTTGCCGCGTACCACGATAGGCGGCAACCTTAGCCGGCTCACCAAGCTCCATTCGCCGGTGAATATTTTCCAGCACCACCACCGCATCATCCACCACCAACCCAATGGCCAGCACCAATGCCAGCAATGTTAGCAGGTTGATGGAATAACCCAACATCAACAACACGGAAAAAGCCGCAATAATGGAAACCGGCACTGTCACGGCAGGCACTAACATGGCGCGAACATTTCTTAGGAAAAGCAGAATAACCAAAATCACCAACCCGATGGCAATAAACAATGTTTTATAAACCTCTGAAATTGCTCCCCGAATAAAAACCGAAGTATCATAGCTCTGCATCAATTGCATGCCATCTGGCAGTGTTTGGTTAACACGATCCGCCTCTTCCTGCGCTTTTTGCGATACGTCCAATGTATTGGCCGTGGATTGCTTGATAATACCGATGCCAACCATCGGAACGCCGTTTCCACGGAACATATTTCGCGCCTCAACCGCGCCAATTTCCACCTGCGCAATATCACCCAACCGCACAAGATAGCCATCTTCCCCGCGATGAATCACAAGCTTTTCAAAATCTTCAGGGTTGGCATAGTTACGGATGATACGCACGGAAAACTGGCGCATATCCGATTCCACACTGCCGGCGGGAAGCTCAATATTCTCCTGACGCAAAGCCGTTTCAACAT
Source organism: Alphaproteobacteria bacterium (assembly GCA_030429725.1). Taxonomy (GTDB): domain Bacteria; phylum Pseudomonadota; class Alphaproteobacteria; order Rickettsiales; family UBA8987; genus JAUIEX01. Next base: position 3,657 of record JAUIEX010000041.1, read on the forward strand.
CCAAAACCGTAAGCCCACGCGCCGCCATTTTATTTTTATCCAGCCATATTCGCATGGATTTTTCCAAACCACCGCCAATTCGTACGCGCGCCACGCCCTCAAGCGCAGAGAACCGATCCTGAAGATTGCGTCTGGCATAATCCGTCAGCTCCATCACCGTCATCCGCTCACTCACTAAATTCAGCCACATGATAACATCGGCATTCGAGTCAACTTTTTGTATTTCCGGCGGGTCTGCCTCTTCCGGGATATCATCCAATATCCCTCCAACACGGTCACGAACATCATTTGCCGCTGCATCAATGTCTCGATCAATTGAAAACTCAATCGTAATATCTGAGCGGCCATCCTGACTTTTAGAGGAAATATACTCAATGCCCTCAATCCCGGCAATTCTGTCTTCAATCAGCTGCGTGATGCGTGTTTCCACCACACTGGCCGCAGCACCCGGATAGGTTGTTTCCACAGAAACCACCGGCGGGTCAACATCAGGATATTCACGCAGTGAAAGTTGATTGAAGGCAACTAAACCAAATACCACCAACAAAAGGTTGATAACGGTAGCCAGGACCGGGCGACGGACACAAATATCAGAAAGAAACATTAGAGAGCCATATAATTATAATGCAGAGCCTGAGCTGGCATCTGTTTCAAAATTAACTTTTGCACCGGGAAAAATTCTCATTAAGCCATGCGTCACCACACGCTGCCCGGCGGTCAGGCCTTCTTTGATTTCAACTCGCCCCCTCACCCGGCTGCCAATTTTTACCAACTGCTTCAAAACCGTACCGGCCTCATCAACAACCATCACATAATGCTTGTCCCGCTCCTGAATCACTGCAATTTCCGGTAATAATATGGCCTGCCTTGGCTGCCCACTTAACACCAACCGCATCATCATGCCGGGCTTCACCCGCCGCGCCTGATTATCAACCTTAACCCTGACCAGCACCGCGCGCGAATCCACATCCGCACGGGGGTTAATCACTGAAACAACGCCTTTAAAAGCGTCATCAGGATAGGCATCCATTGTCAGCACCGCCGCCTGACCAACCGACAAAACCGATGAATATAACGCCGGAATTAAAAAATCGGCTTTAACGGTGGTAATATCATCCAGCGTTGTGATGATATCACCCGGCTCCACCAAACTGCCAACACTAACATTGCGAACGCCCGTCACACCATCAAACGGCGCATCAATCGTACGATCCGCCAGCGCCGCCTGCGCGGCCAAAAGATTGGCGCGCGAAATTTCAAGCATCGTCTGCTGTTCATCAAGCTGAGAACTGGAAACGGCACCGCGACGCACCAGTTCAGAAATACGTTTCAGCTCCCTTTCCTGCTCTCTCAAATCTGCCTGCGCACGCATTAATTGCGCTTTTTCAGCCTGATTATTCAGAATAACCAAAAGCGCACCCGCCTTCACCGGCTGACCTTCATCAAACTCAATCGACTGAATTTTTTCAGTCACCAGACTCGTAACCTCAATGGCCTCATTGGCATAGGCCGTGCCAACCGCTTCAATCTCATCCGCAAAACGCATTTGTTCTACAATCACGCCGCGCACAGGCGTAAGCTGCTCGGCAGCAACCTCGGCTGCTGCCGGAACAGGGTAAGAAATCAAAAGCCCAATAAGCAGTGAAATGAGCGCTGTGTGAGAGAAAAAATGGTTCGGTTTATTCATGATGCATCATTAGCACCAATCTCCCTAAACCGCATCCATCTTCTTCACTTTTTCCTCTAGCTTTTCAATAAAATGATCAAGCCCCTTACGAGAAATCATACCACCAAAATCAGAGCGTTGCGTTGTAATCAGGCTAATCCCTTCTCCAACAACATCAATAATCAGGAACTTCCCACCTTTTTTATGAATACGGTAATCCACACGCACATCCGGCTTACCATTTTCACCTTTCAACTTACTTTGAATGGTGTATTGCCGGCTGCCCTCATCCGTAATGCGTAAAATTTCATACTCTTCACCTTCATATTCACGAAAGCGCGGCACATAGCTTTGAATCAGATAATCCTGATAAAGTGACGTATATTTCTTTTTTTGCCCGGCATCAGCATCCCGCCAATAACGCCCAAGAACAAACTGCGCCATCCACTTAGAATCAACATGGTTGGTAAACAGCTTAATCAGCGATGTCTCTTTTTGTTTATCCGTTAAGCCATCCCTGCGAATAATTTGAAGCACTTTATCCGTTAGCTTCGTGACAAAATCGCGCGGATCAGCCGCCACGATTTCCTCATTTGCAATGGCATTTGCCCCCGCCGCCGGGCTGAGTTTGCTCAACTCTTTTGCTTCATTGGCAAAAGAGCCGGTTGGCGCAGCAACAACCGCCATCGCGGCCATTGCTAAGTTAAAATATACGAATTTTCTAATCATCCTAGTCACCTTCAACTTGAATCACAGACATTTGGCGCTGCGCATATGCACTCCGATACGTTGCGTACGGGTCAAATGACGTTGCTTCAATATCCCGCGTTATATCAAGGAACTCTTCTCTGGAGTCAATAACGTTCGTGACATTTCTTCCCACAACAAAATTTGAATTCAGGGCGTTAAATGGATTTGTCAATGAGCCAAGAACCATGCCCGTCAAGTCACGAGGGGTTGACGAGCCAATAACTGGAATCATAAGATACGGCCCACTGCCAATGCCATAGCGCCCCATTGTCTGGCTGTATGAAAAATTAGTTGGGTTCAGCCCGGCATTGCTTTTGGCCACATCAAATGTTCCACCAAGGCCGATAGTGCTATTAATAATAAACCGCCAGAATGCCGTGAAAGCCCCTTTGCCATCCGCTTGCAATACAGCATTGATAAAATGAACCGGCGCCAGCATGTTGTTGAGTGCATTGCCAACTCTGTCGCGCCCCCATTCCGGTACAACATCGCGATATAGCTGCGCCACCGGGGCAAGGAACAAACCATCAACCGTTTGATTAAAACCAAAAATTGCGCGATTAACACCCTCCAGCGGATCGGCAATCACTTGCTCCGACTGCATTTGGATCTCCGGCGCGTCATGGCCATAATCCTGATCAACAGATAAGGGCGCCGCCATGGTTGCTTCCGCAAAAAAAGTCCCGCAAAGCGCAAGCGCGATAATAGCATTCTTCATAATTTTTCTCCCACTGCGAAATTAAAGGCGAGTAACAAAAGTGACAAGCCCTGAGCAATTCAACGCACCTAATTATAGCACAACCACCGTTTAAGGTTCAAAAATGTGATGCAGATACCACGTAATATGCCATCACTCACTCTCTTTTTAACGATAAAACCGTCCTTATTTGGCTGCGCCGCAAGGTTATGTAATATGGATCATGCTTTATGATCGGCCAGATATTTATCACTCCCCCAAAGTGTCGTTTGAATTTTTTCCGCCTAAGAACGAAGAAATGGAGAAAACATTATGGCAAACCGTTAAGCTTTTAGAGCCGCTTCAGCCTGATTTTGTCTCCGTCACTTATGGCGCGGGCGGCAGCACGCGGGAACGAACACGCGCCGTTGTGAAGCAGATTCAGGAAGAAACCAGATTAAAGCCGGCCGCGCATCTTACCTGCGTGAATGCAACAAAAGAAGAAATAACTGAAATTGCTGAAGATTATCTTAATATTGGCGTTAGCCGCATTGTTGCACTGCGCGGCGATCCGCCGGATGGCGGCTTGTTCAAACCCATTGAGGGCGGCTATCACCACAGCGCTGAAATGGTTGAAGATCTCCAAAAAATTGGTGATTTTGATATCAGTGTTGCCGCTTTTCCGGAAGTGCATCCGGAGGCCAAAAGCCCGGAAGATGATTTGATGTTTCTGAAACAAAAACTGGATGCCGGCGCCAACCGCGCCATCACCCAATATTTTTTTGATCCTGAAGTTTTTTTGCGCTTCCGGGACAAAGCGGCCGCAGCCGGAATTCACCATCCAATTATTCCAGGCATTGTGCTGATTCACCACTTCAAGCAACTTATTTCCTTCAGTGCCCGCTGCGGCGCAACCGTTCCCAAATGGGTGATCAACCTGATGGAAGGCAGTGATGAAACCCCGGAAACGCGGAGCATGCTCAGCGCTATTGTGGCCTCAGAAATCTGTTTTGCCCTGCAAAAAGAAGGTATTGATCACTTTCATTTTTATACCCTCAACCGCCCCTATCTGGCATTGGCAATGTGTCGCGCACTGGGCATTCACCCGCAACCCCCGACGACAGCAAACTGATAAGGAATAGCAATGCAGGATTACACAAAAACACCCGGCATGACTGCTCAACCATCACGAAAGAGTCACGATATTGAGCATATAATTCATGGCCACGATATTCAGTTCGTTGAAGTTATTCTTGATCCCGGAGAGACCGTTATCGCCGAAAATGGCCTGATGATGTACATGGAAAACGGTATTCAGATGGACACAAGATTCTCCGATGGCTCTGAAAAAAATGGCGGGATGTTTGGAACGCTTTTTGGCATGGCCAAAAGAAAATTAATCGGCGAGAGCATCTTTCTGGCATTCTTTACGAACAAAGGAACCAGCAAAAAAAAGGTGGCCTTTGCCGCGCCGCATCCGGGCATGATCATCCCACTTGATTTACGCGAGCTGGGTGGCTCCTTGCTTTGCCAGAAAGGGGCGTTCATGTGCGCCAGTCGCGGCACGGAGATTAATGTTGGCTTTACTAAGCGCCTGACTGCCGGCTTTTTCGGTGGCGAAGGCTTTATTCTTCAGCGCCTGAACGGCGACGGGCAAGCCTTTATCCATTCCGGCGGAACCATTATGGAGCGCACGCTTGGCGATGGCGAAACGCTCTATGTGGACACGGGGAGCGTGGTTGCTTTCACGCCATCCGTTACTTTTGATATCAAGATTATTACGGGCATGAAAAATATTATGTTCGGACATGAATCCTTATTCTTAACGACACTGGTGGGGCCCGGCAAGGTGTGGCTGCAATCGCTACCTTTCAGCCGTGTTTCCGAAGCAATTATTCAGAGCTTCGTTGATTATCAGGGGAAAAACAGAGGCTGACACCGTTTTATCTTTTAAGGCGGCTACCCCAGCTTTCGCTGGCTGCGAATCTCTTCAACCAGCGCATCATGAATGCCCTGATTTGTTGCAATGATGTTATTTTTTTCCATCATATCCGCTCCGCCACCAATATCACACACCAGCCCACGCGCCTCCCGCACAAGCAAAACCCCGGCGGCCATATCCCATGGCTTGAGCGCCGAATGCCAGAATCCATCCAGCTTACCGGCGGCAACATAGGCCAACTCCATTGCGGCGGAACCCATCACGCGCGTATGCATTCCTAATGCCTTGATGCAGGCAAGATTTTGCTGAATTTCTTTCTCCGATCCACGGGCAAAATACCCGGCAATCAACGAACTATCAAAGCTTGTGCGCCCGGAAACCTGCAAGCGGCGATTGCCGCAGAAAGCTCCCACGTTTTTCTCAGCCCAGTAAAGCTCATTCAGCGCCGGAGCAAAAATCACCGCGGCCTGAAGATCTTTTTTACCACCCGGTAAGGTCTTTTCATAGGCAACGGAAATACAAAAATGCGGCAAGCCATGCATGAAGTTTTTTGTTCCGTCCAGCGGGTCGATAATGAAACGCTCATTTTCATTTTCCCCCTTGATTGCGCCGGACTCTTCACCCAGAATGCTTGCCTTTGGGCAAATTTTCAGCAGCTCTTCAATCAGCGTTTGTTCGGATCGCAAATCAGCGGAAGTAACAAAGTCAGCTGGGCCTTTTTTAGAAACCTGAAGATTCTCAAGCTCACCAAAATCACGTGAAAGTCCCCGCCCGGCCTTAAGGACGGCATCCTGAATTTTTTTTACGAATGTGGATTCTCTCACAATAATTACGCCCGCTCAACATAGGTTTGATCTTCCACACGCACCACCACGGCATCGCCCTGACTCACAAAGGGAGGAACCATCACCCTCACCCCGTTATCCAAAATGGCCGGCTTGTTGGAAGAGGCCGCCGTTTGCCCTTTCACCACCGCTTCAGTCTCTTCAATGGTACAGGTCACTTTTTCCGGCAGCGCAACACTGATTGGTTTTTCATTATAGCTTTCTACAGAAATGATCATGCCATCCTGCAAGAAGGGCGCCGTGTCGCCTAATAAATCTTTAGGAATGGTCACCTGTTCAAAATTAACCTGATCCATTAACACCAGATCATCGCCATCTTCATATAAAAACTGATACTCGGTTTGATCCAGACGCACCTGCTCAACACTCTCATCCGCACGAAAGCGCTCATTGAGCTTGGTGGGGTGATCCACCCCTTTCATTTCCACCTGCATGAATGCACCGCCCTTGCCGGGCTTGGTATGCTCCGTTTTAGCAACACGCCACAGCTTACCTTGATGCTCCAATATATTACCGACACGAATTGTATTTGCGTTTATTTTCATGCTTTCTTCACTCCCAGCGTGAAGGCTGTCTATCAGCGCACGGCGCTTTGAGCAAGCTCTCAGGCTTCATTTGATGGGTATTTGCCAAATAATGCCTGAAATTCTTTAGCCGCTGTGGCTGCACCTTCCGGGTGATTCCAAATATACGAAACCACGGCCAGATAATCCGCACCTGCTTCAATGAGTGGCGCTGCATTATGCGGCGTAATGCCACCAATTGCCACACAGGCCGGAGTGGCAATTGATACCCATTGCGTTAAAAGGTCAGGTTTCGGGCGTGCTCTTGGTGTTTTTGTTGTTGTTGGGTAAAATGCCCCAAAAGCAACATAATCCGCCCCTTGCTCTCCGGCTTCCATCGCGCGGTCAATTGAGCCATAACAGCTCACACCAAGCACCACCTCTTCACCTATGGCCGCGCGCACCTGCGCCACTTCGCCGTCATCAATGCCAATATGTGCACCGTCAGCGCCGGCTTCTTTAATCAGATGCGCCGCATCATTGATAATAAACTGCACGTTATGGGATCGGCAGATTGGCTGCAATATCTTTGCCGCGGAAAGGATGGCATCATCATCCGCCGTCACTAACCCTTCTGCATCCTGTTTCATGCGCAGCTGAAAAACCGGGGCATGGCATGCCGCAAGCACCTCCTCCAGCGCTTGCGCAAATGTTGCCGGATCAAATTGCGGCGGCGATATAAGATAAAGCTCTGTCATCATTCGCCTCGCTTAATTAACGGAGCTATGCCTTACCCTTATAAATCTGGATGATGTTATCCAGCATTTTTAATGCCTCCTCACGCGGGCGCTGGAAGGTGTTGCGGCCAATGATTGAACCATTGCCACCACCATCACGAATGGCACGCGCATCATCATAAACACTATCGGCACCTTTTCTGGAACCACCGGAAAAAACAACCAGACGCCGCCCGGCAAAGCAGCAATCCATCACATGCTTCACACGCTCCGCTGATGTGGCAATGGCAATATTTTCCTCTTCATAAACCTTCCTGGCCGCCGGCAAGTCAAGATGCTCCGTCTGTAATTTCACCTTAATGATATGCGCGCCCAGCAATGCCGCCATATGCGCCGCATAAGCAATGATATCAATGCCGGTTTCGCCTTTGCTGCTCACCACGCCACCACGCGCATAAGACCATACAACCACCGCCAAACCATGCGCGCGCGCCTCTTCCGACATGGCACGAATCTCTTCCATCATGGCATAGCAATTCTCCGATCCGGGATAGATCGTAAAACCAATGGCGGAACAACCAAGGCGCAGCGCATCCTGAACAGAGCCGGTGATGGCCTGATCCGGCTGCTCCCCATCATAAAGTGAATTTGCACTATTGACCTTCAGAATGGTTGGAATCGCACCGGCAAACGTAGCCGCGCCGGCCGTCAGCATGCCAAGCGGCGCCGCATAAGCGCTTAAGCCCGCATCCACCGCAAGCTGATAATGGTAATGCGGATCATAGGCCGCCGGATTCGGCGCAAAGCTGCGCGCCGGGCCATGCTCAAAACCCTGATCTACCGGCAAAATAACCAGCTTACCGGTGCCACCAAGCTTGCCATGCATTAAAATACGGCTAAGATTAGCCAGCGTGCCCGGGGTTTCACCCTCATAATTCTTTAGAATGTTCTGCACTGTGCGCGTCAGCTTAGGCATAAATGTTCTCCGTTTTATCCATCTTTTACTTTGCCTACCTTTAAGCAAAATCCCGTCTTTGCCACAAGCGCTTTATGCATTCCTTGATGCAACCATGGCAAAGCTTGCATCCGCCATGGCGGCAAGTTGCATATTATGCGTGACCATTAACAACGCCGCCTGATACTGCCGGCATTGTTCAAATAATAAATGCGAAATGGCCGCTGCCGTTTCAGGATCTAAATTTCCCGTCGGCTCATCGGCAATGATAAGTTTTGGACGATGCACCAAAGCCCGCGCAATGGCAACTCTCTGGCATTCCCCACCCGAAAGCTGCGCCGGGTAGTGATGGGAACGCTCACGCAGCCCAACATTTTCAAGCGATGCCTGTGCCTCCCCTGCCGCCTTAGCCCGGCTTTTACCGTTTAAAAGCAGTGGGATCATCACATTCTCTTTCGCCGTCATATCCGCCAGCAAGTGATGAAATTGATAGATAAAACCAAGTTTTTCCTTTCGGATTTTTGTGCGTGCCGCATCGGAAGCGCCTTCCAAAGCCTTGCCCTCTATCAACACTTCACCTTCATCAGGCCGCATTAATAAACCGGCAATATGCAGGAGTGTGCTTTTTCCACAGCCGGAAGGACCCGTTACCGCCAAAGAAGCCCCGGCAGCAACACTCAGTGACACGTCCTTAAAAACGTCTGTCACAACATTATTATTTTTATAGGACTTGGAAATGGATGCAAGAGACAGCATAAAAATGCATTAGCACAAGTCTAGGATTGAAGGGCAGAAAAAATACTTTCCAGAAGCTTTTCACGCTCAAACGGCTTGGTCACAACATCTTTAATCGGCAGCCCCCGAAGCTCATCAATCTGATGGCTCATCGCGGCAGCCGTCACCATAATAACCGGGATATGTTTAATGGCAAAGTCCGCAGATTGCGTTTCAACAAATGTTACACCGTCCATCATCGGCATCATTCGATCCAGCAAGATTAAATTAACCTGCTTAGGGTTTGCCCGCAGATAGGAAAGCCCATCAAACGCGCTTTCAACGGCGTGCACATTAAACGACTCATCCTCCAGATAATCCCTTAATATTTCAAGATTAACAGGGTCATCATCAATCACCAGAATGGTTAATTTCTTGTTCTCCATAAGGGTAACGATATGCAGCCAATGCCAATGAAACAAGCAGCAAATCACTTCACCTAAATTGTTATTTCAAAAAACCCGGACACGGTGCTATAAACGTCATACCAGTCATTACTCCAAGGAGAGCCCTATCGCCAATTATCTGCACCAGAACGATTTACCCGGCAATATCAAACTTCAGGGAGATATCGCCGTGGATTGTGAAACGATGGGCTTAAATATTATGCAACGTGACCGCCTGTGCGTTATTCAGCTCTCTGATGGCACGGGCAACGCTCATCTGGTGCAGTTTCACGATGGAAATTATGACGACGCCACCAATTTAAAACAGCTCTTGGCTGACAATGATCGCCAGTTTATTTTTCACTATGCACGTTTTGATCTGGCAGCAATTGAAGTCTATCTTGGCGTGAGCATCACTAATATTTTCTGCACAAAAATTGCCTCTAAACTTGCGCGAACTTATACGGACAAACACGGCCTGAAAGATGTGTGCAAGGAACTGATCGGCAAGGATTTATCCAAGCAACAGCAATCCTCCAACTGGGGAGGCGAAGCATTGAGCGACCAGCAAATTACCTATGCTGCCTCCGATGTGTTATACCTCCACAAAATCCGCGAAAAGTTAACCGCCCTACTCGAACAGGAAAATCGCTTTGAACTCTTTGAGCAAACCTGCCGCTTCCTGCCAACGCGTGTGGCGCTGGATATTGGTGGCTGGGAGCATATGGATATTTTTTCACACAGCTCCACCTAGGTGAACAACATGAAAAAAACGGATATTCTTCAAACGGCACGCAATGTTATCGCTCAACAGGTTTCCGGGTTGGAAGCGTTGGAAGATGCGCTGGGTGAATCCTTTATCCATGCCGTTGAACTTATTCAGAATTGCAAAGGCCGCCTCATTATCAGCGGCATGGGAAAAAGCGGCCATGTAGCAAGAAAAATTGCCGCAACTTTTGCCTCCACCGGCACACCATCCCATTTTGTCCACCCGGCAGAAGCCAGCCATGGCGATCTTGGTATGATTACACCGGATGATGTGGTTATGCTGCTTTCAAACTCAGGCGAAACGGCTGAACTACAAGATATTATCACCTATTGCACGCGCTTCTCCATTCCAATTATTGCCATTGTTCGGCGGGAAACTTCTATCTTAGTTGAGGCCGCAAAAATTGCGTTCATCCTGCCTGCGGTGGCGGAATCTTCACCGGTGAATGCCCCCACCACCTCCACCACCATGATGATGGCCTGGGGGGACGCATTGGCAGTTTCCGTTTTATATCAACGGGGTTTCACCAATGAGGATTTTGGAATCTACCACCCGGGTGGCAAGCTTGGCAGCCAGCTGGCAAAGGCTGAAAGCCTGATGAAGCCCTATAACACCCTGCCCATTGTTTCTAAATCCGATGGTATGGATAATGTCTTAATCATTATGACTGAAAAAAGCCTGGGCTGCGCATTGGTGGCAGAGAGCGACCAGACACTCATTGGCCTCATCACGGATGGGGATTTACGCAGGCATATGTCCAACAATCTGATTCAACAATCTGCAGAAAAGGTCATGACACCCTCCCCCATTACCATCCTGCCATCCATGTTAGCCAGCGAAGCGCTGGGCATCATGAATCAGCACGGCATCACCAGCCTGTGCGTGACAGATAATGGCAATCATCTGCTTGGCTTACTGCATATTCATGATGTCCTGCGCGCAGGCATTGTTTAAATATTGCTGCCGTGCGCTCCAAGACAAATCAGGTTAAGCTTCTGATCGGCCTCTGCTTTATAGCCTTGCTGCTGGTTTTAGTGCTATGGCCGGAAGTTAGTGGCACGCGCAAAAAGCTGTCACTCATCTCAGATATTGATCTCTCAACATTACTCTCCCAGAATACGGAAATGATTCAGCCGAACCTGAAAGGTGTTGATGCCGACGGACGTATCTATGCCATTAAAGCGGAGCGTGCCATTCAACAGAATGAAACGCAGGTGAAGCTATTGAATTTAAATAGTAATTTTGAAATAAATGACAAGCAAATGATCTATGTTGAAGCCAATGAAGGGCTTTATGACAACGCCCGGCGCACCATCACATTGATGGATAAGGTGATAGTTAAAATGCCCGATAATATTGAGGCACGTGCTCCGCTGATCAATATTGATATAAATAGCAGCCAGTCCTCCGGCAATGAAGGCATTGAAGCAACATCACCAAAAGCAAAAATTTCAGCAGACGATTTTCGTTTTGACCACCGGAAAAAGATTTATCATTTTAAGAACAATGTTCATGCCATCTTGCACGCGCCAAAATCATGACATCACGCCTTCGCCATCCTTTTTTAATCTTGCTTGCTATGGCATCCTTCTGCGCGAATGCGCCGGGCTATGCCGCCCCATCTCAAAGCCAGCCCATCGACATTCAAGCCGATAGCCTTACGGTTTATGAACAAGAAAGCAAAGCCATCTTTGAGGGCAATGTTCATGTTAAGCAAGCAGAAATGACCATGCAATCCAATAAGATGCAGATTCTTTATAAAGCAGCGGCAGATGGCAAACAGGCGTTGGATCGTATTATTGCTCAGGGCGGGGTTAAAATTTCCGTCCCCACCCGCACCGCAACCGGCCAGAAAGCTGTTTATAACGCCGGGCAGGGCACGGTAAAACTTGAAGGCAATGTTACCATGATTGAGGGTAAAAACCAGCTTCAGGGGCAACGCTTCACTTATAACACCCGCACGAAGAAGAGCCAACTTGATGGCGGCAACGCACCCGCCAAAGCCACCGCCGCAGGGGCACAAAAATCCTCCCCCGGCCGCGTCCGCGCCATCTTCACGCCCAAAGACAAGGCAGAGTGAGTGATCAGGCTTGGTGATGGAGTCTAACTGCTGATGCGGCGGGAGCGAGCTTTTATTACTCCCCACTTGTGGGGGAGTCTGAATTTCAAGCGCCAGCGAGAAAATTCAGGTGGGGGCAAGTGAACTCTCTGCGGCATCCATAAAGATTAGCCTAAGATTAACTTATAGGTTGCAGAGAGAGAGAGAGAGAGAGAGTCTGGTATGCTATAGGTTGAGTTTTGCTTTAATCTTCGGGTTATAGCTATATGAAGTGGTTTCCACTTCTTCCAGATTTCGTTCTTTTCGATAGCTATGCGAAACTCAATTCAATTCGTATATTCACTTAACCTTCATAATATGAAACCGATTATCATTTTTCTAATGTGGGTCATTTTGGCCTGTGCAGCTTTTTTGTTTTGCGGCTCTTTTTTTACTGAGTTTGAAAAAATCACTGCTCCCCACTTCCTGCAAAACATTTCGATTATGTTTTCAGTTCTGGTTTTGGGTGTAAGCCTAAACGAAAAGCGGCCAAACAAAAAATTAGCAAAGGTATCCTTTTGGATGGCGTTTGTGATGGTCACTGCCGTCACATACATGGCAATGTTCCAGTTGTAGTTAGCTGCTTTAAAGCTCGTCTTGCTCCGTACGTATACGGAGCTTTTTTTGTGACCCAGCCCCTATAATCCGGTCCAGTTTTAAGTTAGTGATTTAGTGATTATTGGATTGATTTAGAGGAGGGTTTATGGGCAAA
>JAUIEX010000042.1 GCA_030429725.1 Alphaproteobacteria bacterium
CGAAGAACAGGCTCGGGCCTTCCTTGAAGAGCTGAACAAGCTGTTCCTGAGGCCCAAGCGTGCTGGTATTTCCTTGCAGACCTATCATTGGCTGATGTCGATCAATAAGACCTTGGCTCATGTGTTAATCAACAAGGAAGCGATTCCAATCAACCATTTTACACCATGCGTGTATAGCGTCCATGCAGCGCATGACATGATGCGGAAATGGGGGATTCGTAGCATTGAGATTACCCAAGGGCCGCCAGAAGGGTGGCCGCTTGCATTAAACCAGGTAGCCAGTTTGGCACCTCCGGTTTGGCTTTGGTTTCCAGCCAACGATGGATATGGTGTCTCACTTAATGTGTTGCCATGGAAGCTTAGGCTTATGGTCAAAGCAGCCAAATTTCTACGAATCAAATGGGTGCCTGGAAAACACCTTGAAACCTTCGTGGAGATGGAGGCTCGTCACTTATCCCTAACACCTGAAGGCTTTGCTCTTTATGAGCAGTTGCTCAAAGGCGCTATGGCAGAGGTGGCAGCCATGAACGAGGAGCTTAATTTAGACAAAGATAGTGAAGGCTATCGGGTACTTTATTATGGCATACTCAAAAAGTGGTTTGAAGCGTTCCCTACTGAAGAACGAGACCTGATTGCCCTTGGTTTAGGGTATTTTAGGTACGAAGTTACTCAGAAAGGATTGGATGCTGCAGGAGAGCTTGAGGGATTGAGTTTCTTGGATCTCTATGATCGTGGATATATCAGAGTAGCTGAAAGGTTGCTGTATCCAGGCTTCTTGATTGTTTCGGCGACTGGCATCTTCAACTCTAATCTTGGTCTCAATCTGACTGAGAGCGGAGAAATGATGACAGACTTACTGGAGCAATTGAAGGCAAGATATGCTCTTGCACCTGAGTTGGCTATTTTTGAGCCTCTTGCGGAAGCAGAAACTGAAAAATCGGACATCTACCTGATGTTTGAGAAAGCGGGATCTGCCCCAAGGAATGCATTCCAGGAGCATAAGTTGGTACAATGGGACTCCATTGTTAAAACTTTGCAACAACTTGAGGTAAACCCTCAGATTGTAACTGGAGTGAAAGCAGCCTAGCAAACTGCTGAGAGATGAATAGTGAAGCGGTCGCCCTTATGGGTGGCCGCTTTTTTTGTGCCTGATTGGTGGCTATGTGGTATGGTGCGCGAGGCGATGCATTCAGATTTGGCAGCTCTCAATGATGATAAACGACCACCAGAAAAACACATGGGGGCATATTTGGGGGCATGCGTCCCAATATACAATCGAAGAGCCATTATAATTCAGCTGCTTGTCTATGCAATTCGCTTCCGGCCGCGGCACCATCACTCCTGTTTCATAACATCCGATAATGTCCAGAAAGATTAGACTCACCTTGGCTTAAATTACGGCGACTACTTGCTTAAGCAGTTTTTTGTTGCTTTTAAAAAGAAAGAAGGCAATCTAAGGTAGCGCCGAGGCGGCAAAAAAACAATTATACCGCGCATTGGTGCGCAGCCGGAGTTTGGCTTATGTACCGCACTATTACCCCACCAACGCATGCAGAGCAATTGAAGGTCTTCTTTGATCACGCTATTGACGGCATGATTACCATTGATGAAAACGGCATTATACAGCTCTACAATCCCGCCTGTGAGAAGATCTTTGGCTATCACTATAAAGAGGCCGTTGGAAAGAATCTGTCTTTTTTGATGCCACAGCCGGATTCCGGCAGGCATGATCAATATATTAAAAATTACAAACATACCGGTCAGGCAAAAATCATCGGCATTGGGCGTGAGGTTTATGCCAAACATAAAGATGGCCATGTCTTCCCTATTGATTTGTCGATCAGTGAAACTTTTGTGAACAAGCAACGCCTCTTTCATGGCATCGTTCGCGATCTTACCAGCCGCAAGGAAACGGAAAAACACCTTAAAGAAGCTTTAGACTTTCAGTCCCTCATCCTCCGAACACATCCGGATATTGTGTTTGTTAAAAACGAAAAGTTTGAAATTATCAGCGCCAATGATGCTTTCTTAAGCATGTATCCTGAAGCAGTGCATGATCAGATTATCGGCAGCACAACATTGGAAATGTATGACCCCGATGAAAGGGATGCCTTTCTTGAGCAGGATCGCCTTGCCTTCAAAGAAGGCCAGGCAGAAGCCATTGAAACCATTGAGTTTCCCAATGGCGAATCACGCACCCTATCCACCACAAAAATACGCTTCGAAGATTCGGACGGCACGCCGTTTATTCTGGGCATTGGCCGCGATATTACCGAAAGAGAGAAAATGATTGAAAAACTCACCAGCTCTAATGAAGATCTGGAACGCTTTGCCTTCATCTGCAGCCATGATCTTCAGGAGCCGTTGCGGATGATCCGCAGCTTTTCCGAGAAGCTGGAAATTCACTTTCAAGACATTGTACAGAATGACGAAAAGGCGCAGCGTTATCTGAATTTTGTTACGGACGGAGCCGCCCGCGCGCAGGAACTGATTGCCGATATTCTGGCTTATTCAGCCGTTGGGCACGATACGAATTTATCAGAGAAAATTGATCTCAATCAAATGATCAACTCCATCAAACAGCAGCATATTCTGCGTCTTGAGAAGGATGAAATTGCTATCACCAGCGATAATTTACCCGCCATCACCGGCAATCGAACACAAATTTACCAGCTATTGAACAACCTGATTAATAATGGCCTGAAATACCAGAAAAGTGGCACAAAACCGCATGTTCACATAGGCGTTAAAGAAGATAAAAAATCCTGGATATTCCATGTCAAAGATAACGGCATAGGCATTGAAGAGCACCATCAGTCCAAGGTTTTTGACATCTTCCAACGCTTGCACAGACGGCAGGAATATACCGGCAATGGCATTGGCCTTGCCATCTGCAAAAAGGTTGTATTGCAACATGGCGGAAAAATCTGGCTTGAATCGAAAAAAGACAATGGGTCAATATTTTACTTTACTTTTCTAAAATAAGTGCAACAATCCTAGGTTGAAATGGGTGGGGTTTTTTATGACTAATTTTGCGAATGGTCGTCTTGCGGAAATTTTACTGGTTGAGGATAATGAAGGGGATATTGAATTAACGCGTGAAGCCTTTGAGGAGGCAAAGTTCCGTAACAATCTTCATGTTTCACATGATGGGGACAGCGCAATGGATTATCTTTTTAAGCGCAATGGCCATGAAAATTCGCCCACGCCGGACATTGTTTTGCTGGATCTGAACCTGCCCGGAACGGATGGGCGGGAAATTTTAGCAGAGATTAAGAAAAACCCGATGTTGCGCCGCATTCCCACCGTTATTCTTACAAGCTCCAGTGCCGATAAGGATATCCTTGAAACCTACGATCTCCACGCCAATTGCTATATTGTGAAGCCAGTGGATGCGGCTAAATTCATTCATATTGTTCAGCAGGTTGAAAATTTCTGGGTGGATATTGTCTGCCTGCCAAGCGAGCATCAAAATATTGAATTGGCATCATGACCATGGCCGCCCTTGCTTCCGATCAATATCAGCTTGAAAAAACAGAGAGTGATCTGGCGCGTGTTAGAGCCGAATATCAGCAATATGCCTATATTATCTCGCATGATTTTGGCGCACCGATACGGCAGATTGATGGCTTCATGTCGTTGATCACCCAGCATAACGGGCAACAATTTGATGAAAAGACAAAGCGCCATATTGATTTTGTCATGACGGCGGTCAATGACGCAAAAACCATGCTGGAAGCCATGTTGCTCTATTCACGCATTGAAAGCATGGGAGATGATTTTCTGCCCTGTGAGCTGGATACTATCCTGAATGACAGCCTGCAAAAGTACGAATCACAATTGCGGGAAGCCAGAGTCAATATCATATCCCATCAACATCTTCCTCTTATCATCGGTGATGCTATTCAGCTTCAGCAATGTTTTGAAAATATCATCCATAATGCAATCACATTCAGAAAGCCGCAACTGCCACTCAATCTCCGCATTACGCTGGAGTGTAAGGATGGGAATTGCCTGATTCACTTCAAAGATAATGGGCTTGGCATTCCAAAGAAAAAAATGGGCGACATCACACAACCATTAAGGAAAGCTCACTTTGGAGAGAAACATCAAGGGCTTGGCATGGGCCTTGCCTACGCCAAAAGAATTATTGAACGTCACCGTGGAAGTCTGGAAATTCAATCTGAAGATGGTCACGGAACCGAAGTGACCATTCAACTTCCCTGCCCTAAAAAGGAACAAACTGGGGCTTTCTAGGAATAAAAATACAACTATAGGTATTATTTGACTGTTATTTTTCAATTTCTATTTGACTGTTATTTTGGAAAAGCGCCTAATTGCTCTCGGAGGCTGACGAATGAATACAAAATTGAATGTCTTACATGTTGAAGATGACCCCATCGATGCAGCACTGATTCAGGAAATGTTGAATGAACGCCGCCCTGAAAATAGCCAGCATACCGTCACACATGTTGTCTCACTCAAAGATGCGCTAAAATCGCTCTCCGCGAATGACTACAACATCGCCCTTGTTGATTTAAGATTAAGCGATGTTGTGGGGCTTGATAATGTGATTGCCCTGAAAAATCAAAATCCGGACCTGCCCATCGTTGTGCTTACCGGAATGGATGATGAAGAAATTGCTATGAAATCACTCAGCCACGGCGCACAGGAATTTCTGGTAAAAGGCCATGCGGATGCACATGTTCTGCGTTATACCCTTCGCCAGTCCATTCAACGCAAACAGGTGGAGCGCACCCTGTTTAAAAGCGCAAATTATGATGAAATGACCAGCCTGCCCAACCGCCGCTTATTTAAAGAACATGTTGAAAATAAACTCTTAAGCGCCACACGCTGGGGAAATAAAGAGATCCTGATGTTTATTGATCTGGATAAATTTAAACAGGTGAATGATCAGCATGGCCATGAAATTGGCAATGAAATTCTTTCTCAGGTCAGCGCGCGCATTCGCAACGTTGTGCGCGCCAGTGATTTGGTTGCCCGCTATGGCGGTGACGAATTTGTTATTATGCTGGATCACCGCTCCGATCAGGCGGACGTGGCGGCAAAAAGCCTGGGATTGAAGCTCTCCGTTGATCTTGCAAAACCTTATTTTATCGCAGATATGGATAACCCTATCCACCTCACTGCCAGCATTGGCATTGCGCTTTTTCCGCAATCGGGGCCAAATTTTAAGGCGCTCATTAACAGCGCGGACACCGCCATGTATGATGCCAAGGCACAGGGGGGCAATCAATTTACGATTGCCAAGCCAAACTTTCATTAGCGCACCGCTTTAACTTGCAATGACACAATAATCGTCCCAACACTTGCTGATATCAGGGCAAAATCTTAAAATTAGTATCTGCACCTCAGGCACCATGCTATGCTGAACCATGCCGAAGGTCAGTGTTATCATGTCCGTGTGGAACAATGCGCCCTATATTGTGCAATCCGTGGATTCCATCCTTCAGCAGAGTTTTCAGGACTTTGAGTTTATTATTATGGATGATCGCGGCAGCGATAACACCGTTGAACTCATTGAGGCCTATGATGATCCGCGCATCACATTGCATCACAATCCAAAGAATATGGGCATTTCCGCATCGCTCAATCGCGCACTGGAGCTGGCAAAAGGTCGTTATATTGCCATTATGGATGGGGACGATATTGCGCTGCCTGAAAAGCTTTCTCAGCAAATTGCCTTTATGGATGCTCACCCGGAAATCGGCATCCTTGGCACATCGGCCTATCACATTGATGCGAATAATCGCCTCTATGATGTTCAAAAACAGCAACTCAGGGATGAAGCCGTGCGCTATCACTCACTCATTGCCCCTGCTTTTTATCATCCCTCCTGCATGTATCGCGCCGCCATCATCAAAGAACATAATCTGCGTTATGATGCCACTTACAAATCATCACTGGATCATCATTTCTGGTGTCAACTTCTGCAGCATTGCACGGCGGCTAATCTGGAAGCGCCGCTCCTCTGCTATCGCATCCATCAGCAATCCTCCTCCATTGCGGATCGCCCGCTGCAAACACAGGAAAAACAACAAACTGCAAAAGAAAATATCACCCGCCTTATTGGGGAAGCTCCCAGTGAAGAGATGCTGAAAATGGTGGAATTCATTCTGAAAAAAACGCCCTGCACCCTTAAAGATATCTCGCATATCCAACAACATTTATTGCAGCTTACTACTGCATTTTTTGGCCATTTCAGCCAGCATCACGCCGCTGTCCGTGCCGTCCATCAAAACTGGTTGGTGAAGGCTGCCATGGCCGGTAAAAGCCCCATTCAGAAGCTGCTGCGCACCGCCTATCTTTGCATCAGACATCCCTTCATCATGCTTGCCTTTCTAAAGCGGAGAGCCGAAAATGCCTGCTGGAAAAAACGGCAGCTGCGCCATGCCCAAAGCTTTATACATCACTTCGGGCTAACCTTAAAATCATTATGAACATCTCCGCGCCACCTCTGGTCAGCATTATTATGCCGGTCTGCAATGCCGAACATTATATCGATCAGACCCTTCGCAGCATACGCAAACAAACTTACCAGCATTTTGAAGTCATTATGGTGGATGATAAATCAACGGATAACACACCGAACATACTGAAAAAGATCACAGAAGATGACAATCGCTTTAGGCTGATAACCAACAGGAAACAGGTTGGCGTGGCACAGGCTCTTAATCTCTGCATGCAGCATGCACAGGGAAAATATATCGCCAGAATGGATGCGGATGACGTAATGTTATCCAGCCGCATAGAAGAGCAGCTTGCGTTTATGGAAGCACACCCGGAAATTGGCATTCTGGGCACGGCGGCCTACCATATTAGCCCGGCAAATAAGATTATCACCGCCAAGAGGCAATTAACGGAAGATAGCGCCATCCGCTTTCAGCTGCTCTTCTTCCCGCCCTTTTATCATCCCTCCTGCATGTATCGCGCCGCCATCATCAGAGATAATCATTTAGCCTATCCGGCTGATGTGAAGACCGCTGAAGATATGGTTTTTTGGCGCGAGATGTTACAGCATTGCAAGGCTGGGAACCTTACCAGGCCACTGCTCTATTATCGAAAACATCCGGGATCCATCAGCCACCGCCTTCACGCGCTTCAAACAAAAGAAAAAATAGCGTTATCCGAAGCCTATATCAAAAAAGAGTTTGAAAATGGCGTGAAAGAAATTGATATTGTCGACCTTCTCAACTTACTCCATAATGGCAATCTTAATAAAAAAATGGGTATTTTAAGGCCGCTAAACAGCATGACAAAATTTATCTCACTCTTTCTAAAGAAAAATGCAGATGCGTCTCCCTTCATGCTCAAAGCCATTGCATGCAAATGGTTGCTGAAAACTGCCCTAAACAGCAACGCAAACTCCGCCCGCAAAGCCTGTAATATTTCTCTCTTACTTGCTCGGATAGATTACTCTCTTCCTTTCGTCATGCACCTGCTCTCTTCCGGCCTATGGCTGTCTAAAGCAATGTTTTTTAACATCAATCGCACCGGCTGCCATGACTAAAACACCTTCCATTGCCTTCATTTTACCCTCCATGAAAGGGGGCGGCGCGGAGAGAGTGGCAATCACTCTGGCTGAAACATTGCAGCAACATGGCTGGGATGTGGAACTTATTGTTTACAAAAAAGAAGGGGAATTTATCAGCCATATCCCGCAAACACTTCGTGTGTTTTCACTGGAAGCGGAAAACAGCCTGAGAGCCGGCTGGAAATTAAGAAAGCATCTTAAAAAAACGCAACCACAACATGCCATGTCCTTTCTTTATCCCGCCTGCATTGCGCTTGTTCTGGCCACGGTAAAATCAGGACTTAAAACCAAAACATGGCTGAGGTTAGACAACACGCTGTCCGTCCATCTGAAGTATCTTTCACGCACACGCGGTTGGCGTATTCGTAAATTCTTCCTTCAGGCAGATGCCATCATTGCCGTATCGCAGGGCGTTGCAGATGATTATAAAGCGCTGGAAAAAAATCATCAAACCCCGCCCGTCTCCGTCATTTATAACCCCATCCCCGTGCAAACCATTTCCGCCCAAAGCCTTGAGGAACCTTCACAGAAACTTCCCTTCGCCACGCCAACGCTGCCGCTGCTTGTTGGGGTTGGCCGCCTTTCGCATCAAAAAGATTTTGGCACACTCATTAATGCGGTGAAACATATTCACCATCATACACCCGTCAATCTTCTTCTGATCGGGAAAGGGGAAGATGAGGACGCATTAAAACAGCAGGTCAAAGAACTCCAATTGACTGAAAATATCCATTTTATTGGTTTTCAGGATAACCCATTTCCTTACCTCCGCATGGCAGATTTATTTGTCCTTTCATCACGTTATGAAGGCTTCGGTAATGTGCTGGTGGAAGCCATGGCCTGCGGCACGCAGATTGTCAGCACGGATTGCCCCAATGGCCCCGCTGAAATTCTCGACAACGGGCGTTATGGCTTGTTAACACCGGTGGGAGATGCCGTCACGATGGGGCAAAATATCTGTAAAAGCCTGCAAAATTCCGTGCCTGAAGCAACGCTTAAAGAGCGGGCGGAAATCTTCGACGCTGAACGCATTTTCAACGACTACCTCACCCATCTTCAATAAACCAACGATACGCATGATACGTCCGTTACTCTTTCTGGTTTTTATCAGCACATTGCCTTTATGGCTACATCCGCTTATCAGCGCCAAGCCACCGGCATCGTGGCAAAAAATTGGCACGTCCACCCTGCCCCGTGAAGGCGTTACCACCATTGCCATTGGCGATTCACTCTATTTTTTTGGCGGTTATATCAATCAACAATTTGATGTAACTCCACGCGCCGAGCGTTACGATATTGCCACCAAAAGCTGGCACAAACTGGCGGATATGCCCTTCGCCGTAACGCATCTTGGCGTGGCAAAACTGGGGGATGATTTATGGCTCAATGGCGGCTTGGAAGGTACATTTCCCGGTATTCCGCTCAACACCATTCAAATCTACCATATAAAGGAGGATCGCTGGTCACTTGGCCCCGCATTGCCGCAGCCGGCCATCTCTGCCGGGCTGGCCTATGTTAATGGCATGCTGCACAGCTTCGGCGGCACGCAGGCAGATAATCAAACCAACAGCACTGCTCATTATATCCTTGATCCGAAAGCAAAAAATCCTTCATGGCAAAAGCTGAACACGGAGGTGCCCCAGCCCCGCACCCATTCCAGCACCGTGGTTTTGGATGATCAGATCTATCTGATTGGCGGGGAATTTGGCCATCGCATTGCATCGGAAGATACCAGCATGCTTCACCGCTTTGATCCAAAAACACAGCACTGGCAGCGCCTTGCAGATTTGCCCATGGATGCCTCGCATCATGATAACTCTGCCTTTGCCTATCAGAATAAAATCTATGTCTTGGGCGGCAAAAGCTATCGTCAGCTTGCCATCGACAACATCATTTCCTATGACCCGGCCACCAATCAATGGGAGCAGAAAATCACACTGCCGGCGCGGCTGATTGCAGCCTCCGCCAGGCCGGTGGGCGATAGGCTGATTGCAGCCTTCGGCGGTAAAGAAAGTTATAAACATCTTTATGATGGCATCTGGCAACTGCCCATTGCAACACTAACCGGGCAAACAACACCATGAAGCAGCCGCTGCGCACTCTGCCGGAATGGCTCATTGGTCTGCTTATTGGCCTGCTCTGCCTGCCGGCCTTTTTTATGCTGGATAGCACGCTTATTATCGGCGATTATTATCTTACCATTCCACCGGAAAGCCATATTCTCACTCAGTGGCAAAAGCAGATTCAGCAAGCCATTCCAACCACGGGCAATCAGCGCTTTATCCTTCATCAGGTCTTTTTCATCAGCTTGATTTTAGGTGCTTTTTTTATGGCATGGCGTGCTGGCAGCCGAATGCAGATTAGGCATTTCTTCACCCTTTCAATGATAAAGCATATGTTCTGCGCCGCCATCACATGCTTCATTGCCGGTTTTCTGTTTTACTTCGGCATGATGTTTCTTATTTTGGAACGGTTTGATTTTTGGCAGCTTTTAAGCGGCCTGTTTGACTTTTCCGCCATGGCATGGCTGGCGCTGGGAAGCGGCTTAGTGAGCGCCGCAATCATACTTCACGCTTTCCGAAAGAGGGGAAAATGACCATCATGCTCCTCACCATCGCCTGCCTTCTTGGTTTTGTTCTTGGCGGCCTCTTCCAGCGAAGTTCTGCCAACACAATTTCAGGCAATCCGCCCGGCCGCACATTCCGCATCCTTTGCTATGCCTGCCTGACGCAACTGATGATGTTTAGTCTGCTTTCAGCAGCGGGGCTGGCAATCCCCTCTCCACCACGCTTCCTGCCTTATGCGGCTCTTATCGGTGGCGCATTGATCGGCACGGGCATTGCCATCATCATGCTTCTCACTGCACATCGCACCACCGAAAAACGCCCTTACGGCTTATGGGGCGTTATCTTTCTAACGGGCTGCTTCCTGCTGGGCGCGCGGTTTGGCATCAAGGGCTTCTTTGCTATCTACCCGGATCTTCCTTCGTATTATTTTGCCCAGTGGCCTCAGCAAATAACCGCACTGCTCCATCCGGAATTTTTTCCGCAGGGCAACATTCTCATCCTTTTACTGCTGATCTTTCTACTGCAAAAACTAAAGCGTAAAAATCAGGCATAAGACCGCCAACCGCCGCCCCAGCTCCTTCCATAGATAAGATGTTGATTTATAGTATAAAGAAAAAATTTCTAAGGCCAAAATCTCCCAGCTAGCTTGATCATCCTATTTTCATAGTCAATCCAAAAGGACTTCACATATAAGGTAATTTAATATATACTATATATATAAATATAGGAGTTGATGTTGATTATGCCTAATTCACAAAATCAAGTTTCTAATGCTCAAGGCGAACATGATAAAAATAGAGTGGCTATAGAGGCTTTTTTCAATCTCGTTGAGAAGTGGGGAATTGAAGGCGTTAGCAATAAAAGGAAATTATTGGGGCAGCCAACTGAATCACTATTCTATAAGTGGCAGCGGGGAGAGGTAGCAAACGTACCGCATGATACTATCATGCGTATCAGCTATCTTATGGGAATTCATAAAGCGTTGAAAATGTTATTTAGTGGAAACAATGAGAGAAGCTATGCGTGGGTAAAAAAGCCAAGTAAAGATTTTGGTGGTCAATCTGCTTATGAGCGCATGCTGGCAGGTGAAATAACAGATTTGGCTTATGTGAGGCAATATCTTGATGCTATGCGTGGAATGTGAATGTCCCCTCCATTATCTAACATACAATGGAATAAAACATATAGGCTGATTAATAGCTGCCATCCTCCATGTGATGTTTGGGAAGATATCATCAGTGATAGCGTTGATTGGCGACTGGCTTATGAAATTGAAGCGATGTCTAATCCCAGAATCAGGCAGGAGGTTGGCGATATAAGTTTAGTACCACCAGAGCGGATGCTAACAGGCCCTGATTCCTGGTGGGTAGTATCCGCGTTTACACATATAAACCCACAAGGAAGCCGATTTGCAGATGGAACGTATGGCGCTTACTATGCTGCACATGATTTTCAAACTGCATTAAAAGAGAAGGCATATGGATTTATCAAGCAATTCATGAGCGCAACCGATGAGCCAATTGCTGATATTACCTGTCGAACATTAGTAGGAGAAATAAATAATCAACTGCATGATATACGGGATATGGAGAATTGGCCAGAGTGCTACCATGAAGAGAATTACACACATAGTCAAAAATTAGCCCGTGAATTAAAAGACAATGATAGCAATGGAATCGTATATAAGAGCGTAAGAAATAATAACGGAGAATGCTTCGTCGCTTTCTGGCCTAGTGTAGTGACTATTCCTACGCAAGAAAGGCACGTCGTGCTGCACTGGAATGGAGAAACAGTAACATCCTATTTCGAGATCAAAGACGGGAATCAGGAAAGAATAGAACTATAAATTTCTACTCCTCCTCGTCATTTTTCCGCTCAGCCACTTTCATCGCCACTTCGAAAACTCCGATGAGATTACGCGCTGCTTCGTGAGATTGCTCTTTTGGAATGTTGCAATCTCTGACCAACAGGTTAGCGATGCTTGAAAACACTTCATTCGGTGAACGCGTATCGTTTTTGATCTTTTCCATTAGCTGGTCGATTTTATCCTGATCCATATTCAATCTTTTTTGAGGTTAATCACTTGATTACACGAATACCGAAATAATATTGAATAGCTTCTGAATGGAGCCTAAATAGGCAAGAAGTTGTGATGAATTCGATTTTTAAAGCCTCTTCTTTGCAAAGGCACGGCCTGAGGCTGTTTTAAGATATTCTTCAAATTCAAACGCCTGTTTTTCATCTGAGAAGGCAATATAGGTTTTCAGCTTCCAAGGAACATACTTTGATGTGTGCTGAACTTCTTTGGTATTGTGTTTTTTAAGACGCGCTTTCAGGTCATCAGTAACGCCCGTGTAATAGCGATCAGGAAAAGCACTGCTGTTAAGGATATAAACGTATTTCATGCCTACTCTTTTATACGCCCGTCTTCGTTGCTACGCAACTACGACGCGGCAGCCTCCGCTTAGCTACTCGCTTGTCTCGGCAATGGCTTGCCGAGCCGAAGCTCGTAGAGCGTAGGCTGGTGGCGGGGGGGAGACTTGAACTCTCATGTCACCCCATGGGTGGTGACATGATTCTTAAAAAAGGAGGGAGTTTGCAACAGTCCGACCTTTGCATAGGTTGCTGCCACTGCGCCGGGGCGAAGCGTGGTGGCGGGGGGGAGACTTGAACTCCCGACCTCAGGATTATGAGTCCTGCGCTCTAACCAGCTGAGCTACCCAGCCACACACACCAATAAGAAGCGCCTTATAACGTCTTACCCAAAAAATGCAAAGCCCTGAATGCACCTTAGGAAAACAATGGCTTTCCTACGCCACTTAGCGTAAGAAAAGCCACATGGCTCTGTTGGCGGAAATTATTGGTGTTATTGGTGTTGCGCTCATCCTTTATGCTTACTTTGCCTTACAATCCTCCAGAATGTCCCCCTCCCAGCCGCGCTTTCATCTGATCAACTTTTTGGGCGCAATGGCCGTTATTTTCTCATTAATCTACGATTGGAATTTAGCACAATTTGTGCTGGAAGCTGTCTGGGCGGCGCTTAGTGTGCTGGGGCTTGTTATCTGCCTTCGGCGCCGTCAACCGGCGGAGGATTCTCATGGTAACTAGCCTCACATGGTATGATCTGCTTGGATTGGTGGGCGTGGCACAGGTTCTTTCCAGCTACTACCTCCTGCAAATACGCCTGCTTGCCGGGGATAGCTGGCGCTATCTTTTCCTTAACCTGTCCGGCACTATTATGGTGCTCACCTCCCTCTTGTTTGACTGGAATCTGGCCGGTTTTCTGATCAACAGCGCATGGGTTCTTATCACCGCCTATGGCATAGCACGTAAGCTCAAGGTTTTTCCGCGTTAAGCCCTTGGCTTTTCACCCACCCGCCACTATATGGAAGCCATGGCCGATCACTCCCCATTTAATGACAATCGCGAACCTACCGTCCCTGCCATTCGGAAGGAGCAATTGCCAAAAATTATTGGCACGCAGCTGCCGGACGCCGGGAATGACCCACTCATCATTGCAGGAAAAACATTCTCCTCACGCCTGCTGGTTGGCACCGGAAAATATAAGGATTTTGATGAAACCAAAGCCGCCATTGAAGCCTCCGGCGCGGAGATTGTTACCGTTGCCGTGCGCCGGGTGAATATTCAGCAGGCCGGTCAGCCCATGTTGCAGGATTATCTGGATCCGGAAAACATCACCTATCTTCCCAATACCGCAGGCTGCTATACCGCGAAAGATGCCATCCGCACGTTGCGCCTTGCGCGGGAGGCCGGTGGCTGGAACCTTGTGAAGCTGGAAGTTTTGGGGGATGAAACAACCCTCTACCCGGACGTAATCGAAACCATCAACGCCGCTAAAGTGTTGATAGAAGATGGCTTTGAAGTGATGGCCTACACCTCCGATGATCCGCTGGTGGCCAAGGAACTGGAACGCATTGGCTGCTGCGCCATCATGCCGCTTGGTGCGCCCATTGGCTCCGGCCTTGGCATTCAGAATCGGTTGAATATTGAACTCATCGCCCAGCAAAGCAATGTCCCTGTTCTGGTGGATGCTGGCGTTGGAACCGCCAGTGACGCCGCCCTTGCGATGGAACTTGGCTGTGACGCTGTGTTGATGAACACCGCCATTGCCGAGGCTAAACATCCCATCCAAATGGCAGAAGCCATGAAGCACGCCATCATTGCCGGGCGCAAAGCTTACCTTGCCGGGCGCATGCCGAAGAAAAACTATGGCAGTGCCAGCAGCCCTTCCACCGGAAATATTGCACAAAAATAATCTTCCGGCTTAAAATCGGGCTGGAAGAAGTGAGGCTCCGGTTCTATAACACCCGCATGAACACTCTCACTTACCTAGACTTATTCAAAGATTCGGACGCTATCCTGTCCGGCCATTTCATTCTCTCATCCGGTTTGCACAGCGATACATACATTCAATGCGCACGGGCATTAATGAACCCGAAACGCGCGGAAAAGCTCTGCGCCGCGCTGGCCGATAAAATTCGTCAAAGCACTATGCCTTCCTTCAATATTGTGATTGCGCCGGCCATGGGCGGTGTCATCGTGGGCTATGAAATGGCACGTCAGTTCGGCATGGATGGCATCTTCTGTGAGCGTGTGGATGGCAATTTTACCTTCCGCCGTGGCTTCGTTTTAGAGCCACACCACAAAGCCCTGCTGGTGGAAGATGTGGTTACCACCGGCAAATCTTCGCTGGAGACGGTGGATTGTGTGCAATCACACGGCGCGGAAGTTGTGGCGGCCTGCTCTCTGGTGAACCGTAGTGGCACGGCAAAACCGCTGGGCACCCTGCCTTACGCCGCCCTCATTGATGTTGAAGTTCAGACATTTGAGCCATCTGACATTCCGGAATCCTTGAAGGATATTCCCGCCGTAAAGCCGGGCAGCCGCTTCTTAAATCAAAAAAAAGCATCTTAAACCTCACCTCACGCCACCACTGGACGCTTACGGAAAAAGGGCGTATAGTGATAATGTTCGCAAGAACTATGGCGATAAACGCGAATCGGAATAGACGACATGGACCCGGGGGCGGTACCCGGCGGCTCCACCAGCTTCACTAAAAACCATGGTTAAGTTGGGTTTATTCAATGTGCTTGATTTTATTCAGCGCTAGGCGATCAACGGCCATA
The DNA here is from genome assembly GCA_030429725.1 of Alphaproteobacteria bacterium. Classification (GTDB taxonomy): domain Bacteria; phylum Pseudomonadota; class Alphaproteobacteria; order Rickettsiales; family UBA8987; genus JAUIEX01. Next base: position 15,270 of record JAUIEX010000042.1, read on the forward strand.
AAATTTTAGCGTACGTAAAAGTACGTGAATTTTATGACCGGAAGATCAACGAAGCGATGGATAAAATGAAGCGTATTGAGGGGCCGAAACAGGATCGACATGCGTGATAAAGGGTTATGCTTTTGCCCGGTATAGTACTGCCGTTACCAGGCTGTTTTATAAGTGCAAATGATAATATTGCACCTGCTCAGCTGAAACTGGCCGCCTAACCCAATAGGGTGAAGCAGCTGTTTTGCTGAACGGGGCCCGTGGAGAGCCTTGCAACAGAATCTCCACACCTCAGCTAAAGGCTCTCCACTTTTTTATGTGCTTGCCTTCGGCAAGACGAGCCTTGCAACAGAAGTAACTGTAGTTAGATTGCTAGTCATTCCCGTGAAAACGGGAATCCAGCTTTTCCACTATTTTTGGATTCCCGTGTGCGCGGGAATGACTTCACACAAAAATATTAAAAACAGGCTACAAATAATAACCCCCACCCTTGCTTCTATCTCTGTCCTCAAGCAATTTAGGATTCTTGCCAGAAGCAATAGGAAGATCATCATCTGCTGAACGACCTTGCTCACTTTCTTCAAGACGCAAGAATTCGTTATCATTCCCAAAACAGACGGTAAAACCAATATCTTTTCTGGGGCCATTATATTCTATGTTAACCCACCGGCGCTCAATTTCATCAGGGTTTTTCCCCTCATCACGCGCCTCATCTTTATACTCCAGATAGTCCTCTTCATCATGAGATGAAACCCCAATTTCTTCAAGGTCAATATCTTTTATAACATCTTGAATTTGCTCTTGATTCAGCCCATTTTCCATAAAATACAGGGTCTGGTGAACTTTAGCACAATTTAGGTTATGCTAAGTCACTATGAAACATTCTAAAAATAAGTATTATGAGCGTTCACATATTTCGGAGGCTAAATTCAGGCAATTACTGAAGTGTTTTTCGC
>JAUIEX010000043.1 GCA_030429725.1 Alphaproteobacteria bacterium
AAAACCCATCAGAGTACGCATAAAACAATCAAATCTTCAGAAACATCAATGACCTGAAGAAAAATACACCGAACAAAAATACCAAAAGTAACCCAAATGCAATCGCCATGGGGGGGCTGATAAGCTCATTATCGTGGTAGACTATTTCTAGTCTAGCCACTTTTAAGCCCGCTTCACGCAACGCTAATGAAATATCATTAGCGCCTTCAAAGTGACCAAGCCCGCAAAATGCCACTATCTTAGGCTTCTTAAGCCCTTTTGTGGCAGACAGAATCCGCCTCGGCCAGCTTTTTGCGGTCAAGGCCAGCCTCTCTTTGATGAGAAAGCTCAAACGCTGATCTCTAGAAGCCGATTGCGGCTCTTTTAAGAGTGCGTTCATTTCCCTTTCAACTCTTGTTGTGCTGTCGAGAAAGATTACCGTGCCCTTTTGCTGGGCAAGGTCAATGCAGCTGGTCTGTACCTGCGCATACAGCCCAGGATCTGCACTTTTCATGCACTCTACATTGTTTTGCAGCAATTGCTGCGAGTACTTTTTTGTGTCGATATTTCCACCGGCGGCCAAATAGGGTAGCCATCCCTGCTTTTCTTCGATGGCAAAAATGCCATCCTGAGGCAGGGCTTTTACCGCACCAAGACAAATTTGCCTTGGCGCTATTAAGCGATGTCTGTCCTCAATGAGGACTACATTATACCCTGCGTTGAAAAATTTTTCGGCTTCTTCGAAGCCAATTTTTTCCAGAGTCTGCGCCTGAATTGGGGCGGCGCAGAATGACCCCATGAGTGTGGCGATGAGCGCCACGAAAATTATACGTTTCATTTCCCGTGTTTTTGTTTTAGGAATGAAAAAAATTAAGATACTTTGGTGACCCTAAGCAGGGGATGACTAAGCTATGTCATCAAGCAGTTCGCTTTGCAGCGAAAAGTCTTATATTGTTCCCGGGAACAACATATCGGCTCTATCCGTTTAAAAAAACAATAGAGGCCAAAAGAACGAAGCTTTATCTTACCAAATTCTCTCTCTCTTTGCAAGTTTTTGTTAAGAAATAGTTAAATTGCTTCGAGGCTTGTGGCCGGACGAAAATGTTGCAGTGCAGCATGGGGTGGTTTATACTGCCGGGATGAGCCTTGCCCACGCCACCACGCCCGATGATAAGCGGGAAACGATTCTGAAGCTGGTGCTGCATCAGTCGGTGAATCTGCAGAAAAGCAATGCTGCGGCGCATGAATATGATACGGCGGTGAATGATCTGCTGGCGAAGAATTATTTCCATCTATGCAAGAATTTCACCGGGCCGCGCGTGGCGCGTGGGCCTTATCATTTATCGCTCAGCATTGAGGAAAGCCGGCTGGTGCTGAACATTCTGCGGGTGAATTCGGAGGATGGCGCAGAGCAGGGGCGGGAGCGCGTGACCGTGCCGATGAGCCCGTTCCGCCGGCTGGTGCGGGATTATTTCTTTATCTCCGAGCGCTATTATGAGGCGATGCGCACCGCCACACCGGATCAGATTCAGACGATCGATATGGCCAAGCGCAGCCTGCATAATGAGGGCGCTGGCGTGCTGATGGAGGTGCTGAAACCCGCCGTGGAGGTGGATTTTGACACAGCAAGGCGCTTATTTACGCTGATCTGCGTGCTGCATATTCGTTAACAATCAACGCTCAAACGCCTTGCTTAAGTCATCGGCTGTAACGGCGGGGGTGTCGGCTGGGATGATTGCAGAAATTTCTTCCAAATCCTTCTTCAGGTCATTTTTTGAGATGATGCCGGTTTTTTGAAGATCTGCCATCAAATCATTCAGCTCTTTCTTCATTTCCGGGGCTTCAATATCCACGCCTTTTCCTTCCAGATAATCTTCCAGATTGTGATAATTATCTTTTTCTTCCTTGCTGGGTGGGGTGGTAATTTTGTCTATTTCATTTCTGAGGGCGGTGGGAGAAGCCAGGTGTGATGGGCTGCCGGCTTTAATATAAGCATCACGATATTCTGAAAATAATGCATTGCCCTGATTGTCTAATTCAATCCCCCGTGCCTCCCTTTCTTCCGGGCTGTTAAATTCCGTGCGGTAAAATTCGGCAAAACTTTGCCGCAGGTCGTAAAGCCTCTCATCCGGGCTGCGCTGTGATTTTTGATTTTCCAGCGGTGGGAACATGGCTGCTTCCTGTTCGGGTGTCAGCGGGGGAGCATCCGGCGTTGGAGTGCCGAGTGTGTTGGTGTCGGGCTTTAAGCCCGTGCCGTTTTCACCATAGGTTTTATCAAGATTGGAAAGTGTATTAGTGAAGCCTTGATTTGGATTAGCGGCCTTTCTGAGTGTTGCATTTTCCGCAGGATGTTGCTTCGTTTCAGGAGTGATGTTCTGTGTTTGCTGCTCTTGCCTTGGCGGGGTGGGTAAACTGTCTGTACTGGTTGATTTTTCACCCTTTTTGGGTGGGTTCTGATCTTGTTCCGGCTTGTGCCCATCAAGCAGGGATTGTAGTAACTTAGCCAGAAAGCCCTGCCGCTCCGTTTCGGCAGGTTCAAGAAAATCTCGCAATTTATCCAGCAAAGCCATGCATTGATTGTAACACTCATAAGTTAAGAATTAGTTAGCGCGTGCCTGTTGATCCGGGCTATCGAGTGAAAAGGCCGGAATATCGACCGTGAATTTTTTCCCACCTTCCGTTTCCATGGTATATTCCCCGCGCATAATGCCGCTGGGCGTGGGAAGATGCGTGCCGCTGGTATATTCAAAGGCTTCCCCGGCGCGAATCACCGGTTGTTCGCCCACAACACCTTTGCCGCGCACTTCCTGCGTGCCGCCATTGCCGTCCATGATGTTCCAATAGCGGGAGATCAGCTTGACTTTCTCTTTGCCCCGATTGGCAATCTGCACCCGGTAAGCCCAGATATAATGCTTTTCATCGGGCATGGATTCCGAGGAAAGGTAAAAAGGCTGCACGGAGATGTGGATATCGCCGGTGGTGAGGGAGTAGGAAAGATTCATGCTGGGAAGATAAGCGCACAAAAGGCTTTTGCAATGGTGGAAAGATGCCGGGCGTGAAATATCTTGTGAAAAGGCAGAGAGACGCTAAATAGGTTCCATGCCGACTGATATCACAAAAATCCGGAATTTTGCCATTATTGCGCATATTGACCATGGCAAAAGCACGCTGGCCGACCGGCTGATTCAGCAATGTGAGGGCTTAACCGGGCGGGAGATGAAAGAGCAGGTGCTTGACAGCATGGATATTGAGCGCGAGCGGGGTATTACCATCAAATCGCAGACGGTGCGGCTGAATTATAAGGCCAAAGACGGGGAGATTTATATTCTGAACCTGATGGATACACCCGGCCATGTGGATTTTGCCTATGAGGTGAGCCGGTCTTTAGCGGCGGTGGAAGGCAGCTTGCTGGTGGTGGATGCCAGCCAGGGCGTGGAGGCGCAAACGCTGGCCAATGTTTATCAGGCGATTGATAATGACCATGAAATTATCGTGGTGCTGAATAAGATTGATCTGCCGGCGGCCGAACCGGAGCGCGTGAAGCAGCAGATTGAGGATGTGATTGGGCTGGATGCCTCGGAAGCCATTGAATGCTCTGCTAAAACCGGGCAGGGGATTGATGAGATTTTAGAGGCGATTGTGACGAAGCTGCCGGCTCCGAAGGAAGAGATTATGGCCTAATGGCCATCATGCGGGTGCAATCAGAGCTTGCATTGTGATATTTTTACGTCTAAGTAGCGGTGCAACTGAGAGAGATATGCCGCAATTTTTCATTTTTTCTTTACTGCTGATTCTTGCGCTTGTGTTTGGCGCGGCGATGTTGCTGGTGGAAATGGCGGCGCCGGGAACGGCTTATGCGGTGCAATCTACGCTGGATGTTTCAGATTTAAGTTTTATCGGACTGTTGATGGTGGTGCTTTTAGGGCGTGTGACGGCCTGAGGCTGCCTAATTCACAATGGTGGCATCCGGGTTGAGCATTTTATCGACAATGCGTCCCTGAAAAAGTGTGATGCCGAGCGCATGGCCATAGGCGATGGCCTCTTTGGATTCCGCGCGGCAGAGAATCATGCGGTTATTGCCGCAACGTTTAACAGCTTCTTTAAGCGCAGTATTTTTCTCATCCCCCAGATCGGCGGCCATATCGGCATTCCAGCGCAGCTTGGCGAGGTCGAAACCCAGCGCCTCGCGATCCAGCTGGATGAAGGAATCATTGGTGAGCCCATCCAGACAGAGGCGGAATTTCTGTTTCTTTAGGCGTTCGGCGGCGCGATAAAACGCATCCATATTCTGGAACACATCCGCCACATGCACTTCAGCCACCAGTGAAGGCTTGATCTGCATACGCAGCGCTTCACAGAAAGCCTCAAAACGATCCGAATTAATGCTGGAGATGTGAAGATTGAGGCTGACGGCCGGGCGGAAAAATGCCTCCGGCGTTTCGGCAATCAGCGTCATCATATGCCGATCCAGCGCCTCGGTGATGTAATCAAACAGGCCGGCATGGCTTTGAATATTCACGTTCATTTCCAGCAGCTTTGTGAGATGCTGCATCATGACATAAACCTCATTGAAGAAAGGCTGCGCCTGTTTCTGAGGCTGAATGGCGCAGATGGGCTGCTGGCGAATGGCTGGCGCAATATCCACCATTTCCAGCTGAGACATGAACTTAACCAGCCCGTTGGGAGAAAATTCCCGGCCGGAGGCTTCCTGTGCCTCTTGCGGAATATCTTCCGGGTTGAGCAGGGTTTCACACATTTCGCGGAAGCCCTCCAGATTGCTTTTCAGATCATACACATCACAAAAATCCGGATTTTCACGACCCTTCTTGCTGGTGGCAAGCGGGTCATCCATGAAGAGATAGCGCAGCTGATACACGGCACGCTCCAGCAGTTCCCGCTGGCGGCCGTTATAGATCAGGATAATATCGCAATTGGGGAAGGGATAGGTATAGCCCGCTTCCCCCCGGAAGAGGTCATTGAGGATATTCAGGGCAATTTTCGTATGGAAATCGCTGCGGAATTCATCGGTTAACCGATTGAAATGAAAGTGGAGAGCATAATGCGGCGTGGGATCGAGCTTAATATGTTTAAGCTCCATCATCAGGCGCTTGCTGAGAGAGTCTTTCACGATCTGCATAACCCCACATAGCCTACCTGTACAGGGCTCTGCAAGCATATAGCGAACCCGGTGCCGTGCCTAAAAAGCTTGAATCTATCCGCCATCCGTTTATATACGCAAAAACCTACTCCATAGGTAGGTTTTGGGGATTGTCCCAAAAGAGCAAGCTGTTGCTTTATTATTGAGGAGAATCCTGCTATGACATTGCGCAATGAAGTGACTCAATCCCCGGAAGAAAGCTATATGAGTGATGTTCCAACCGCAGTTCAACCTGCCAATAGCAATCCGTCCCCGGAACGTCCATCCAAAGAGGAGGCGATGAAGGCGGTGGAAACGTTGCTGCGCTGGGCAGGGGATGATCCGAAACGCGAAGGTTTGCTGGACACACCGAAGCGGGTGGTGGAAGCCTACCGCGAGTTTTTCTCCGGCTATGATGAAGATCCGGAAGAGATTCTGGCACGTACCTTTGAGCAGGTGGAAGGTTATGACGAGATGGTGCTGCTGAAAAACATGCGGCTGGAATCCCATTGCGAGCATCACATGGTGCCGATTGTGGGTAAGGCGCATATTGCCTATCTGCCGGATCAGCGTGTGGTGGGCATCAGTAAAATTGCGCGCCTGCTGGATGTGTATGGCAAGCGGTTGCAAACGCAGGAAACCATGACGGCGCAAATTGCCGAAACCATCCAGAAAGTGCTTAAACCCAAAGGCGTGGCGGTGATTGTGGATGCCAAACATATGTGCATGACCACGCGCGGCGTGCACAAGGTGGGCACCACCACCATCACCACGCAGATCAAGGGCGCGTTTAAAGATGACCCGCAGCTGCGCGCGCAGTTTTTTGAGATGATCGGCAGCAATGTGATTGGCTGAGGCCGGAATTTTGCAGGCAACTGATTGATATTTCTTAAAAATATCCGAAACCTTGACAGTCGAAAAATCGGCACTACTTAAGCCTTAAGCAGTGCGGAAAAGCGGCGATGACCGCGTGAAGCACCATGAATAAACAGCCCTGATAAGGCAATGTTAAGGAGTATATGGCAATGGGAAAAGTAATTGGAATTGATCTGGGAACCACCAATTCATGCATTTCGGTGATGGATGGGAAAGAAGCCAAGGTGATTGAAAATTCGGAAGGGCGGCGCACGACGCCTTCCGTGGTGGCATGGACGGAAACCGGCGAGAAGCTGGTGGGCGATGCTGCCAAGCGCCAGATGGTGACCAACCCGAAAAAAACCATCTTTGCCGCCAAGCGTTTGATTGGGCGCACCTATGATGACCCGATCGTGCAGAAAGATTTGAAGATGGTGCCTTATGACATTGTGAAATCCGATAATGGCGATGCCTGGGTGCAGGTGGGCGATGAAAAATATCCGCCCAGCAAAATCAGCGCCGAAGTGTTGCGTAAAATGAAAGAAACGGCGGAAGCCTATCTGGGTGAAACGGTGGATAAAGCCGTGATTACCGTGCCGGCTTATTTCAGTGATGCACAACGTCAGGCCACCAAAGATGCCGGAAAGATTGCCGGGCTGGAAGTGCTGCGGATCATTAACGAACCCACCGCCGCCTCGCTGGCTTATGGGTTGGATAAGGAAGGCAATAAGACCATTGCGGTGTATGATCTGGGTGGCGGAACGTTTGACGTTTCCATTCTGGAGATTGGTGACGGGGTGTTTGAGGTGAAATCCACCAACGGGGATACGTTCCTGGGCGGTGAAGATTTCGACATGCGCATTCTGGACTTCCTGGCTGCGGAATTTAAGAAGGATAACGGCATTGATCTGAAGAATGATCCGCTGGCGCTGACGCGCCTGAAAGAAGCGGCCGAAAAAGCCAAGATTGAGCTTTCTTCTTCGTCGGAAACGGAAATCAACCTGCCCTATATCACGGCGGATGCTTCCGGGCCGAAACACCTTCAGCTGAAAATTTCCCGCGCGAAGCTGGAATCTCTGGTGGAAGATTTAATCAAGAAAACCATCGAGCCATGCAAAAAAGCGCTCAAAGATGCGGAGATTTCTGCATCTGACATTGATGAGGTGGTGCTGGTGGGCGGCATGACGCGCATGCCGAAAGTGCAATCTGCAGTGAAGGATTTCTTCGGCAAAGAGCCGCATAAGGGTGTGAATCCGGATGAGGTGGTGGCCATTGGCGCGGCCATTCAGGCCGGTGTGCTGCAGGGCGACGTGAAAGACGTGCTGCTGCTGGATGTGACCCCGCTTTCACTGGGGATTGAGACATTGGGCGGGGTGTTTACGCGCCTGATTGATCGCAACACCACCATTCCAACGAAAAAGTCGCAGGTCTTCTCCACTGCGGATGATAACCAATCCGCAGTGACGATCCGCGTCTTTCAGGGTGAGCGTGAAATGGCTTCGGAAAATAAATTGCTGGGGCAGTTCAATCTGGAAGATATTCCGCCTTCACCGCGCGGTATGCCGCAGATTGAAGTGGCCTTTGACATTGACGCCAATGGTATTGTGAATGTTTCCGCCACGGATAAGGCGACGAATAAAGAGCAGAAAATTACCATTCAGGCATCCGGCGGGCTTTCCGATGACGAAATTGAAAAGATGGTTAAAGATGCCGAAGCCAATGCGGAAGAGGATAAAAAGCGCCGCGCATCGGTGGAGGCACGTAATAATGCTGACAGCCTGATTTATTCCACGGAAAAAAGCCTCGGTGAATATGGCGATAAGATTTCCGATGATGAAAAGAAAGCCATTGAAGATGCTGTAGCGGCGCTGAAAAAAGCGCTGGAAGGTGAGGATGTGGCCGAAATTGAAGCCAAGACACATAGCCTGACCGAAGCAGCCATGAAGCTGGGTGAGGCGGTGTATAAGGCGCAACAGGAAGAAGGTTCCGCTGCGGAAGCCTCCGGTGATGCCAAGGCTGCCAAAGAAGATGATAATGTGGTGGATGCCGATTTTGAGGAAGTGAAAGATGAGGATGAGGCATCCGACGAGAAAGGTAAGCGCAAAAAAGCGTAGTCATTTTTTCTTGCCATGGTGGTCATTTTGATATAAATGTTCCACATACTTTTTTGGATTTCAAAAAGGTGGGCGAAAGCCCGCCTTTTTTTGTGTCCGCACAATGCGTGGAAAATGAAAGATTACGAGGAAGAGAGAAGGTGCAAACATTAGAACAGAAAGTGCAGAGCCTGATTGAACCGTCGCTGACGGCGCTGGGCTATCGCGTTGTGCGTATCCGCTTCAGTGAGCAGCCGCGCCGCACCCTGCAGGTGATGGCGGAGCGTCTCTCCGATCATGATTTGAGCATTGAGGATTGCACGGCGATCAATGATGCAATTTCACACTTGCTGGATGTGGAAGACCCGATTCCGGGAAAATATCATCTGGAAGTGAGTTCCCCGGGAATTGACCGTCCGCTGGTGAGTCTGGAGGATTTTGACCGCTATAAGGATAATGAGGCCAAGCTGGTGACGTTACTGCCCATTGACGGGCGCCGCCGCTTTTCCGGCAATCTTCTGGGCGTGAAAGAAAACGAGATTCTGATGGAAGTGCAGGAGCAGGATGCGCCCGTGGCGGTTCCATTTGATAGCATTGAATCAGCCAAGCTGATTTTAACCGATGCGCTGATTACGAAACATCAAAAACAAACCAAACAAACCGCTTAATTTTTATAGGATTTAAGGAGAGAAATCATGGTAACCAACTTTGCAATTACAGGCAGTACGGAGATTTTGCAGGTGGCAGATGCCGTGGCGCGGGAAAAAAGCATCCCGAAAGATAAGGTGATTGAAGCGCTCAAAGAAGCGGTGGAAACCGTGGCGCGGAAGAAATATGGCGTGGAACAGCATATCCGCGCAGAGATTGATGAGCGCTCCGGCCAGATCAGCCTGTTTCGTGATCGTGAAGTGGTGACGGATGCTGTGGATCACCATATTGAAATTTCACTGAAAGATGCGCAGAGCGCGGATAAGGAAGTGAAGCTTGGCGATACGGTTTCCGATCCGGTTCCGCCGATTGATTTTGGTCGTGTGGCCTCCCAGACATTTAAACAGGTGATTATTCAGAAGGTGCGTCAGGCCGAGCGTGAGAAGCAATATGAAGACTTTAAAGGCCGCGTGGGTGAGATTGTGACCGGTGTGGTGAAAAGCATTGAATTCGGCAATCTGATTGTGGATTTCGGCAAGACGGAAACCCTGTTGCCGCGTGATCAGATCATCCCGCGGGAGGTGTACCGCCCGGGTGATCGTATCCGCGCTTATATTGTGGATGTGCGCCGTGAAGATCGTGGTCAGCAGATTATCCTTTCCCGCACGCATCCAAACTTCCTGGCAGAGCTGTTTGCACAGGAAGTGCCGGAAATTTATGACGGGCTGGTGACGATTCAGGCCGTGGCGCGTGACCCGGGCAGCCGTGCGAAAATGGCGGTGTTCTGTTCCGATTCATCCATCGACCCGGTGGGGGCATGTATCGGCCCGCGTGGCGCACGTGTTTCTGCGGTGTATAATGAACTTCAGGGTGAAAAAATTGATATTATTCAATGGTCACCTGATCTGGCAACATTGACGGTGCATGCGCTGGCGGCAAAAACCCGCGAATCCATGGTGGAAGTTAGCAAGATCGTGATTGATGAAGAGCGCCACACGATTGAGGCAGTGGTGCCGGATGATCAGCTGAGTCTGGCAATCGGTCGTCGCGGGCAGAATGTTCGCCTTGCTGCGGAGCTGGTGGAATGGAACATTGATGTGATGTCTGAAAGTGATGATTCCGAACGCCGTGTGAAAGAATTTGAAGAGCTGACGCAGCAATTTATGGCGGCGCTGGATGTGGAAGAGGTGATTGGGCAGCTTCTGGCTTCCGAAGGCTTCAAAACACTGGAAGAAGTGGCGTATGTGGATGAAGAAGAGCTGCTGGCCATTGAAGGCTTTGAAGAAGAGCTGGTGGCGGAGCTGCGTGCGCGGGCAGTGGAATATCTGGAGAAAAAACAGGCCGAGGCGCGTGAGAAATGGCAGAAAATTGGCGTTGAAGCTTCCATTGCAGAATTGCCGCATTTGACCGATACCATGCTGGTAACGTTAGGTGAGCAGGAGTTGAAAACGCTCGATGATGTGGCGGATCTTTCTCGTGACGAATTCCGTGAGATCTTCCCGCGCAGCAGCCTGAGCGATGAAGAAATTGACGAAATGATCATGCAAGCGCGTGCGCACTGGTTTGAGGGGGATGATAAAATCGCTGCGGAAGGCTAGTATGTAACGATCGATTGACTATTATTTACACGGGGTGAAGTGGGGAAAATTCCCTGCTTCACTTGCATTTTTAACAAAAACACGCTTTAACAAGCAACCTTGAAGGAAGAGACACGAAACCATGAGTGATGATAATCCCAAAAAGCCATTAACGCTTCAGCTTAAGCGCTCGGTTGAAACTTCCAGCGTTCAGCAGCAAACGACGCGTGGTCGGGCAAAAACCATCACGGTAGAAGTGAAAAAATCCCGCAATGCCGGGATTGATTCTCCGCGTGCGCGGGTTGTGGAAAAGAATATTGTTACGGCTTCCACCAAGGAAAAACCAACCGATAACTTAACGCAGGAAGAGCGTGAGGCGCGGCTGAACGCCATTAAGAAAGCGGATTCCGTGCGCGAAAAGCCAAAATTTGACCCGGTGATTCAACAGGAAAAACCCAAGCCAAAGCCCAAAACGAAACCTAATGAAGAGGCGGCAGCGGATGTGGCTGACCCGATGTTTGATGATCCTTCCTCGGCGGAAGCATTGGATAAACATTTGAAGAAAAAGAAAGTTTCATTGGATAAGAAAAAAGAAAATACCAAGCCGGCAGCCGGGTATGATCGCCGCCAGAAAGGTAAATTGACGATTACCAACGCGCTGAATGATGAAGAGCGCATTCGGTCTTTGGCATCCGTGCAGCGTGCCCGCCAGAAAGCCAAGCGTCGTGAAGATGATGATCTGGATTCACAGGATCCGAAGGGGCGTGAAGTGATATTGCCGGAAGTGATCACGCCACAGGAATTAGCAAACCGGATGGCCGTGCGTGCGGGCGATGTGGTTAAAGAGCTGATGAAGCTGGGCATTATGAATGCCGCCGCACCCATTGATGCGGACACGGCGGAGCTGATTATTCAGGAATTTGGCCACACCGCCAAACGCGTGACGGAAGCGGATGTGGAAACCATTCTGGAAGAAGAGGTGATTGATGCGGATAATCTTCATTCTCGGCCACCGGTGGTGACGATTATGGGGCATGTGGATCACGGGAAAACATCGCTGCTGGATGTGATTCGGAAAACGGATGTGACGGCCGGTGAGGCCGGCGGCATTACGCAGCATATCGGCGCTTATCAGGTGACAACAAAATCCAAACAGAAAATAACATTTCTGGATACGCCCGGCCATGCGGCGTTCACGGCGATGCGTAAGCGCGGCGCGAATGTAACGGATATTGTGATTCTGGTGGTGGCTGCCGATGATGGCATTATGCCGCAAACCAAGGAAGCGATCAGCCATGCCAAGGCGGCCGGCGTGCCGATTATTGTGGCAATTAATAAAGTTGATAAGCCTGACGCTGATCCGGGTCGGGTGAAGAATGAACTGCTGAGCGAGGAGCTGGTTGCCGAAGATATGGGCGGTGACATTCAGGTGGTGGAAGTTTCTGCAAAAACCAAACAAGGCATTGATGAGTTGCTGGATGCGATTTTGCTGCAGGCGGAGATGTTAGACCTCAAAGCCAGTGAGTCCATCCGTGCGCGTGGTACGGTGGTGGAAGCGCGTCTGGATAAAAACCGCGGTGTGGTGGCCACTGTTTTGATTCAGCAAGGTGTGCTGAAACAAAGTGACAATGCCATTGCCGGATATGGTTTTGGGCGGATTAAGGCGATTCTGGATGATCAGGGAAAAACGCTGAAAGAAGCGGGCCCTTCCACTCCGGTGGAAATTCTGGGTTTGAGCGCTACGCCACAGGCGGGTGATAGCTTTAATGTGGTGCCGGAAGAAAAACAGGCGCGGGATATTATTGATTACCGTGAGAAGCGCGATCGTGAACTGAAATCCGCGATGAGCGTGAAAGAAGGGGTAACAATAGAGTCGCTGTTTAAACAGGCGGAGGGTGGCAATAAAGAACTGAACCTGATTGTGAAGGGCGATGTTCAGGGCTCGGTTGAGGCGATTATTGGCAGTATTCAGAAGCTGGAAGCGCAGGATATTGCGGTGAAATTTGTGCATATGGGTGCGGGTGGTATCAGCGAATCGGATGTGCAATTAGCCGCCACGACGGGCGCGATGATTCTGGCATTTAACGTGAGGGCGGATGCACGCGTGCGTGATCTTGCAGCGCAGGAAGGTGCGGATATTCGTTACTATTCCATCATCTATAATCTGATTGATGATATTAAAGCCATTATGGGTGGCTTGCTTGACCCGGTACGAAGGGAAGAGTTTATTGGTACGGCCGATATTCTGGAAGTGTTTAACATCACCAAGGTGGGCAATATTGGTGGGTGTAAAGTTTCCGAAGGGCTGGTGAAACGCGGTGCGGGTGTTCGCCTGATTCGTGATAATGTGGTGGTGCATGAAGGCACACTGAAGACGCTGAAGCGCTTTAAGGATGAAGTGCAGGAGGTGAAATCCGGCTATGAATGCGGGATGGCATTTGAAAATTATAATGACATTAAAGTTGGGGACCGTATTGAAGCCTATGAAGTGATTATGGAACAGGCCGTGGTCACGGAAACCAAATAACGCATAAACGTACAATTTTATTGGAATGGTCGTATTATGTCGCATAATTTAAAAGAACCGTCACAAAGACAGCTTCGTGTTGGCGAAGAAATCCGCCATGCATTATCGTCTATTTTCCTGCGGGGAGATACCTATCACCCGGAAAATTTTTCGGTGCTGGCGCCCATTGTTTCCGAAGTGCGGGTAAGCCCGGATATGCATAATGCCACGGTGTATATTTCCGATATGGCATCGCGGGTGAGCATGGATGATGTGGTGAGTGGCCTTAACAGTATTGCGGGTAATTTACGCTCTCAGGTGGCGCGGAAAATTTACCTTAAACGCACGCCGGCGCTGCATTTTAAACAGGATCAAAGCTTTGACCGGGCAGCAAAAGTGGAGACATTGCTGAACCAGCCGGAGGTGAAGCGTGATATCTCAAATGAAGTGCCGGATGAATGACCCTGCATGATGATGTGGGTATTTATATTATTTTCAATAGATTAGTCATGTATTGATGGATTATTTTGATCCCGCTTGCGCTGCATTTCACGACGCAGGGTTTCATTGACCATGGCATTATAGCCCTCATGCGCGCGTAGCCAGTCCACAATATCCGCATCCAGGCGCATGCCGATATGTTGTTTGGGGTTATCAATTTTTGGCCTTCCACGGCTGCGCTTGAAGGCATCTGCCACTTCCGGCATGGCCTTTCGCATAGGCATGGCCTCGGCGAACATTTCATCGCTCCATTCAGGTGAATCATTATCCGGTGTTTCGGGATGTTTTGTCATCGTAACTCCTCCTTTCCCTCTCGTTAGCGCGGCGAAAACTGATAACTCTTATTATATTTCCGCGCAGTGTGAATGTTACGGCATAGAGCTTGTCTTCATCCGCCATCAGTGCCAAGGCGCAGTAACGCAGTTCACCATATTCCTTTCGTGTGTCTTTCCATAGCAATGCATTATCCCAGTCCAATAATGGAACATCGTCGAATGATAACCCACGCCATGCAATATTCTTACGGTTTTTTTCCGGGTCAAACTCAATGTCCATTCAATTAATGTTGTAACATAAATTAATGCAGAATGCATGCAATTTGACGGGATGGGATTAAACTGCGTTGAGCGACTTGCCGGAGATATGCCCCTCACGCAGTATGTTAAAGCCGGTTTGGGTAACTAAAGCAACGGTTGAAGCCTCTTTCAGTTGGCATTTGCCGCCATCAAGCTGCGTGAGTGGTGCATGCGGATGCAAGGCTTCCCGCGCTTCCTGAAGGGTGATGGCGGGTTTTTGACCGCTGATATTGGCGGAGGTGGCGGCAATGGGTGCGCCATAAGCGGTGAGCAACGCGCGCATGATGGGATGATCCGGCACGCGGATGCCGATGGTTTGATCCGGCGGCAACATATTGGTGCTGATGCGCGCTTCCGGGCGTTTTGGAAGCACTAATGTCAGCGGCCCCGGCCAGAAAAGCTGCCCGGCCTGGTGGGCATGTTCCGGAAAGTCTGCCAGTTTTTCGGCCGCTTCCAAATCCTTCACCAGAATCTGCAGCGGCTTGGCGGCATCGCGTTTTTTCAGGCTGTACAGCGCGGCAATGCCTTTGCTGTTGGTGGCATCCACCGCCAGGCCGTAAACGGTTTCGGTGGGAATGAGAATCACCTGCCCACGGGCAAGCGCTTCGGCGGCATGGGTGATGGAGGTGGCAACCATGGCGTTTAATTGCTCTTAGCGCTGGAGGACAAGGCAGCGGGTGATGCCGGCAAAATCCTTTACTTCCGCCTCAACGAAAAGCTGATTATTTTCTGCAATACCGGTGACGGTATGTTCCTGTCCTGTGCCAATTTCAAGATAGGCGCGGCCATCGCCCTTCAGCAGGCGTGCCACATGCGGCAACATGGCGCGATAATGATTGAGGCCGTCTTTCCCGCCATCCAGCGCCAGTTGTGGGTCGTAATACTGCACTTCCGGTTCCAGCGTGAGGATGTCGTTGCTTGGGATATAAGGCGGGTTGCTGAGGATAATATCGAACTGCCCCAGAATGTCATGACCCCAATCGGCGCGGAGGATGTCAATACGATCCATTACGTCAATGAGGGCGGCATTTTTGCGGGTGATTTCCAGTGCTTCCTCGGAAATATCCACCGCCAGCCCGGTGGCATTGGGATATTCATCCAGCATGGTGATGATGAGTGCGCCTGTGCCCGTGCCCAGATCCAGTATTTTCAGCGGCGCTTCACGATCCGTAAAATGCTGCATAGCGGCAAAGATAAGGGTCTCAGAATCCGGGCGCGGGTCAAGCGTATTTTTGTTGGTGATGAATTGCCGATCCCAGAAATGTTTGTAACCGACAATTTGTGCCACCGGCTCACGCTTCAGCCGGCGCTCAATCAATACGGCATAGCGGGTGGCTTCCTCGGTGGAAATTTCCCGCGTGCCATCGGCAATGATATCTTCATGGCGAAGATCCAGCACGTGCTGCAACAGCAGGCGGGCATCCAGCACCGGGGTGGGGATGCCGATATTT
This sequence comes from Alphaproteobacteria bacterium, assembly GCA_030429725.1. Lineage (GTDB taxonomy): Bacteria > Pseudomonadota > Alphaproteobacteria > Rickettsiales > UBA8987 > JAUIEX01. The sequence continues at coordinate 15,323 of JAUIEX010000043.1, forward strand.
TTCAGCGCCAAGGCGGCTTCCTTCCACGCGGTTTTCGCCAGCGGTGAGGAAACGATGAAAGGTGCAATATCGTTGGTTGGTTTTTTTGACATGGCCGCGCCTTATAACCTGTGGGCGGAGAAAAAGCCAGTGCTGAGGTGGCGTGTTGCTGAAGGTGATCCGGTGCGGCGTTATTCGCTCACGGTGGCCAGCCGGGCGGCCTGATCTTCGGCGGTGAGGGCATTGACCAGCTCATCCAGTTCGCCCCCATTGACGATCTCATCAATCTTATAGAGGGTGAGGTTAATGCGGTGGTCGCTGACCCTTCCTTGCGGGAAATTATAGGTGCGGATGCGCTCGGAACGATCCCCGCTGCCCACCTGGCTTTTGCGGTCTGCGGCGCGTTCGGCGTCGATCTCCTGCCGCTTGGCATCGTAAACGCGCGATTGCAACACGCGCATGGCCTTGGCGCGGTTTTTATGCTGGGATTTTTCATCCTGCATGGAAACGGTGATGCCGGTGGGAATAT
>JAUIEX010000044.1 GCA_030429725.1 Alphaproteobacteria bacterium
AATCGCCATGCGATTCAGGTGGGGGGGCTGCCTGATTACGTAAGTTTTGGTTAGAAATCAGTGGGCTGGATAAATTACCTTCTTTGCCCTGAATTTCTGGCTTCTGTTCCTTGAACACCCCCCCACGCTTCGCGCTTTCAGCACTCATCTGCTCCCCCTCCGGGGGGGAGCTAACTTTTCCCTTAACTGCAAACTGGCTCACACTCTTTGCAAACGTGCCGTCCTGCGCCCAGAATTGCAGGATAGATTCCTCCAGCTTAGGGAAATCAGGGCTGGAGGTGGTTTCAGGGTAAAAGCGCTTTTTTTCGGTCATATCGCGTGAATAAACCATTATGCGGCAAAAGCAAAGCATGTGGCTTGCAAATTGATGCATTGCCGCTTAGCTCTGCTTCTATGGAAACACGTAAACTTGGAAATACCGATCTGAATGTCAGCCTTATTTGCTTAGGCACCATGACCTGGGGCGAGCAAAACACCGAAGAAGAAGCCCATCAGCAGCTGGATTATGCGCTTGAAAATGGCGTGAATTTTATTGACACCGCCGAGATGTATCCCGTGCCGCCCATGGGCGAAACGCAGGGGCGGACGGAGGAATATATCGGCAGCTGGCTGAAGAAGACCGGCAAGCGGGATAAGGTGATTCTGGCCACCAAGGTCACCGGGCGCAGCCAGCATTTCACCCATCTTGGGCGCGGCGAAACGCGCCTGTCTAAAGCCCATATTTTTCAGGCGATTGAGGGCAATTTAAAGCGCCTGCAGGCGGATGTGATCGACCTCTACCAGCTCCACTGGCCGGATCGTTCCACCAACATGTTCGGCCAGCTGGGCTATGTCCACCCTGAAGAAGATGACAGCATTCCCTTGCGTGAATCACTCGAAGCGCTGGCGGAGCTGGTTCGCCAAGGAAAAATTCGCCATGTGGGCTTATCCAATGAAACGCCCTATGGCCTGAGCCAATGCCTGAAGCTGGCGGAAATGCACGGCCTGCCGCGCGTGGTCAGCGTGCAGAATCCATACAGCCTGCTTAATCGCACCTATGAAATCGGCATGGCGGAAATTTCCATTAAGGAGCAGGCAGGCTTGCTGGCCTATTCGCCTTTGGCCTTCGGCGTGCTGAGCGGCAAATATCTGGGCGGGCAGCGGCCGGAAGGCGCGCGGCTTTCCAAATTCACCCGCTTCCAGCGCTATCTTGGTGAAAAGGCGGAAGAAGCCACGGCGCGCTATGTGCAATTGGCGCAAGATCATGGTTTAGACCCCGCGCAGATGGCGCTGGCATATGTGAATAGCCGCCCGTTTGTGACCAGCAACATTATTGGTGCAACGAATCTGGAACAGTTGAAGGCGAATGTTGAATCTGCACATCTCACCTTGTCAGGCGAGGTGCTGGAAGGCATCGAAGCAATCCATCAAGATATCGCCAACCCCTGCCCGTAAGGGGTGAGTACTAGTTCGTGACGGTGTGAACATCCTTGTTTGAGCCATTGAATAGTTTTTCTGGGTCCCCGCGTTCGCGAGGATGACTGATCGAGAATGGTGATGTTTGTGAATAGTCATCCCCGACTCCGATCGGGGATCCAGTATTTTTTGAACGCCCCACGTACTTCGTTCATTTTATTCACTTGTGCTTCGGGCCTGTGTGAGCCAGCAGGCGAATGCAGCCTTGAGCCTGCGAGGCAGCGTTTCATGAGAAAGCCAGTAGGCTTTCTTGGAAACAATCTGTAATGACATAAAAAAAGCCCTTCCCCCGAAGGGAAAAGGCTTAATTTGTTCGGCACCGCATCCTTGATCAGGGGTTATTTTTTCTTAAAAGTAACTCTTTTCTCCTCCACGAACCAATGTCCGTGGATAGGGGTGGCCAGCTTATCCATCACGACCATTGTCCAAAACCAGTAGCCCTCAAGTGGGTCATACTGGCGGAAAACTGTTGCAATGAGGGCCTCTGCCCCTTGGGTGAAGTAGATTGCTTTGTACTCACCGTTTGGTGAGTTTAAGGTGTCAACGTCGCAGAGGAATTCCTCTGCGCCGATGATTACAACAGCGCTGTCTAGCGCTTTGTAATCATCGTAGACATTGTTCTGCGCGTTTACTGCGGCGGGTACGCAAAACCCGGCCATTAGGATACATGCTGTAATCAGCGTGGTCCCAAAGGACTTTATAAATGAAATAATCATACTTCGTTGATGCTGCCATCCAGCTTAACGGGAATTCCTATGCACATGCCATTCAGTTAATGAATAGCGCCAACGCACAATCCAATCCTCATAAGAAATCCTTAACATTCTATCAAAAGCTCTTTCTCTCTGCAAGTTTTAATTAATAATTAGTTAATTAAAACTTTTGTTTCAGCTGGATTCCCAGTCAAGCTGGGAATGACGAGAATGGCAAAAACAAGTGTTAGTCATCCCCGACTCCGATCGGGGATCCAGTTTAAAAGGAGCTATTCCGGCAGTGGCTGGATGCGGCCGGAATCAAGCAATTTCTGGTAGTATTTATCATATTGCCCAAGCAATTTACCATAAAGCAGCTTAGAGGCCGGTGTGCCGCTTTGACGGCTGATGGTTTCAATCATTTCAAAGGCGCGCAGCACGGCCTCTTCCTTCTGCGCCTCGGTGGCATCGGGCGGCACATAAGGAATCAGACCCTGATACATGGATTGTGTGCGATCTACATCCTCTTGTTTATATTCAAATTTTTCATATTGTTTCGGCTCAAAATACGGTTTGAACATGGGGCGTGTGCCATCACTGCACTGACAGCTGAGATAATCCCGCGTCTGGCAGCGCAGGCGCACGGTGGGCTGCCCCACCACGGCCGCCGGGCAGACCATTGTATTGGCAGGGTTGCCGATCATGTAACGCTCCGGCGGGATGCGTACACGCCACTGGTCGGCGCTGACACCTTCCGGCGGATATTGCATGGAGGGGTGCACCCCGCGCTGCGGGAAGATGGGCTTGCCATTATCATCAAAGCGCAGCTTGTCACCCTCCTGCTTGCGCAGATCCTCTTCCGCGCGGGAAATGCCACCTCCGCCCAGCTTTTGGCGATAGCGGTTGATATTGCCGATGCAGATATTGCTCATGCAATCCCAATAATCATTCAGCGGCGCGGCGCACACTTCGCGCGCGCGCGGGCAATTATCCATGGTGGGGTTGGGGTTGCGGCAGGTCAGGCGCATACAGTCACTGAGCTCCACCAGCCGTGGCTTGCAGATTTCCCGGCCTTTTTCACAGGATGGGTCTGCGTCTTTTAAGGTGGGGTCGGTGCAGGTGTCCTTCACGCATTCCCAGTAAATATTCTGGCGTGTGCGCAGCTTGCTGCAACGGCGGAAGCCATTATCGCAGCTATAGGATTGACGCTCTTCTGCCTGCGCCTGAGCTTTTTTGGCCAGATTTTCTTCCTGCGTGCCCATGCTGCGGAAGCCTTTGGCGGCCTGGCGTTGCTCATCACACATCAGCGCCATGCATTTGGTATAAAATGCCGGTTTTTCAAACAGGCGCTGGCAGCGCGTGATGCCTTCATCGCAGAGGGGTTGCTTCTGTGATAAGACAGGATGCGGCAAAAGGATAAGCAGGCATAGAAATAAGGAAAGCAATGAGCGCATGAAACCATCATAGCGCAGTTTGATTGCGGATGCATGTATTTCGGGGCGGGCAGGCACCCGGTTGCTGGTCAAGCAGCTTTCCCTGTGCTAATGATAATTTTATGCAGGCAATCAAACCACTGGAATTAAAAAGCCCGAAAACCGTGCTGGTGGTGGAAGATAATGAGCTGAATCTTAAGCTTTTTAAAGATATTCTGGATGTTAGCCACATCACCACGATTGAGCTGCGCGATGGGCGCAATGCACTGGATATTTGCAAAAATCAAAAACCTGATCTGGTGATTATGGATATCCAGTTGCCCTATATTTCCGGGATTGATGTGATTAAGCAAATCAAGGGAGACGCAGAGGTCAGGATGATTCCGGTGATTGCGGTGACAGCCTTCGCCATGCAGACGGATAAAGAGCGTATTCTGGCATCCGGCTGCGATGTTTACCTGCCGAAGCCGATCTCGATTGAGTCTTTTGTGGAAGCGGTGCAACAATTCCTGACTTAATGCAGTCAGGGAGGTTCGATAATGCTGTGCATCCTGCTGCGGAACGGTTAAGCTGCCTCCCATGACCGGGCGTATTCTTGTTGTTGATGATGTTGAGCAGAATATTAAACTGCTTGAGGCCAAGCTAACGCTTGAATATTATACGGTTTATTCCGCCATGAGCGGGCAGGAAGCGCTGGATAAGGTTAAAACCTATGCCCCGGATGTGATCCTGCTGGACGTGATGATGCCGGAAATGGATGGGTTTGAAGTGTGTCGCCGCCTGAAGGCCGACCCGGAAACGGCACATATCCCGGTGGTGATGGTGACCGCGCTGAGCGAACAGAAAGACCGGGTGGAAGGGCTTTCCGCCGGGGCGACGGATTTTGTAACCAAGCCGATTGACGAGGTGCATCTTTTTGCGCGGGTGAAATCTCTGATTCGTCTGAAAATGATGCTGGATGAGTTGCGCATGCGTGACAAAACCGGAGAAGAATTCGGGCTGGCGGCAAAAGTTGCCAGCGTGACGGAGCAGCCCAGCAGCGGACATATTCTGGTTGTGAATGATGATCATGTGGAAGCCAGCCGGATGCAGAAGATTTTACAGGATGCGGGCAATAATGTGATGCAGGCATCGGACGCCGCCGCCGCATTGCAGCATACGTCCAAAGGTGTGTTTGACATGGTGATTCTAAACGCCGTGCTGGATGATGCCGATGGGCTGCGGCTGGGTATGGAGATTCTGGCTCAGGAAGCCAACCGCCATCTACCGGTGATGGTGGTGGTGGATGAAGATGAAAGATCGTTGATTGTCAAGGCGCTGGATATTGGTATTGATGATTATATCACCAGCCCGATTGACCCCAATGAATTGGTGGCGCGTTGCCGCACGCAGATTATTCGTAAGCATTTTCAGGACGCATTAAAAGCGCAATATCACGAAAATATCTCCGCCGCCGTGGTGGACAGCCTGACCGGGCTTTATAACCGCCGCTATCTGGATGCTCACGTGAAAAATATTGTGGCGGACGCGCAGTCCCGTCAGTCGCCTCTTTCCCTGATGACGATTGATATTGATCACTTCAAGCAGGTGAATGACCATCCCGGTTGGGGACATGATGTGGGTGACGAGGTGCTGCAGGAGGTTGCCAAGCGGATTACGGATTCCGTGCGCGGCACGGATCTGGCGACGCGCCCGGGCGGAGAGGAATTTGTGGTGTTGATGCCGAAAACGCCGGGTAATATTGCCGAAATGGTGGCGGAAAGGATGCGGCAGAAGATTGGCCGCGAGGCTATCAGCATCAGTGCCGAGCCGGGCAAGGTGACTGTCACGGTGAGCATTGGCGTTTCCAAGCTGGATCTGGACGGGGTGGATAGTGCGCAGGAATTAATCAAACGCTCCGATGAAGCGCTCTATCAGGCCAAACATACCGGGCGTAACCGTGTGGTGATGTTTGGGCAGGTTTCCAAAGCGGAAGTGGAAGCCGGTGCGAATGCCGATTGGTAAGGTGGCGGGAGCAGAGCAGCTGCTTCTTCGTTTTGGTGCCGCGTAAGTTACTTCCCGATGCAGAAGCTGGAGAAAATTTCCCCCAGCACCTCTTCCACATCAATATGACCGGTAATCCGCCCAAGATGGCGCGCCGCCAGCCGCAATTCCTCGGCAGGCAGCTCATAGGGCGATGATGCCGCCAGCAAGGCGGCCGCCTGAAGCAGGCTCTCTGCGGCAAGATTCAGGTGATGGCGGTGGCGCTGACGGGTAAGCTGCGCGCCTTCACCGGGTTGATAGCGTGCCTGAATCATGGTGGTTAAAGCATTCAGCGCCGCGTCCAGCCCTTGCCCGGTGGTGGTGGCAATAGCAAGGCTTTGCCCGTCCGCGCCGGGGCGAAATGCCGGCAGGTCGGCCTTGGTGCGCAGATGCAGCGCCTGCCCGGTGGCAAGTCGGGTGATTTCCGCCGGCAGCGATGCGTCGGGCATGGTGCCATCCTGCAGAATCAGGCAGATATCGGCCTGTTCCGCCCGTGTGAGCGCCCGGCGGATGCCTTCCTGCTCGATAATGTCAGCGCTTTCACGCAGGCCTGCCGTGTCCAGCAATGTCACCGGGAAGCCGGCAATATCCAGTTGCACCTCCAGCACGTCCCGCGTGGTGCCTGCCTGTTGTGAAACAATGGCAATATCGCGCCCGGCCAGCGCGTTAAGCAGGCTGGATTTTCCGGCATTGGGAGCGCCCAGAATGGCAATGGTGATGCCGTCCCGAATGCGTTCCGCGCTATTGGAGGCCAGCATCTGCCGCATGTCATCGGCCAGCTGGGTGATTGCCCGCTGCCAGCTTTGGCTCGTTTCCTCCGGCAGATCCTCATCCGGGAAGTCAATATAGGCCTCCAAAAGCGCCATGATGCGGATGGCGTTCTGCCGCCATGTTTCCAGCCGCTGCTGCAAATGCCCCTGCAACTGCGCCATGGCCTGCTTGCGTTGGAGGGTGGTTTCCGCCTCAATCGCATCGGCCAGCCCTTCCAGCCGGGTGAGGTCTAATTTGTGATTTTCAAAGGCGCGCCGCGAAAATTCACCGGCTTCTGCCGGGCGCAAGCCGGGAAGAGCAAGCAATACACGCATCACATCCGCCATAACCGCGCGGCTGCCATGCAGATGCAGTTCCGCCACATCTTCCCCGGTAAAGCTATGTGGCGCGGGAAACCACAGCACCAATGCCTGATCCAGCACATCCCCCTGATGGTTGAGCGTGCGCAAGGCCGCCATGCGCGGCTTTGGCAGGGGGGTTACGCCCAAAGCCGCCAGCGCTGCCGCTGCCCCGCCGCCGGAAATGCGCAGCACCGCCACCCCTGATTTTCCGGGGGCGGTGGCCTGCGCAAAAATGGTATCGGAACCGGACATGAACACGCTACGCTATCTTAAAGCGCAAATAACGCTTCAATGCCCTGTTTTACGGCTTCCACCCCAAAAAAGATAATGAGCGTGGTCAGCGTCACTCCCGCCAGCCCCACCAGCATACCCAGCAGAACCAGCACACCGTCACGCTCCAGCAGGCCAATGCTGATAATCACCAGCCCCATGCTGGGCACCGTGTTAGAAAAAGGGATCGGCAGCGCAATGGAAGCCACCAGCAGCAGCCCGAAAAGCCCAAGAAAGCGCCGCCCCAAACGGCCGGAAAGCATGATCAGGCGTGGCTTAAAGCAATGTTCCAGCTTTTCCAGACGCGGAATAAACCACCCGGCCACCTTGCGGATAAGATCCCCGGAAATGCTGCGCTTTGCCAGTTTTTCCGGCAGCCACACAGTCTGCCGCCCCAGCAGAAGCTGCAAACAGAGAAACGCCATCGGCACAGACATCACCGTGGCAATGCCCACCGCCGGCAATGGCAGCGCCAGCGGCCCGGCAAAAACGATCAGCAGCAACGCAAAACCACCATGGCGCAGCGCGGCCACAAGCGCCCCAAGCTGAAGGCGCCCGCCCTCAAGTGCGGCAACATCACGCAATAAATCCGTACAGCGCCGCGCCGGGCGTTCCGGCGCCGGCTTAACTTCCGGGTAAGCATTATTCATAGGGCGTTTACCATTTGTTAATGATCTGGTGGTACACTGAAAATTAAGAGTAAACAAGTGAGAGAGAATCTCTAAGGGTAATGGATACGAAAATGGCAGATAAAAACATTTTTGATGGGCTAGGCAAAGGCATTCGTGATTTGTTCAATAATTATTATGAACGTAAAGCGATGCGCGGCACGGAAATGCTTCGTATTCAGTATCTTATGACCTATGCCGCCGCGCATCCTGATAAGGATATGCAAACGGTTCTGAATGAAACCCTCTCCCCGGATTCCGATTTTTACAAAAAGTACATGAAAACCCGCCCGAAGGGCACCGATCTGGCGCAAGAAAAAGAATTTCTGGCCGATTTGAAGGCGGAGCTGGAAAAATTCGCGGAGCTGGAAATTGGCCCTGAAGACAGTAAAACGAAACTTAATGAGATTGCACCGGATAATGGTGGTGCGGCGCGCGCCTTTAACCTGATTGCGGATTATCTGGAAAACCCCGTTTCTCGCGGGGAAGGGCAAGGTAAGGGCTACAGCCTGGAAATGGCGGATCAGCTGCGTGAAAAAACCACCGATGAAAACCGTTATATTCAGGAAGGAAGCACGAATAAAAAAGGGCAGGAGCGGAACATTCAGTTCAACACCCGTGAAGGTTTTGATGTTAAGACCACATTTGAACGTTTAAACCCATTTGATAGCGCGCCCGGTGAAAATCGTGATCATCGCTGGAGCAAGCTGCTGCAGAATCTGGGCAGCGATAAATCGCTGAAGGATTTATACCCGGATTTGAACCTGTTTGAACTGCGGGAGCTGACCAACAATGTGCGGGAGCGTTGGTTTGACAAAGAAAATGTCCCCAAGGCACCCAATGTTGAAAAAATTACCGAATATAATCTGAAGCTGGATAAAGCCTTTGCCATGGCCACGGAATTTGGCGGGCTGCAGGGCTATAACGCGCTGGGCAGCCTGACACTGGCCGGTGGCGGTGATGAGATGCTCAAAGAAATCGGCAAGGTGGGCAACAGCAAAGCCTTCTGGGAAGTGATGGAGCAACAGGCGCTGCGTGAAGGTTTTTATGAGCGCTATTTTGAAGCACCCTTCCGGGAAAGTAACTCCGGCGCCGGGAACATTAACAACGAAGCCTTCACGCAGATGCAGAAGGCATTTGATGCGGAAAATCTGGTGCGCGTACAGCGCCTGATACTGGAGCGTGCCGAAATTACACTTGGCGAAGATGGCACGCTGGATGACGACCAAAAAGCCAAGCTGAAAGCAGCCTATGGTGTGGAAGAATTGCCGAAAAATGTCCGCGACCCGCTGGCGCAGGGCGTGCTTTATCTGGAATATCGCCGTGCCGCCTCCGTGGCCACAGCCAATGGTGTGGAAGTGGATGATGTCTATGCCGCCGCTTTGGATGGCAAAGGCTCCGAGCTGACAATGAATTTTGAGCAATATGCGCCGCTGGAAGAAATAGATGTTTCCAAAGCGGTGGAACGCTTCCGCGAGAAGGATTTGCAGCGCGACGCCGAAGAAATGACAGGTGGCTTCACACCGGAAGTGCTGTTTGTGCAGATTTTTGAAGGGCGGGAGCGCGACGCCGCCACCGTGGATGATATATATGCGATGGTGGGTAATCCTGCTGTTATGGAAGTGTATGGCGATGATCGCCGCTTTAATGACTTTAAAGAATTTTTAGTTCAGCAGCATCTGAAAGTTGAAGCAGAGATTAAGGCATGGGATAAAACTAACCCCAGCCCAACCCCAGAGCAATTAAGTGAAAGACCCGTACCATTTAAAGATCGCAGCGCGCGGGATTTAATGCTGGATAAGGATGGCAACGGCAAGGCGGATTATCTTGACCTGGCCGCACAAATTGAAATCAGCGAAGAAAAACGCCTCACCCTGCCGGAATATTTAAGGCCGGCCATCCACAATTACGAAGATTTGCTGAAAGTGCCGACATATGGCGAAGAAGCTTTTGACATCAGCCGGCTGAACAAGCGTGATTTGCAGCGGGCAGTTGAAAACAGCTCCTATCCCGCCTCCGGCAAAGACAAAGCCTATGACGCGAAAACGCTTGGCCGGGTGATCCCTAACAATTCCGAGCTGGAGCGTGTGCTGAGCTATGACGCCAGCGACCCAAACAGCGCCTTCATCAACGCCAAACAGTTTGAAGCCATGGTGCAGCCGGGTGAGCTGCTGAACCGCGCTTTCATTTCTGCCAAAGGAACAGCGCCTGCCGCCGGTATTGTACAAGACGCCGCCACGGAAATGAATACCATGCGTGAAGCGGTGCGCGGGCATCTGGCGGGGAAACTCTTTAAAGAGCTGGGTCTTCATGGCAATCTTAACCCCCAAGCATTTGAAAGAGAAGCGATGGGGTTCATTAAGGGCTACCATGGTAAGATCAATCAGCAAGGCGAAGTATCGCCCCTGCCAACCGTTGAAGCGCTGGCCGGATCACTGAATCTGGATTTTGAGAAATTAGACACAGATCACAAGAAATCGCTGCAAGATTTCCTGGATAATATGCGCGTGGTGGAAGATTTTGAAACAGTGCCACTAACATTGCGCGGCAAGGATAAGGAACGCCTTGTCATTGATGTGTATGATAACGCCGATTGGCACAAGCGAGGTGCGCGCGGCGCTGCCGTTGAAAACCACATGAACCCACAAACCACTTTTGAGGCCATGGGCGAGGCGGTGGAGCGTTACCGTGAAATCAGCCTGCAAATGCCGCTGGAAAAAGCGAAAGGCTATGATTTCACCAACGTGCCGCAATTTAATGCCAAGGCCACCAATTTTGGCCGGGATAAGTTATCACAGGGCAATAACCAAAACCAAAACGCCCCCGGCGGGCCAAGCGCCGGCGGTGGATTCAACCCGTTTAGTTTGGCCTATAACCCAACCAGCATGAAGGAAGAAGATTACCTGTCCCTGGCGATTAATGCCGTGATTGCCGGAAAAGCAACCGATGATGGCCGCTTAACACAAATTTTTAAGGCGCAGGGCTTCAAGGCGGAATGGAACACGGTGGGTAATGATAATAAAATTACCATCACCAATGAAGATGGAAGAGAGGTGGCTTCCTACACCAAGGAAACATTGCTGAAAGCGATTCAGGATTCCACCAACATTGACGATGCAACCAAGAAAACGTTGGAACAGGCCATTAATGGCCGGGATGGCGACAAACAGTTAATCGAAAAACAAGCCAATACCATCGCCCTGCAACAAGGGCGTATTAACCTGTTGGAAACAACGCTGAAAGATAATAATATTGAAGTGCCGGGTGCAGCAGCAGGTTCGCCGGCCGCTAGTGCCACAACCAACACCGCCACAACTGATCCCAGCGCCGGCACCACAACCAACGGCACCACAACCGGCGCCGCAAGGGCGGATAATGTCACCACCGATTTTCCGAAATTTGCCAGCGATAAATCATTCACCAATTTTGTGAATGCGGTGCATGGCTTAACGGTGGGGCTGGATAAAGAGGAAGGCTCCACCGGGTCGCGCTATGGCGCGGAAGAAATTGCCCGCGCACTCAGCGGCGATAAAGTGCTGGATGAAAATGATAAAGCCCTGTTCGATAATGTATTTGGCGCTGGAACATTTGACAGGCTGGATCAGGATAAAGACGGTGTCATTGAAAAAGATGAGGAAAAAGCACTGGAACAAGCCTATCTAAACCTGGATGCAGCAAAACAGAAATTGATTGTCAGCACGGACATCAAAGAATTGACGGATCGTTTCCTGGAGCGTGCAGTGGCCGAAGGCCGCGAACTTAAGGATATCAAAGCAGAAGAAATCGGCACCGCAGTGGGCTATGCCATCGCGCGCGGTGAAAAAGCGGAAGCCGACATAACCATGGAGCAGGAGCTGGAAAATATCAAAGCTGATAAATATTTCGCACAAAGCAATAATGATTTCATCAATGCCACCGCCGCCTTTGGCACCTCCGTCATAAAGAACACAAAAACAACAACGCCAGGCAAATAAGCGCAGCTGACAGTCGGTGGTTGGTGGTCGGTAGTTGGTGGTTGATAGCGGGCAATGTGGGTATAACTCCCCCTCGCACTCTTTCCCCCGGCTTGCTCTGCGCTTTCAGCGCAACCTCTCGCACGGTGCGGGCGACTAAAGAGACGAGCCTTCTGGCTCGCAATGCCCCCCTCGTCATTCCCAACTTGGTTGGAAATCCATGCTCTGGCCTGCTTCGGATCTGTTGGAATCCTTCCCGATAAAATCACAGGTTGGGCTGAATCTCTGGTGATATATCGCAAGTGATTAGACGCAAGTCCGGGACTTTTCTTCTTACTGATAGGTCGATGATTTAAACTAAAAATTGCCATAGGAATTTATAGCAATTTCTATCGACTGGAACAGTCGATTTACGCACGGGTTTGGTACAAACCCATAAGTGCGCCCTCACAAATGTTCGGGATAAATGAATGCTCTGACGAGCATAATTTAAACAGTATTGACTCTTTAAGGAATGCATGATATAGTGGAATCTGTTTCGTATCGTTCTTTCGATTAAATATAATTCAATGATTGAATTATATTCTAGAATTTTTGTATTTAACCACTAATCACAAAATCATGTCAACTAGACAGGAACTAAAACAACAAATTTCTGCAACCAGAAAAAACCTGAAAGCAGCTCAATCAGCAAGACGAAAAGCGGCAAAATGGCCAAGTAAAACCCCTGAGCAAAAAAGTAAAAAGGGTGAATACATGGACTCAATGCTAAACGTCATAACTGACACAGAGCGTCAGTTAGAAAATCTTCAGGAACGGTTAAGAAATCTCTAAAAGCAAGAGGGAACGCCGCATCGCCGATAAACTAACGTTTATCACCGCTTTGCGGCGTTCTTTTTATGTACCATGCATAATTTAACTTAACACGAGCGGTCGCGCCATGCGCGGAGCGAGTGTTCATAATAAACATCAAGTGGGGGTCAATTTTTAGGGTAGTGGATATGAAATCCATCAACTTTAGGCCAGCAAATGCAATCGCCATAAGGAGAGTGGTTTCGGCTCTATAAGCCTTACATCACAGGTGTGGAAACATCACGTTGGTAGTGGGCATGTAAGCCGAACTCCGGCAATCAGCAACTCTCGAAACTAAAAAACATTCCAGATTTTATCCAGCCAGCCTTCGGCCTCATTTTCCGTGGGCAGTGGGGTAAGGGCTTCGGCTTCATCATCCTCAAACCAGTCAAACCAGCCTTCAGACATGCCTGCCGGGGCAGATTCACCTTTTTCCACCAGCCCGTAAGCATAATCATACCAACGGCTGTTGCTGTAATTATGCCCTAACACGGCGGCATATTTCTGCGCCTCCGCCCGGATGCCAAGCGCGGTATAAGCCTCCGCCAGACGGTAAAGCGCCTCTTCCACCTGGCTGGTGTCATCATAATTGGCCACCACCTTCTTAAAGCGGTTAATGGCCGCAATCGGCTGATTGCGCTTCAGATAAAAACGGCCGATTTCCATTTCCTTTCCGGCCAGATGATCCCGCACCAGATCCCGTTTCAGGCGCGTATCCCGCGCATAATCCGTGTCCGGAAAGCGCTTGGTCACTTCTTCCAGCGCGGCCAGTGCCTGCATGGTGATCTGCTGATCCCGCTTCACATCGGTGATGCGGTCATAATAACCAAGCGCTTTGAGATAGAGCATATAGCCAAGATCTTCATGGGCGGGGTGCAGCTTGGCAAAATTATCCACCACGCCAATCGCATCGTCATATTCCTCATCCTGATAATAAGCATAGGCAATTAACACTTTACCCTTGGCCGTGAGCCGCGAAAACGGGTAAAGCCGTTCAATTTCCTGAAGTTTTTCAATGGCGGCCTCAAAGCGGCGATTGCCGATGGCGGCCTTGCCTTCCTCATAGAGTGTTTCCGCCGCAGGGCGGCTGGCGGCACGTTCCGCCGGGGTTTTTTCCGGCTTATCTTTCCAGAAGCTGCAGGCGGGAAGCAGCATCAGCATCAGCAGAGCCATCAAAGAATAACGTAAGACTATCATCGGCGCATTATGCGCGGCGGTTTGAAAAATGCAATGGGGTTGATGGTGATGGGTTAGGCTGCCGGCTTGACGATTTCTCCGCTTAGGCGTAGAAGGCCAGCTTCAAATGATATTCAATCCTGAGGAATGATTATGAAACCATTTACTACGCCCTCTAATCCTTGTTTTTCTTCCGGGCCATGTGCCAAGCGGCCGGGCTGGTCTTTGGAAGCCTTGAAAGATGCCGCCACCGGACGCAGCCACCGTGCGAAAATCGGCAAAGTTAAGCTGTTAGACGTGATTGAGCGCTCTAAAGCGTTACTGAATGTGCCGGAGGGTTATCATCTGGGGATTGTTCCGGCCTCTGACACCGGCGCGTTTGAAATGGCGATGTGGACGATGCTGGGCGCGCGCGGCGTGGATGTGTTGAGCTGGGAGAGCTTTGGCGCTGGCTGGGCAACCGATATTAAAAAACAGCTGAAACTTGAGGATGTACGTTATTTTGATGCGCCATATGGGCAGCTGCCCAATCTTTCACAGGTGGATGCGGCCACGCGGGATGTGGTCTTCACCTGGAACGGAACAACCAGCGGTGTGAAAATGCCTAACGGCAACTGGATTCCCGATGATCGGGAGGGGCTAACTTTATGTGATGCAACTTCTGCCGTGTTTGCGATGGATTTACCATGGAAGAAGCTGGATGTGGTGACCTATTCCTGGCAGAAAGTGATGGGCGGTGAAGCGGCACATGGGGTGATTGTTTTAAGCCCACGCGCGGTGGAACGTTTGCAGAATTATACGCCTGCCTGGCCGTTGCCGAAAATTTTCCGGCTGACCAAGGGTGGCGAGCTGATTGAGGGCATCTTCAAAGGGGAAACCATTAATACGCCCTCCATGTTGTGTGTGGAAGATGCGCTGGACGGCCTGAAATGGGCGGAGAATCAAGGCGGTCTGAAGGGGCTAATTTCACGTTCAAAAAAGAATCTGGCGGTGCTGGAAGAATGGGTGGCGAAAACGGATTGGGTTGGTTTCCTTGCGGAAGATGAAGAGATTCGTTCCAACACATCGATTTGCTTTAAGATTATTGACCCATGGTATACCGACCTGCCGGTGGATGTGCAGGCGGCCAAAGCCAAGGAGCTGGCGGCATTGCTGGATAAGGAAGGTGTGGCCTATGACATTGGTGCTTACCGCGACGCGCCGGCGGGGTTGCGCATCTGGGGTGGTGCTACCGTGGAAGCGGAGGATTTACGCACGCTGACTGAGTGGCTGGACTGGGCTTATGGTCAGGTGAAAGAGGAAGAGCAGGCTGCCGCCTAGGGTTGGCGGTTACGTTTAGTTTTTCCGCAGCTTAGGGTTTTGTGCCATCATGTTTCGTGGTGAATTTACGGATGGCCGGCACAATTTCCTCCCGGAAGCGGCGGCCGTTAAACTGGCCATAATGCCCGACATTCTTTTGTAAATGATGTAGCTTCATGTTGGCCGGAAGGCCGCTGCACAGGGCTTGTGCGGCTTCCGTTTGCCCACGGCCGGAAATATCGTCCCGCTCCCCTTCAATGGTCATGAGCGCGGTTTGTGCGATATCCTGCGGGCGCACTTTTTTGCCCCGGCTGATCATTTCGCCCTTGGGCAGGGAATATTTCTGGAAAACATGCTCAATAGTTTGCAAATAGAATTCGGCGGGAATATCCATCACCGCCAGATATTCATTATAAAAATCCTTGTGAGCATCGGCGCTTTCACCATCGCCTTCCACCAGATGGTTGAAGAGGTTGTTATGCGCCTCAATATGGCGATCCAGATTCATCTGCATAAAGCCGGAAAGCTGCAAAAATCCGGGATAAACCAACCGCCCGAAGCCTCGATAATTGATGGGAACCATGGTAATTACATTATGGCGGAACCACTCAATTGAGCGATTTTCTGCCAGCTTATTGACCTCCGTTGGGCTGATGCGCGCATCCACCGGGCCACCGATCAGGATCACACTGGCCGGCTGGTGTT
>JAUIEX010000045.1 GCA_030429725.1 Alphaproteobacteria bacterium
CTGATTTTGCCGATTAACGGCATAAAATTTCTTGAAAATAGCACCACTATTCCCAGAGAAATTTTCTTTGTTCTTCAGCAAAATCAGTCTCATGGCAAAATATCACTCCAAATCACAACAGAGCCTAGGCAAATAATATGTGCCAGAATTCCGTGGCAATATCGCGGCCATAAAGCTCTTTCACTTCCTTGAATCCGATGGGTGAAGTGATGTTGATTTCCGTCAGATAATCTCCAATCACGTCAATGCCGCAAATGGGAATATCGCGCTCAATAAGAATTGGTTTAAGTGCCTTGGCGATTTCTTCCATGCGGGGGGTGATCTGCGTTTTTTGCAGGCTGCCGCCCTGCATCAGATTGGCGCGCACACTGCCCTCTTTGGGAATGCGGGTGAATGCGCCGGCCAACTCCCCAAACAGGAACATCACGCGCGTATCCCCCAGCTTCACTTCCGGCTGGAAGCGCTGCGCCACGATGGGCGCGCCGTGGTCTTTCAGCATCTGGCGCACGGTGCGCTCAAGGTATAGATTATCCGGCAGAAAATGATGCACGCCCGTGCCGCCGAATAGATAGAGCGGCTTCACGATAATCCCGCCTTCGCCTTGCGCCGCCCGAAAATCCGCAATGGCTTTCAAATCAGACGTTATCAGCGTGGGCGGCATAAACTGTTTCAGTTCAACCGGAAGAAACTTCTCCGGATGCTGAATCACACTGGCCGGGTTGTTCACCACCCGCGTTTTGCCTTGGAGGAAATTCAGCATATAGCAGGCGGAGAGATACTGCATGTTAAAGGGCGGATCATTGCGAATCATCACCGCATCCACTTCCGCCAGGTTTACAATCTGCTCTTCACCTTCGGTGTAAAACGTTTCAGCTTCAAGGTTGATCTGCACTTCGCGTGCCCGCGCCAGCACCGCCCCATCCTTCAGGGAAAGCTCATCCACCGTATAATTCAAACAACGATGCCCCAAGGCAGAAGCCGCCGCCATCAGCACCAAGGTGCTGTTTTTGGCCGGATTCACCTCCGCCATCTTCTCCATTTGAAATGCAATGGTTTTCATAATGTTAACACTATCTTAACTTGCTCCGTGATATGATTAAAAAGTGAGTACACCAGCAAACCCAACCGGCCAAGATAAAAATGGCGTCTCTAGCGATTCTGGCGCAGCTGCGCATTATCTTGACCTGCAACATCGCACAGGCGCTGGCAAAACCAAACAGGGGGCACCTGATTTGCACTGGAGTGACCGCGCCGTCATAGATGAATTAAGGCTGGAAAACATCACCCCCGCCACTGAAGATAACCTTCTGCAAGATTGCCAAAAAATGGCAGAGAACATTGCAAAATCAGCAAAGCTAAAAACTCCTAAAGTATTTATTGCAGACCTAACCACCAATCGAAATGCTGATAAAAGAACGGATTATGACAAGGCCTTGAAGGATAACACAGCAGTGCCACAGGCAATGTATAACAAACTATCTGGCAACATCATCGTAACGCGAAAACTAGCCGATATTATGCAGCCAGATGAGCTGGAAGCAGTGATTGCCCATGAAATGGGGCATCAAAATAAAGATCATACTCTATGGCGGGATTTATCCTTAGGCATTGCTGAAAAGGCTGGTGCTCTAGCAACAATTTTCTTTGCAGGCAAAGAGCTTTTTCTGCTGGCAACTGCCGGCACTTTTGCCCCTGCAATTCCATTGGCCTTGGCGGCCATCACCGTTGCCACGGCACTGCTTGGAAGTTTTTTAGGCAAAGCAGAGGAATATCAGGCAGATGCTTTTGCTGTTAAGCATACGCAAACAGCTGATAGCTTAATTTCTTCCCTTGGTAAATTAGAGCGCTATTTTGAACAAAATCGTGGTGAAATCACATGGGATATGAAAGCAAAATCATTGCTAAGCCCAATTCTTGGCACGCATCCCCCCAGCGAAAAACGCATGAAGCATATGCTAGAAGTTGATAAAAAAGAACGCATCATGCCACGCGCAGAAAGAGAAAAAACAAATTACCAAACAGGCTTTGCGCCGTCATTTTAAACCTCCGTTCCACCCACGGTTAAACCTCCGATGAGCATGCTGGGCTGGCCCACGCCAACGGGCACGCTTTGGCCATCTTTGCCGCACGTGCCAATGCCGGAATCTAATGCAGAATCATTGCCGATACCGCGAATTTTCGTCAGCACGTCCGGCCCGTTGCCAATCAGCGTCACGCCTTTGACCGGGCTGGTCACTTTACCATTTTCAATGCGGTAAGCCTCACTGGCGGAAAACACAAATTTGCCGGAGGTGATATCCACCTGCCCGCCGCCAAAATTCACCGCAAAAATGCCGTCTTTCACGCTCCCGATCAGCTCTTCCTGCGTTTGATTGCCGGAGAGCATATAGGTGTTGGTCATGCGGGGCATGGGCTGGCACTCAAAGCTTTCCCGCCGCCCGTTGCCGGTGGGGGCAACGCCCATCAGCCGTGCATTCATGCGGTCCTGCATATAGGAGGTGAGGATGCCGTCCTCAATCAGTGTGGTGCGCTGGCCGCTTGTGCCCTCATCATCCACGGTCACGGAACCTCTGCGCCCCGGCAGCGTGCCGTCATCCACAATGGTGACGCCTTTGGAGGCAATTTGCTGACCCATCAGTTCGGAAAAAGCGGAGGTTTGCTTGCGGTTAAAATCCCCTTCCAAGCCGTGGCCGATGGCCTCATGCAGCAGCACGCCCGGCCAGCCTGGGCCCAGCACCACCTGCATTTCGCCGCCGCGCACGGCGACGGATTCCAGATTGACCAGCGCCTGACGCAATGCTTCATCTGCGCCTTCTTTCCAATTGGTTTCATTGATGAAATTATCGTAAGCAGCACGCCCGCCACAGCCGAAAGAGCCGCGCTCCATCCGGCCGTTCTGTTCCACCACCACAGCAATGTTCAGCCGCACCAGCGGGCGGATATCGCCGGCCACTTCGCCGCCGGCGCGGACAATCTGCACCGCCTGCCACTCCCCGGAAAGGGAGGCCGAAACCTGCTTCACGCGCGGGTCTTTGCCGCGAACATAAGCATCAATCGCCTGCAGCAGCGCCACTTTTTTATCAAACGGCACGCCTGCAATCGGGTTAATATCCGGATAAAGCGCCTTGCCCGCAGGTGCAATGCCGCCGATCGTATCTTCCACGCCGTTATGCCCGGCCTTGACCGCACGCACTGCCTTTCCAGCGCGTTCAATGGCGGCTTCGGAAAGTTCCGTGGCATGGGCATAGCCGGTGGCTTCGCCTAAAACCGTGCGCAGGCCAAAGCCCTGTGACGTATCGCCCGAGGCGGTGCGCAACACGCCATCATCAAAACCCAAAGCTTCGGATTGGGTATATTCAAGGTAAAGTTCCCCGTCATCCATGCCGTCCAGCGCGTCATTGGTCAGCGCTTGCACGCGCTGCTCATCCATGCCGGTGCGCTGATAAAACAATTCACTTAGTTGTTCTTGCATGGGATTTCCTATCTCTGCTTGTGACACTTGTAAAAAAAACTCTTTAGACATATAACGCCCTAAACATGTAAAACAATGGAATTGCCCTATGCATCGCATCATTTTGCTTAGTCTTATTTCACTCTGCGCTTTTCTGGCGGGTTTTTCGGCTTTTGCCGCCGCGCCGGAACCATGGCAGCTGGGAATGCAGGCTGCGGCCACGCCGGTAAAAGCGGAGATTAATGAGTTTAATAACCTGCTGATGGTGGTGATGACGGGCATTACGCTGCTGGTTTTGGCGCTGATCCTGTTTATCTGCCTGCGCTTCCGTGAAAAGGCCAATCCAACCCCAAGCAAAACCACGCATAACACGAAGCTGGAAGTGATCTGGACGGCAATTCCGGTGATTATTCTGGTGATTCTGGCCGTGCCTTCCTTCCGTTTGATTTACCTTGAAGATGTGATTCCTGAAGCGGAAATGACAGTGAAAGTGGTGGGTTATCAATGGTATTGGGGTTATGAATATCCTGACCATGGTGACATTAAATTTGATAGTTATCTGATTAATGATGAAGATTTGCAGCAAGGCCAGAAGCGCCTGCTGGATGTTGATAACCGCTTGGTTGTTCCTGTGGATACGACCATTCGCGTGCAGGTCACCAGCTCCGATGTGATCCATAGCTGGTTTGTGCCGTCCATGGGCGTGCAGATTTATGCCATTCCCGGCCGTTTAAATGAAACATGGATGCGGATTGAAAAACCGGGTGTATATTATGGTCAATGCAATCAGATTTGTGGCGTGCGCCATGGCTTTATGCCCATTGTGATTGAGGCGCTGCCGAAACAGGAGTTTGAGGCATGGACGAAGCAGGCAAAAGAAAAATTTGCCACGATCTATCGGAATCAGAACATGGCATCCCTACAATTAGCATCCATTGAATAATCAACTAAAATTGACGATTTTTTAGCACAAGGAAAAGGCAGATATGGCAACGGAACCCAAAGCAAAAAAAGCTCCGAAAACGACTAAGAAAGTGGCTGCTCCAACAAAGGCGGCGCCGAAAGCGGCTGCTAAAAAGCCGGCCAAAAATACGAAGACGGCGGCGCCGAAAACCACCAGGAAAGCTGCGGCTGCCCCTAAGAAAACGGCAAGCACTAAGCCAAAAACAAAAGCATCTTCTGCCAAGCCAAAAGCGCCTGCAAAGGTTGCTGCCGCTAAAGCACCGGCGAAATCTTCCGTTGCGGCGGCAAAGGCGGAACATCATGACCACGCGCCAACCGGCTGGAAGCGCTGGTTGTTTTCTACCAATCACAAAGATATCGGCATCATGTATCTGGTGTTTGCGATTATTGCCGGGTTGATTGGTGCACTGCTCTCCGTGATCTTCCGGATGGAGCTGGCCGTTCCGGGTGATCAGATTCTGGGTGGGGATCATCAGCTTTATAATGTGTTGATTACGACCCACGCCCTGCTGATGCTGTTTTTTATGATTATGCCCGCCATGATTGGGGGTTTTGGCAACTATTTCGTGCCGATGATGATCGGTGCGCCGGATATGGCCTTTCCGCGCATGAATAATATCAGCTTCTGGCTGCTTGTTCCGGCGCTATGTTTGGTGTGTGGCTCTATTTTTGTGCCTAACGGCCCCGGTGTGGGGTGGACGCTCTATCCGCCGCTTTCCAGCAGCGCCTATCATAGTGGCTTTGGTGTGGATATGGTGATTCTGTCGATGCATATTGCCGGTATTTCCTCCATTCTGGGGGCAATCAATTTTATTGTGACCATCTTCAATATGCGCGCGCCGGGCATGACCATCCACAAGATGCCGCTTTTTGTGTGGTCGATGTTGATTACGGCATTCCTGCTGGTGCTGGCGCTGCCGGTTCTGGCCGGTGCGATTACCATGCTGCTGACGGATCGTCACTTTGGCACCTCCTTCTTTGACCCTGCCGGTGGTGGTGACCCTGTGTTGTTCCAGCATTTATTCTGGTTCTTCGGCCATCCGGAAGTATATATCATTATCCTGCCCGGTTTTGGCGTTATCAGCCATGTGATTTCCACCTTCTCGCGTAAGCCGATCTTTGGTTATCTGGCGATGGCCTATGCGATGGCCTCTATCGGTTTTGTGGGCTTCCTGGTGTGGGCGCATCACATGTTCACCGTGGGGCTGGATGTGAATGTGAAAGCCTATTTTGCCGCAGCAACGATGGTGATTGCCGTGCCAACGGGCATTAAGATTTTCAGCTGGCTGGCAACGATGTGGGGTGGCTCAATTAAATTTGATACGCCGATGCTGTTTGCCATTGGCTTCCTGTTCCTGTTTACCGTGGGTGGTGTGACAGGGGTGATTCTGGCCAATGCCGGGGTGACGACCGCCTTGCATAACACCTATTATGTGGTGGCGCATTTCCATTATGTGATGTCGCTGGGTGCGCTGTTTGCCGCCTATGCTGCGTTTTATTACTGGTTTGGTAAGATGAGCGGAAAGCAATATCCGGAATGGATGGGCAAGCTGCATTTCTGGATTACCTTTATCGCTACCAATATTACGTTCTTCCCGCAGCATTTCTTAGGGCTGGCCGGTATGCCGCGCCGTATTCCCGATTATCCGGAGGCCTTTGCCGGGTGGAATTATGTCTCCTCCCTCGGTTCTTATGCGTCGTTCGCATCGGCGTTGTTGTTTGTCTATATCATTTTCCATACCTTCAAATTCGGCAAGCCATGCGGCAATAACCCTTGGGGTAAGTCCGCCGATACGCTGGAATGGACGGTATCCTCACCGCCACCGTTCCACTGCTTTGAAACGCAGCCAAAGGTGAAATAGACTAATACCTTATAAGTTATGAAGGTAAGCACACTCAGCCAAAGTACGGTCGTTAATCACGCTGATATCCGTGATTATATCGCGCTGCTGAAACCGGGCGTGATGTCGCTTGTGGTGTTCACCGGGTTGATTGGCATGCTGGTGGCGCCAAGCTTACCGCACCCTTTTGTGGCGCTGGTGGCGGTGGGCTGCATTGCGCTGGGCACGGGGGCGGCCGGCGCTTTTAACATGGTGTGGGAAGCCCGAACGGACGCGCTGATGCAGCGCACGAAAAACCGGCCGATTCCTGCCGGACGTATCAGCCCTGAAAATGGCCTTGATTTTGCATTAATCACCGGGTTTGCCTCCGTGTTTATTATGGCCTTTGCGGTGAATTATCTGGCAGCGTTTTTATTGCTGATAGCCATCCTGTTTTATGGTGGGATTTACACGGTGTGGCTTAAGCCGCGCACGCCGCAGAATATTGTGATTGGCGGTGCGGCCGGCGCCTTTCCTCCACTGATCGGCTGGGCGGCGGCAACCGGGGAAATCAGCGCCATGAGTCTGGCACTTTTTTTAGTGACATTCCTGTGGACACCGCCGCATTTCTGGGCATTGGCGCTGTTCAGTTGCAAGGATTATGCCAAGGCGGGCATTCCTATGCTGCCGGTGGTGGCGGGTGAGGATGAAACGAAGTTTCAGATTGTGCGTTATAGTTACGCGCTGGCCTTTGCGGCGTTTCTGCCGGTGATGCTGGGGGCGGGATGGCTTTTTGCATTGGCAACCTTAGCGCTGAATTTTCGTTTTATTCACCTGGCGCGCCGCGTGCAGAAATCCGCGCAGGAAAAAGAGGCGAAGCACTTATTTGCCTTCTCAATTCTCTATTTGTTCCTTATTTATATCGCATTGTTGCTGGATCATGTATTGCTGGGGTAATTATGCCGATTGAAAAATTACACAAAGAAAAACGCCGGAAAAACTACCTTCTTTTTGCGCTGCTGGTGGCGTTTATGGCCGCGCTTTTTTACATCAGCCTGATTAAAATTCAGGCCGGTGGCGCGTGAAGCGTGGCAAAATTCTCAGCTAAGAAACGGTTCTTGGCTTTGCGTATGTTATGACAACTGACAAAAAGAATCAGCGCCTTGCGCTCAATATTATGATGATTGCCGTGGGGATGATGGGGCTGGCCTATGGCTCTGTCCCGCTTTATGATTTGTTCTGCCGCGTCACCGGCTTTGCCGGGACAACGCAAGTGGCAGATGTCGCGCCGGAGCAAATTTCCGATCGTGTCATTACCGTGCGGTTTAATACCGATATTGCGCGGGATCTTCCCTGGGATTTTCAGCCGGAACAGCGTCAGGTGCAGGTGCATGTTGGGGAAACGAAACTGGTGTTTTTTTCAGCGGAAAATAAGAGTGATCAGACCATGGTGGGCACGTCGATTTATAATGTGACGCCGGATAAGGCCGGTGCCTATTTTAATAAGATTGAATGTTTCTGCTTTGATGCGCAATCACTGGCGGCAGGCAGTGAAGTGGAGTTTCCTGTGACGTTTTTTATCGACCCTGCCATGCTGGATGACCCTGCCATGGATGATATTTCCACGATAACCTTGTCTTATACATTTTTTAAGGTAAAAGGATCATAGAGATTTATGTAACGGAGTTGGTTTATGGCCGGAAAACAAACACATCCTTATCACATCGTTGACCCAAGCCCGATGCCGTTTCTTTCGACGATGGCAATCAGCCTGCTGGCGGTGGGTGCATTGATGTTCATGCATGAGGTTTCTTATGGTGGCGCGGTGCTTAGCGGTGGATTTTTCGCGGTGCTGCTCTGCATGTGGCATTGGTGGAAGGATGTGGTGCGTGAGGCTAATAGCGGAAAATTTTATACCGCTGCCGTGCAGCATGGTTTGCGTGTGGGGATGGCGCTTTTCATTCTTTCCGAGGTGATGTTCTTTTTCGCCTTCTTCTTTTCCTTCTTCAAATCGGCATTGCTGCCGGTTGATATCTTAGATGGCGTGTGGCCGGTGGCATCCGGCATGTGGCCACCGGAGGGTGTTGAAACCTTTGACCCATTCGACCTGCCATTATTGAACACGCTGGTGTTGTTGCTTTCCGGAACGACGGTAACCTGGGCGCATCATGCCCTGCTGGAAAATAACCGGAAGGACTTTCAAACCGGGCTGCTGCTTACGGTGCTGCTGGGTATTCTCTTCAGCTGTACGCAGGCTTATGAATATCACCACGCCGCGTTTGGATTTAAAGATGGTGTGTATGCTTCCAACTTCTATATGGCAACGGGCTTTCATGGCTTTCATGTGATGGTGGGAACCTTGTTTCTGGCCGTTTGCTATTTTCGTGGCCTGAAGGGGCATTTCACGCCGGAAAACCACCTTGGTTTTGAATTTGCCGCATGGTATTGGCACTTTGTGGATGTGGTGTGGTTGTTCCTGTTCATCTGTGTTTATTGGTGGGGAAGGTAAGAGGTTATTGCAACGGCGCGTGCCCTCTGAACTAACAAGATCAGGCCGGTTTTTTTCCGGTTTCTCCTTGCTGATATTTGTCCTGATTGCCGGGCTGGTGACGCTTGGCTTCTGGCAGCTTGCACGATTGGAAGAAAAGAAAGCGCTGATAACAGCGGTGGCGGAGCGTTTTGATGCGCCGCCGGTGATGCTTTCAGATTTTCCCGTGAGTGACCCCGCACCGCTTTACCAGCATGTTGTTGTGGATGGCGTGGCGGTGGGTGCGCCGATCAAATTAGCGGCAAAATACCATGTGAATCAGCATGGTAACGAGTGGCTTCAGCTGGTGGCGCTGGAGAATAAACGCTACGTATTGGTGAATTTAGGATGGTTTCCCGAGCATCTGATGATGGCCGCCATGCCAAAAAATACAAGGTTGCGCGCGCGCGGCAATGTGGTGCCATGGGCGAAAGAGCCGGCTTTCTTCCTGCCGCAGAATCAAATAGAAAAAGACCAGTTTTACTGGCCGGTACAGCCGGATATTGCCATGCGGCTGGAGCGTTCTGCGCTGCCGATGGCGGATGATTATGTGCAGCTTTCCAGCTGCCCGTTTAAGGCGCCGCTTTGTGACGGCAAGCAGTGGCCTTTGCCGGTGGCATATCAACCCAATCTGCGCAATGACCATCTGGAATATGCCCTCACCTGGTTGGGGCTGGCGATGGTGGCATTTTTTAGTTGGGTGATGTGGCTGTTCGTTCAGCCTCGCACTTCAAGCGCTGACAAACCTTATTAGCTGCGTTATAAGTGCGGCATGCATTATATCAGCACCAGAGGGCACGCGCCCAAAAAGAACTTTCTGGAAGTGCTAACTTCCGGCCTGGCAGCCGATGGTGGCCTTTATGTTCCGAGCGAATGGCCAATTGTTTCACGTGAAACAATTCAAAGCTGGAAGGAGCTTTCTTATACGGATCTGGCGGTTGAAGTGATGCTTCCTTTTACCGGTGGCATGCTGGATAAACCAACATTGAAGCGGCTGGTGGATAAAAGCTATGCGGTGTTCCGGGATGAGGATATTGTGCCGTTGCGCCCGCTGGAAGATGGACATTATGTGCTGGAATTATTCCACGGCCCCACGCTGGCATTTAAAGACGTTGCTTTACAATTCCTTGGTAACTTACTGGAATATGAGCTGAAACAACGTGATGAGCATATTGTGATAATCGGGGCGACATCGGGGGATACCGGCTCTGCGGCGATTTCCGGGGTGCTGGGCTGTGAACATATTCAGCTATTTATGCTCTACCCGCATTTGCGGGTGAGTGAGGTGCAGCGCCGCCAGATGACAACAATTGATGCAGGCAATATCCATAATCTTGCGGTGGGTGATCCCGGCAATTTTGATGATTGTCAGGATATGGTGAAGCATATGTTCCGCCATCCGGAATTTATGGGTGAGACGAAACTGGTGGCGGTGAATTCCATCAACTGGGTGCGGATTCTGGCGCAGATTGTCTATTATTTTTACGCAGCACTGAAGCTTGGCGCACCCGCGCAAAAAGTTTCATTCAGTGTGCCAACGGGAAATTTTGGTGATATTTTTGCTGGCTATGTTGCCAAAAAAATGGGGCTGCCGATTGACCGGCTGGTGGTGGCAACCAACCGGAATGATATTCTGGATCGCTGTATCCGGGCGAATGATTATCGCAAAGAAGGGGTGCAGCCTTCCTTCAGCCCCAGCATGGATATTCAAATTTCCAGTAATTTTGAGCGGTTATTATTTGATGCTTATGCACAGGATGCAGGTAAAATTCGGCAGTTAATGGATGGATTTAAGGCTGATGGTAAATTGACGATTGCGCCGGAAGTGATGGCGCAGATTCAGCATGATTTTGTTAGCCTGGCAACCGATGATGACCAAACCGTGGAAGTGATGAAGCAGGTTTACGATGCGCATGGTTATGTGGTAGATCCGCACACGGCCACGGGCGTGCGCGCGGCGTGGGAATATAAACAGGAAGATGTGCCGATGGTGACGCTGGCCACGGCGCATGCGGCCAAATTTCCGGATGTTACCGAGCGTGCGCTTGGCTTCCGCCCGGAACTTCCGGCGCATCTGGCGGATTTATTCAACTTGCCGGAGCATTTCACCAATGTGCCAAACCGGCTTGACGCCGTGCAGGAATGGATTAAAAGACATACTGCCTGAAAAGCAGGTATTAAGCCGATGTAGCTCAGCTGGTAGAGCGGCGCATTCGTAATGCGTAGGTCGGAGGTTCGAGTCCTCTCATCGGCACCATTTTACTAAACTCGAACCGCATTGAGGAGTTACAGGTGGTTCTACAGGATTGGGCGGAGATATTCAAGTCGCCTCCAAGGCTAGATGGGAAGAGTTTTCGATGGTACCGCACCTGATTTTTGCTGGAGTAAAATTTTCTCTAGCAAGTTATATCTTGTTATAGTAGGTTATAGTAATATTATACTATAACTATGTAAACAGGATATATTCATGGATCGTGTTAGAAATCCTTTTGCACCGGGAGCAGGGAATCAACCACCAGAATTGGCTGGTAGAGACTCCATTTTATCAGATGCAGACATTGCTATGCAACGTGTCCTGCAAGGACGTCATAGCAAGTCCCAAATTCTCTTGGGTCTTAGAGGGGTGGGGAAAACAGTGCTTTTGAGAAAGCTAGAAGCCATGGCTGAAGGTCACGGTTATCTAAACTCATTTATTGAGGCACCTGAAGATAAAACTTTGACGGAACTGCTTTACCCCAAAATTCACCAAGTGCTTCGTAAGCTATCTGTTATTGAAAATGCAAAAGCACGGACATTAAGCGCAATGCAATCATTACGTTCTTTCGCGAGTGTATTTAAAATCTCGGTCGGAGATGTTTCTATTTCGGTGGATCCTGAGGCAGGAAGCGCAGATAGTGGTATATTAGAGTACGACTTAAGTGACCTATTTATACGCGTTGGAGAGGCTGCAAAAGCAGCAAATAAAGGCTGGATCCTTTTAATCGATGAGGTCCAATATCTTTCTGGAGAAGAGCTCTCCGCACTTATCGTGGCAATTCACCACACGAATCAAAAGAATCTTCCCATTATATTCTTTGGGGCGGGGCTGCCACAAGTAGCGGCATTGTCTGGGGATGCCAAATCATATGCTGAACGGCTTTTTGATTATCCCCCCGTTGGAGCTCTCGATAAAGAATCTGCTATTGCCGCAATCAAACAACCTATTACCGAGGAAGAAGAGCAGATTACTGACAAAGCACTGGAAAGGATCGTAGAACAAACGAAGGGTTATCCATTCTTTCTTCAAGAGTGGGGATTTCAAGTTTGGAATATCGCAGATCAATCACCCATTCATGAGGCAAATATAGATCAAGCAACACCTGCCGCCTTGCGCAGGCTGGATGATAGCTTTTTCCGTGTTCGATTTGATCGCTTGACTCCTAAAGAACGAGAGTATGTGTGTGCCATGGCCAAGCTAGGCAAAGGCCCATACCGTTCTTCGGATGTGGCAGATATAATGGGGGAAAGTGTTCAGAAACTTGGAACGTGTCGGGCTAAAATCATTAACAAAGGAATGATTTATAGCCCCTCATACGGTGACATAGCATTTACAGTGCCAATGTTCGAAGATTACTTGATTCGTACCCAGAGATTAAAACCAAGGACTGGTTCTATTTGAGGGTAGTTTGGTGCCGATGAGAGGACTCGAACCCGCCATCACCCGGGCGAAGCCCGTGCCGTGATGGCTTCTTAAATAAGGAGGAGGTTTGCAACCATCCGTGCCGGGCAATCATCCCGCAACTGCGAAAGAGAGTGAATGGTGCTCCGGCGCGGATTTAACTCGAACCGCATTGAGGAGTTACAGGTGGTTCTACAGGATTGGGCGGAGCTATTCAAGTCGCACCCATCGCTGGATGGTAAAACTTTCCAGTGGTAGATACTCTCAAATACATCAAGACAGATCAACATAATATTTGTATTAGCTATTTAGATAGCAGGAGCTTGCAAGCACTATGGATACAGAAAAACACCGCTACACGCTCGAACAGATTCCGGCGAATCGCAGGCTGGTTGAGGAACTCTATTCGCATGGAAAGATTACGCGAGAAGCACGAGAATATGCCTTGAATCTTCTCTACCCACATAATCAGTGGGGATTATGGATATCACGCTTGCTACTTACTATTGGAGTGGCACTGGTACTTTCAGGCATCATCTACTTCTTCGCCTTCAATTGGGCAAAGATCCCCCCTGCGGTGAAACTATCTTCCATCCAATTTGGTATTATTAGCTGTTTGATTGGAGCCTATTTTTACTCCTTAAAGCGCATGAGTGGGCAGGTGCTGCTGCTTTCCGCCAGCGTGCTTGTGGGTGTGTTTATGGCCGTATTCGGGCAGATTTATCAGACCGGAGCTGATGCGTATCAACTTTTCATGATGTGGTCACTGCTCACGCTTGGTTGGACATTAGTATCCAATTTTGCCGCACAGTGGATTTTCTGGCTGGTGATTACCAACACCTTCCTTGTGCTGTGGTGGCAACAAGCTGCGCTACCTACGAAGGAAATGGAATTCATGATCTTTACCTATATGGCCATGCTTAATGGCTCTGCTTTGGCATTGCGTGAATATTTTGCCGTGGAAAAGGCTTATGAGTGGCTTGAAGCACGGTGGACACGTGTGGTGCTTACTGTTGCTACCTTGCTGATCATGCTGATCCCCATTGTGGTGTGGATCGTGGAGCCAAGCAGAACAACGGAATCTATTATACTGAGTGGCGTTATCGGCCTTTCTGGACATGGAGCGGCGTATTATTTCTACCGCTACAAGCTGGCGGATATGTGGTCGCTGGCTGCTACGGTACTCTCCGGCAGCATTATCATAGAGGCAGCAGGTTTCAAGGTGCTTTCTGAAATGTTCCGCAGAGCGGATTCCATCATGTTCTTGCTCATGGGGCTAATGACGCTTGGCGTATTCACCTATGCGATCATCTACCTGAGAAAAATAGCAAAAGAGATGGAGGCCGATCATGTCTAAATATATGACAAAATATAATGCGGCGAACTTGCTTGAGCAGTTGAGTGGCAAAGGTCTAGTTACCGATCCAGGGCTTTCCGACTTCGTTATCGGCCAGCAGCAGGAAAAAGAACTTCCTCTTTATTTGCGGGCTTTGGTTGGCGTGGGCGCATCCATCGCGTCTCTATGCTTCATTGGCTTTCTAAGTGCTGCCGATATCATTAATTACAGACACGAAACAGGGCTTATTATTTGGGGATTAATCTTCGTTGCAGGCGCTATTGGGCTACAACGAATTGCCGGTCATGACAATACTGTCAAACACAGCTTTTTCATGCAGTCTTCCTTTGCGTCAATGGCGGTTGGTAAGACTCTATTCGTATTTGGCATAGGCCAAGTACTAGACTCTGGATGGGGCGCAACACTCGGACTACTGGCTATCACAGGCATCACGTATCACATCTACCGGATGTCGATAGACCGTTTTTTATCCTCATTTGCCGTGTTGTTTTCTATCTTGGTAAATATTTTGTGGGATCGGGATGTCAGCGCCTCAAGAGAATTGCTATTGAATGGGTTCTTTCTGCTTCAGTTCGCCGGTGCTGCCATTTTGCTGACGCACGGTAAGATCAAGCGTGACTATATTCCACTTTCCTATGCGTTTGCCTTCTCGCTTTGTGCCAGTGTGCTGTTCTTGGCCTCGTATGCAGAATTCGGCTATTGGAGAAATAAAGAACTGATCCATCCAGCCTTCGTCAACATGGTTTTAACTGGAGGGTTGGTTGCCTTATTTGGCTGGGCTGCGGGCGGGATAGAAAAGCTTAAAGCCGAACCATTGGTACTGGCTTCCATAGGCGCGGTGCTTTTAGGACTCATTTCTGCTCCCGGCATACTACTGACTATCGGGTTGATGGTTCTCGGCTATGCCAAGCATGAGAAACTGCTGATTATCGCGGGAGCCTTACTCATGCCAGTTTTTCTATGGCTGTATTACTATAATCTCGACATCTCCCTATTACAGAAATCAGGCATTCTGATTGGTAGCGGGATCGTGCTACTGGCAGGGAGATTTTACCTGCAACGCAAAGGTTGGGATGAAGGAGGTGCATCATGCGTACAAAAATAATGATACTATTGTCAGTGGTTGTTCTGGCTGCTCTGAACTATGGCATTTACGAGAAAGAGCAGATCAAAGAACATGGTGAGACGTTGTTGCTTGAACTGGCTCCGGTTGATCCTCGCTCACTCATGCAGGGAGACTATATGCGCCTTCGCTACGCCATAGAGCGTAATGCACCGGCTAAGGAATTAGCTTCTCACCAGAAGCGTGGGTATATGGTGATTCGTCCAGATGAGCATAACGTGGCACAGTTTGTCCGCTTCCACACAGAAGAGGATTTGGCTGCGGATGAGAAACTGCTGCATTTTCATAAACAGTACAGTTCCATTCGTATCGTTCCTGATTCCTTCTTCTTTCAGGAAGGCCACGCCAAACATTATGAGAACGCCAAATACGGCGTGTTCACATTCGACGATTCAGGCAATCACCTGCTCGTCGGGTTGGCGGACGAACATAGACAAGACAAGACATAACAGCAGAATAAATTTATAGGCACACAAAAACCATGGGGCTTGCCCCATGGATGAAGTGCGTCCAGAATCTTCTTTATGCGCCTAAGGAAACAAGCCCACTGTGCTTATCGATG
>JAUIEX010000046.1 GCA_030429725.1 Alphaproteobacteria bacterium
TAATGACAAGTACTGCAATGCGAACGCTGAAGATAATGCCCAATGAATAGTTGCCAAGCCAGAGCTGGGAAAGCGTGCCATTGGCAATGTCATTATTATAGAGCGCTTGAGTGGCAAGGTGAATAACCAGCAATAGTGAAACCCACAACATTCCAAAGCCGGCATCAGTTAAGTTAATTGATTCATGCGAGAGGCTAAACGGCAAAATTAACATGACCAGAAACTGGAAGAGAAGCAGCATGCTGATGCGGCTGAGAGCTTCAACCTGACGCTTAAGTTCAAGCTTGAAAAAGAGGTGTATCATGCTGCGTAATCACTGATGTAACATTCAATTGCGCCGGGTATCGGCATTTCCTTGTGGCTGGAGAGAATCACCACTCCGCCCTGATCGCATCGGGCTGCCATCAGTTGCATCACCGTTTGGCAGCAATCAATATCCAAATTCGAAAAAGGCTCGTCCAGAAGCCAGATTGGCCGATCCCCTAATGCTAATTTAGCCAGGGCGACGCGACGCCTCCACCCTTGGGAAAGGGTGGTAATCTTTTTTTCCCACACAACCCCAAGGTCAAATAGCTTGCCCGCTACCGGCAAAAGATCAGCAACGCCATAGCTATGCGCCCAAAAGGCAATATTTTCAGCAACAGTCAGTTCTTCAAACAAAGCAGATTGATGGCCAATATAATGCATATGGGCGTGATAGGCATGCATTGTCTCTTGAACATTATGGCGTTGATCACCCCATAAAATTTCTCCCGCGTCCATGGGAAGTATTCCTGCAAGGGTTTTAATCAACGTGGTTTTGCCGGAGCCATTTCCTCCGCGCAAGATGGTGAGGCTGCCCGGAAGCAACGTCATGCTGACACCAGATAGGAGTGGAAAGCCGCCTCGGGCGCATGAAATGTTGTAGAGACTCAACATAGGAGAGTGATTAGCGCAGAAAGAGCTGTGCCGTCCATTCGAAAGATAGGGAATGCGCTAAAACTGTGAAATATTGTGTTTTATCGATTGGAGGCTCTATGTCAGATTATTCACCCCATCAACTTAACGTTGATAATAAAACCTATCATTACTACGCATTGCAGGACGCTGAGAAAAAAATTGGCAAAAATCTGTCCCGCTTGCCGTTCTCTTTAAAGGTTCTGTTAGAAAATCTGATCAGGAATCATGACGGGGTGACGGTTAAAGATGAA
The DNA here is from genome assembly GCA_030429725.1 of Alphaproteobacteria bacterium. Lineage (GTDB taxonomy): Bacteria > Pseudomonadota > Alphaproteobacteria > Rickettsiales > UBA8987 > JAUIEX01. Next base: position 1,191 of record JAUIEX010000046.1, read on the forward strand.
GATATTGAGGCATTTGGTATCTGGCTGGATAAAAAATCTGCCAATCAGGAAATTGCTTATCGGCCAGCCCGTGTTTTAATGCAGGATTTTACAGGTGTGCCTGCGGTGGTGGATTTAGCAGCAATGCGCGATGCCGTGGCAAATCTGGGTGGGGATGCTAAAAAAATTAATCCGCTGGCACCGGTTGATCTGGTGATTGATCACTCCGTCATGGTTGATAAATATGGAACGGGTAAGGCATTTGAGGAGAATGTTGCGTTGGAAATGGAGCGCAATAAAGAGCGCTATGAGTTCCTTAAATGGGGACAAAAAGCGTTTGAAAATTTTCGTGTTGTGCCGCCGGGAACTGGCATTTGCCATCAGGTGAATCTTGAATATCTGGCACAGGTTGTCTGGACAAAAGAGATCAATGGCCAGACCGTTGCCTACCCTGACACACTGGTTGGAACAGATAGCCACACCACCATGATTAATGGCCTTGCCGTGCTTGGCTGGGGTGTTGGTGGTATTGAGGCGGAGGCGGCAATGCTTGGTCAGCCAATATCAATGCTTCTGCCGGAAGTGATCGGCTTTAAACTTACCGGAGCGATGAGAGAAGGTGCCACGGCAACGGATTTAGTCTTAACGGTTACGCAAATGCTGCGTGAGCGCGGTGTGGTTGGAAAATTTGTTGAGTTTTATGGAGATGGCCTGGCCAATTTGCCATTGGCGGATCGCGCCACAATTGCCAATATGGCGCCGGAATATGGCGCAACATGTGGCTTCTTCCCGATTGATAATGAAACCTTAAAATACCTCCATCTTTCCGCCAGAGATGAGAAAACGATTAAGCTTGTTGAAGCCTATGCAAAAGAGCAGAGAATGTGGCGGCATGATGGGATGGAAGACCCTGTTTTTACGGATAGTTTGCATCTGGATATGTCCACGGTTGAACCTGCCATAGCAGGGCCAAAACGTCCGCAGGATAAGATTTCCTTAAAAGATGCCAGCCGTTCTTTTTCCTCATTTTTAAAAGATGTTGTTGCCTCTAATAAATCAAAAGCAACGCCGCCGGATAGCTCTGAAATGATTAATGTGACGCTTGATAAGTCGCTGCAGGATAAGGAAATTAACACGCTGAATGAGGCTGTCAAAGTAAAGAATAAAGACTTTACCTTGCGCCATGGGGACGTTGTGATTGCAGCGATTACCAGCTGCACCAACACCTCCAACCCTTCTGTGATGATTGGTGCCGGGCTGGTGGCCAAGAAGGCATTAGAAAGAGGCATTAAGGTTAAGCCATGGGTCAAAACATCCCTTGCGCCCGGCTCTAAGGTGGTGACGGAATATTTAGAACGTGCCGGGCTTCAGGAAGACTTAAATGCGCTTGGTTTTAACCTTGTGGGCTATGGCTGCACAACGTGCATTGGAAATTCAGGTCCTCTGGATGCTGATATTGAAAGTGCCATCAAGGAACATGATCTGGCGGCAACCTCCGTTTTATCCGGAAACCGGAATTTTGAAGGGCGCGTCCATCCGCTGACCAAAGGAAACTACTTAATGTCCCCTCCTTTGGTGGTGGCCTATGCCATTGCAGGGAATATGCAGATTGATTTAGCGAAAGATCCCATCGCAAAGGACGCAAGCGGTAAGGATGTGTATTTGAAAGATATTTGGCCAAGCAATCAAGAAATTGCCGATGCGGTGGCACAAGCCGTCACGCGTCAGATGTTTGCAGAAAAATATGCGGATGTTTTTAGTGGAACAAAAGAATGGCAGCAAATTAAAGTAGCCGATAGCCTGACATATCCATGGGATGGGCAAAGTACCTATATTCAAAACCCGCCTTATTTTGAGGGCATGACAATGCAGGCCGACTCAACGGTGGAAATTAAAAATGCTCGAATTATTGCCTTGCTGGGTGATTCCATCACCACGGATCATATCTCGCCGGCCGGGGCCATCGGGCAAAACACACCGGCGGCAAAATTCCTTATGGATCACCAGATTAAAGCGGCGGACTTTAACTCCTATGGTTCCCGTCGTGGCAACCATGAGGTTATGATGCGCGGTACATTTGCTAATGTTCGTATTCGCAACGATCTTGCACCCGGGACGGAGGGCGGCTACACCACCTATATTCCAACGGGCGAAGTTACATCAATTTATGATGCGGCTATGCGCTATAAGGCTGATAATACGCCGCTTGTGGTGTTTGGTGGCAAAGATTATGGCATGGGTTCAAGCCGCGACTGGGCGGCCAAAGGAACTAATCTTTTGGGAATTAAAGCCGTGATTGCTGAAAGTTTTGAGCGTATTCACCGCTCTAATCTTGTCGGCATGGGTGTTCTGCCCTTGCAATTGCCGGAAAATGTTTCACGTGAAACATTGCAACTTAAAGGCACTGAAGTCATTGATATTTTAGGGGCATCCGGTGGTATCAAACCTAAGATGACCATGCAGCTGGTGATCAGAAGGGATAACGGAGAGCAAGAAAGTTATGACCTTATTTGTCGTATCGACACAGTCGACGAAGTAGGTTATTACCAAAGCGGCGGGATTCTGCATCATGTGATCAGGCAGCTTGCCGCTTAAAAATAACCTTTTTGGAGTTACACTATGAAAACTTTTATCTACGCATTAGCGATCTTGCTTGGCTTTGCACTTAATGCAAATGCTGAAACAGCAAATCCAGAGTCCGCTCAGGAAGCCGTTTCTTCAGCGATTGAAGAAATCACGACGGATGCCGGTGAATCTGCTGAAGCAGCAGCTGAAGAAGCTGTGGATCATATGGAAGATGCAGCTGAAGAAGCTGAAGAGTCCGTACAGTAATTGATTTTACGCATTCTAATAAAAAAAGCCGGTTTATCCGGCTTTTTTTATCTCTTGATGATGAGGGGCATCAGATTGAAATGACCGCTAAGACCCCTCCCCGGGTGCTTCGCTAAAATACTCCTCAAGTTTATTGGCTTTCCCCTTAAAGTCATCCGCCTCCGGAAGGGCTCCTTTACTTTCTGAGATATTTGGCCAAATTTCAGAATATTTACGGTTTATTTCCAGCCACTTAATATTCTCATCGCTTTCAACTTCAATCGCATCGGCCGGACACTCAGGCTCGCAAACGCCGCAATCAATACACTCATCCGGATTGATAACCAGCATGTTCTCACCTTCATAAAAACAGTCAACGGGGCAGACATCAACACAGTCCGTATATTTGCACCGAATGCAATTATCTGTAACAACATAAGCCATGACAGGACTCCTTTGCTGCAAGCGTATAAAATATGCAACAGGGAATGTAAAGTTATTGCAGCAAAGACCGTTGTTTAAGGCGTTGTTTTTCTAGCAATGTTTCTGCACGTAAAAGAAAGAGCACCCATGCGAGTGCCAAATGTGCGAGTGCCATGGTGATGAGCGGGTAAAGCATTTCAGAGGCGATGGCCGGGCTTCCCAGGCGCATAATACTGGCAGGTTGATGGAGTGTATTCCACCACTCAACCGACCATTTTATAATGGGGAGATTAACCAGCCCAAGAATGGCAATAATAGCAGAAGATTTTTTGCCTTTCTGCGGGTTATCAAAACTATTCCTTAAAATAATATAGCCAACATACATTAGAAACAGGAGAAGCATTGAAGTTAATCTGGCATCCCAGACCCAGTATGTTCCCCAAATTGGTTTTCCCCATAACGCCCCTGTAACTAATGTAATGGCGGCATAAACTGCCCCTATTGGGGCGATGGCAGCGGCAAAAATATCTGACATTGGATTTTTCCACACCAGATAACTCAATGAAGCGAGCGCCAGCCCCGTGTATAGGCCAATGGAAAGCCATGCTGCGGGAACATGGATATACATTGCACGCACCATTGCGCCCTGTTGGTAATCAATGGGTGATGCAATCAATGCATAGTAAAGGCCTGAAACTAAACTGATTAGAGCGATGCAGGCCATTGGTGCTAATGTGAAGCGCTTAAAGGCTGCAAACCATCGTGGCGTTATCCAGTAAAACATTCTTTTTTATAGCAGTTTGATGTCGCAATGGCACGTAATATGCACATAGTTCGGCATGTCTGAGCTAGAAATTTACAATGCTTTGCTATTAAAAAAGATTCATCAGGTTGAGTTATCCAGCCGGTTATTAACTATTGAAATTGAGGTGCTGGAGAAAGAGATCAAGCTTTTTTACCGTGATCAAACCTACACACACACAGCCCTTTCCGTCACGAAGGTAAGTCCTCAAAAAATGCAAATAAGTGATGGCCCCAGCCATAGTCCGGCGGTTATGATGCAAATTACATGGTTGTTTAGAGAGCTTGTTCGGCAGCTTCACCCTGATACAAATTCACCCCATCGGACGAATATTTTTATGGAGGCTGTTGAGGCGCGACGTAATCAGGATATTGCGAAATTAAAATCACTTCATGGCCAGTATATTGCCAAGGATAATTTTCTATCTGATCTTATTACCGAAGATGATTGCCGGACACTTGATTATCTGGAGAAAACATTAACTAAGTCGGAGCAATCGCTGGACATGCTCCGTATCAAACATCAGCAGATCATCCACTCAAAAGCATACAAGCTGCTGTGCCTTCGCAGAAAGCTTGATTCTTTAGGGATATCAAGTGACGTTCACACGCGTGAGGCACTTGAAATTGAGTAGCGTGCGTAAAGGTTAAAATTCCTGAGAAAGCTTGAAATAAACCGTGCTATCCGCAACATTGGTATCATCATAGCTTCCAACTGGAAAGGCAACATCCACCCGCAGCTTAGTATCACCGTAAGGTGTTAAACCCGCAGACGCCTCCACACCAAGGCCAACGCTAACAAGCTCTTCATCAAGGCTGATATTGCTTTGATTGGAAGAGACATGAGCGGCATCCAACCAAGGGCCGGCACGCAATAATGTGTTATCCAGCAGATCAATTTCATGCAGATATTCTACAGAGACCTGAACGCCACGATCCCCGGTTTCTTTAGCCGGCTCAAAGCCGCGAACGCTCCCAAAGCCACCAATGGCGAAGCTGTCGGAGGAAAGCAGGCTGTCACTTGAAAGCTGGCCAGTAACCAAAGTAGTTAATTCGCCACCAATCGGCGTAAGGTAGCTGGCAAAAATAATAGGCTCAAATATCCAGGCATCCGGATTCCCATTCTCACGGCTGGCGCGATCCTGCGTCCCTGCGAAAATTCCATAACCGGCACCTTCATCGCGTCCGCCCAAAAAGCCGGTTCCTTTCTTCACTTTAGCGGAGGTATAAAAGGTAATATCCGTTAGTCTTTTTAACCACGATCCTTCAAGGAATAATTGGCGAATATTATCTTTTGTTTCAGTAACATCCTGAATGAAGGAGCGGTGGTTTTTTGCCTCAAACCCAAAGCGTACAGTGCGTTTTTCGCTCTGTGTATGTAAAAGATTTTTGGATAGAGCCAGCGTGAAAATGTCACTTGCACCACTTGCCTGCAAGGATGCTAACGAGCCGCCAATTTCATTCTCGTTATGCAAGTAACTTAATTCAAGAATCATATTTTGGTAGCCAATGGGAGCATCAAAGCCAACGCCTGCACTCCACAGATCATCATTAGAGCGCCGCGCATCAAGGGAAAGAGTTTCACCAAGCCCCATCAGGTTGCCATATTCAAGCTCAAGAGTTGCCACGCCCTCGCCTGTCAATTCGCTGCCATAATTATCAATACTAAAGCGGTGTGTCGTATCGTCCGCTTCACGAATAATAATACCTAAATCCGTTGTTCCAAAAGAACTTCCCGGCATTAATGCCAGAGTTGATTGCAGGCCTTTTAATGCATTTAAATCAGAGATAATGCTCTCTGCCGCTTTTTCATTAAACGCCGCTTTTTTTGTAAACATGTCCGCATAGCCGTTCGCCACATAATCGGCAACAAGGCCATCTTGCTGGATTTTGACATTATCAATCGAAGCTTCATAGATTTTAACGCTTAACGTGCCATTTTTAAGTGATTGTGGCGGCGTAACAGCTTTTACAAGCGGATAGCCGGCGTCGTAATAAGCTTTTGTGATTTTATATTTAATCGATGAAATATCATTATTTGTTAATGACTTGCCATAATATTCCGAAATTACCGCGGCAAGCTCATCGCTGCTTTTGGTATGATTGCCGGAAAAAAGCACTTCCTTCAGCTTCTTAAGCACGATGGGGCCACCCGTGCCGATAGGTAATTTGGCAGGGGTTTCGCCGGATGAAACATCGGCCGCATCCTGATTGAGTTGCGTAGAGATTTTTTCCTGCGTTGCCGTTGGGTTCTTATCAATAACACCGGGAAGGCGGGTTGCGTCCTGAGCGTAAGCTGATATGGAGGCCAAAGATATAGCCACCAGCGGCAGTAAAGCGAAACGCATAAAAAACTCCTTTATGTTAGGCGACCGCAAAACGGCCGCCTCTAAGTCTTACGACTAAATAGTATTTATCATCTGAATGCTATTAGAAAACAGCTTGATCAGCGCCCTGACAGAGCTGCGGTTGATCAGCTGTGTTCACAAACATACAGAAGACAGAATCAATATTTCCACCGGCAGCAGGATTAATTAATCCAAATGGCAGTTGAAGATTTGGCGAGTTCCGACGCGTGAAAGCCGTGATAACATTCACATCATCATTAAAGCCATTGTCACCCTGCGGCTGAGGAATAAAGCCCTCACCTTCATCGGAAGGATTCGGCGGAGTAAAGGTCTCCCCCTCGCCACCGCTGCCATTTTCAGATGTTTGAGTGCTTGGCGGAATGGGCACAATCGGATTTGGTGTTGAGCCACCTTCATTATTAGGGAAAGTAGCAGCCCCAATAATAATCAGCTGAGAGACATTGTCACCGAAGAGTGGAATATCCTGCCTTGACCCAATATCATTATAAATTGTCTCGCGACCTTGAGATACAAGCTCATTGCCCTTTGCAAGCGGGTCAGAGCCGCCATTTAAGAACATTTCAGAAGACTCGGAAACGCCCAGCAATGTGTGGCCACGTGTTGTGTTAGCCATGACACCCGGTATTTCTGAGGTTGCCGTAGCAATAGAGCTGATATTATTCTCCACGGTCAAGTTTCCAATCCCGGTCAAATTGAATGAAGATCCAAATGAAGGACGATCCAATTCAGCGCCTGCGATGAGATTAACCTCACTATTAGCAAGTGCGGTTTGGCCTTCAGGCTCAGGAAGTTCAGGCTCAATGAAAGCATTCACTTCACATGACCCCTCTTCCTCACATCTTGCCTGAGGCGCTTTTTCTTCTTTTCCGAAAAATGGAAGATACTCACCTTGCGTCGTTGCATCGGCAAAGGATTCAACTCCACCATCAATAGTAGCATTCCCAGCAGAGCTTATAAGAACATTTGAACTTGCAATTGCCCCAATGCCTTGCAGGTCAAATAGCTCAAGCTCATTAAAGGTTTGTTCATCGTTACTTGCAAAGAAGAGAGAGTTAACAAGATTTTGCTCGGAATCCGCTTCCGTCAGCACCGTTTTTGCAGCACTTGCCGTTGCGAAGATATCGCCGTTGACGGTGATATCTGTTATCGGCGAATTTTCCTTCAAGCCGGTTGGCTGTGTGATAATTTCAAGGAATGTATCCGCTGAAACGGTTGGCTGAAAGACGCCACCAAATTTTCTATCAAACCCAAAGCCACATATTTGGCTCTCTGCAAGATGCCCCTGATAGTTCATCGTTGCATCGGAACTGGCGGTAACATCGCCATTAATCTCAACGGAGCCGCCTGTGGCCATAAATGTACCATAGGTTTGGCTGGAGATTTCCTCACCAAAGAAGAAGCCGATATTGCCGAAATCAGAAGAGGCAGCACCATTGCCGCGGGCAGATGAAATTAGGTTCACATCGCCATCAATCAGGATACGGCCATTGCTTAAATTAGGTGAACGACGGTCTTCCCCGGAAGAACCGGACGTCAGATACGCTTCGGTGTAAGAAGTGGCATTTCCGGCATCAAGCGAGCCAAAGTTAGAAGCAGATGATCCAAGATCCAGGCCACTGAAAAGAGTCATGCTTTTATCGGCATAAAAATCTGCATATGAATCAGCTATTGCCGTTCCATAGCCAGATAAATTATCTGCGATAGCGTTTGAAAGAACATCTCCATTAAAAATGATTCGACCACTTCCGGGGCGCTCTTCATGAAGATAGGCGGCTGCAAATATCCAGCTATAGGAAGAGAGTCTTGAAGACAAACGATCCCCCAGCAAGCGTGCATTTGCTTCGGATGAAAACTCGCCATCAATATTGATGAAGCCATGCGCCAAAAGATCAACATAGCTATCATTATAGAAGGTATCTTCTAATGACATAGAATCACCGTGCCCTTGATTTTGAGCACCCAGCCACTGACCGCCGGAATAGACAGACAAGGAAGCTAAATTAACATTGCCACCTTCCTCGGATGGATCACCTAATGATTTTTTGGATGTTTTAACGCCGGAGAAAATTTCCACTTCCGTTTCTGAAGTGGCGTTTTTTAGCCACCCTTTTTGGGGCTCCTTCTCCTTCGGTTCAACATCAAAGCTTACTTCCTGAACTTGAAAAATCTCTTCTTCCGGCTCAACTTCAACTTCCCAGGCATCAGGAACAAAGTTTTCCTGTTCACCAAAGATATTTGAAGTAACTTCAACGGATCCAAGCGTCACATTTCTGTTGCCATAAACATTCAATACGGCTTTAGAAAATGCACTATTGCCTTTAAAGCCATGTTCCGCAAATTCCATCGTCTCAACGCGGGCGCGTGAGTGAACATCCACTTCATCACCGCGAATTAAATCACCGGTAACAACGGCTTTCGCTGTAGCCTCTGCTTTGCCGGACTTCCAGGCTGTGGAAGACACGGAAAATAACTCATCAATATCAAAATTGATGGCACCTAACTCATCACCATTATTAAAGGCTGTGACTGTTTCTCCATCCTCTGAAAAGGCAATACGCTTAATATCCTTTCCTTGTCCCAGAACGTTATTTTCAAATTCAGGCGCCGCTGCCTGAGGCAGCGCAGGCGCTGTGGAAATTGTAAAGAACTTAATACGCGTTTCATCCGGCGTAACCACGCGGAATTTTTTACCGGATTTGACTTCCTCCAGTGATTCCGAAAGAATTTTACCGTATAACGGGTTGCCGTTATCATCCAATACGGCGTAACCAAACAGTGTGTTCTGATTAACCAGCTCAATAACCTCTTCTTCATCAAAAGATGCCTCAACACGTGACGCGGTTTCAACTTCTTCTTCAGGCATCTCAATCCCAAGGAATTGCGCAGTAACACGATAGCCGATAACCGATTCCGCATCCGCGTTAACGCGAATATCATTGAACAGGATCGTGTCCGCATCAATATTCAAAATTGCCTTGGCTTCATGGTTTTGCGTTCCCTGGCCGCTGACATCAATTTCAATATCATTAACAATAACGTTATGTTTTGAATCTAACGTAATTTTTCCTGTTCCATCAATGCCTCGAACAGTCAAATCATTGGCGATAATTCTGCCATTTTCTTTGTCGCGGCTGCGAAGACTAATCTCTCCCGGCGCTTCAACAAACTCGCCGCCGGTGACAATATTACCGATATTAATAGCGCCGAATTTCGCGTCGATAGTAACATCACCCACGGTGGTGCGAATAGTATCATTTTTATCCTGGAAACGAATCCCCGGAACGCGAACAACATCCTCTTCATTTTCAGGGACAGCCATTGGGCCAACCGTGCGCAGCGTAATATCACCCAGGCCACCTGTCAGCTCATTATCCGCAAGGTCAAGCATAACAATGCTGTTTTCAGCTTCCAATGTAATGTGCGTTGAAAGCGCCATTTGCTCAATCCACTCTTCGTAGAAAACATTTTCACGGTTCGTGCCGCTGCCGTTACGAATAACAATGTCAACAGGATCAATCAGGAATGTTCCCAATTTGCCGTTGGCTGCCGTAAGGTCAACATTGCCATTCACGGCGACCGTTTGGCCGCTAACCTCAACGAAGCCGGCATCACCCGATTCCGATCCGCCCTTGGCAAGAAGCTTTGCGCCGGCATTAAAGTTCGTTGTACCGGAGCTTTTAACGATAATGTCACCACCCTGACCGGCCGGTGCAAAGGCAGAAACATCAACAACGCCGTCTAAATTAACAACGGCATCTGTTAAAGACTGCGCAAAATGTGTCGTAATATTCACTTGTCCTGAACCGGCATTTACGGAACCCTGTTGATCCACACCGGCCTTTTTAAGCGCTTCTTCAGAAACGGCATACGTAATCAGATTGTCGCCGCGCAAATCAAGAGTGAAGCCATTGGTTGAAGCAAGTTCAACCTGCCCAAGATTGGCCGAAATCGTTCCTGAATTTTTAATGTAAGGCGCGGCTAAAATAGCAAATCCACCATTGGAGACACTAATATCACCATGGTTAATAACGCTGCCCTCTCCTTTGCCGCTGAAGCTGATGGCTTCATCAGCTTCAAAGCCATTTAATGCAGTGGTTGCCAGCAGTGAGCCAACGTCAACACGGGCATTTTTTCCAAATGTGATACCATGTGGGTTAATAATGAAAACGCGGCCATTAGCATTCAGCGCTCCGTCCAGTTGGCTTGGAACGCGGCCAACAACGCGGTTTACCGCTAAAGCGTCACGTCCGGGCTGCTGGAACGTGATCCGCTCCCCAATATTTGAAGAAAAATCCTTCCAGTTCACATCAAGGCGAGCAGAGTTTTGTTCAATCACCGTTTCACGGCCAAGCTGGGAAATTGCCCCGGCGCCGGATGTGATTTCGCCGCCAACAGGCGCGGCCTGTGCGGATGTGGCTGCGGCCAAAAGAATTGTTGCCGCGCATGCGTTAAGAACAAATTTTCCGCGTTTAAAAATGCGCCAGTGAATTGAAGAATTAAAGCTAGACATGGATTTCTCCCAGTTAAAATTTGATTCTGGGCAAGCCGGATAATTATTCCACTCACTCATTAAGGATAAACCTAAAAAACTCTCAGCGCGCATCTATCACGCGCCGCGACGCGCGTCAAGAAAATAGCTAAAAATTTAGACAAGTTTGTTGAAAAATCACCCCTCTAAAACAAGGGCATATAGCCATTGCTGATGAAGGAGAAGTGTGGTGGTGGGGGCAGGATTCGAACCTGCGTAGACAATGTCGGCGGATTTACAGTCCGCTGCTTTTGACCGCTCAGCCACCCCACCGGATGAATGAAGTAGCGGTTTACTGTCTGTTGATGATCGTGTCAAATGTCTTAATCCCTTTTTGCATCGGCCTTGGAGGATGAAGGGCATAAATCGCTTAGATAGCACATTGAGCATTTTGGATTTCGCGCCGTGCAGAGATAACGCCCATGCAAAATAAGCCAGTGATGCGCATGAAGCATTTGGCTTTTCTGCAGAAGCGCGGCAAGCTTTTTTGTCAGCGGTTCTTCGGTTTTATCCGGGGAGGAAGTTTGAACAAAACCAAGCCGATTGGCGACCCTAAAAACATGCGTATCCACGGCAATGGTTGGTTCATCAAACAAACAGTTCATAATAACCGCCGCCGTTTTCTTTCCAACGCCGGGCAATGCTTCAAGCGCGGCTCTATTGCTTGGAACCTCTCCATGGTGACGCTCGATGAGCTGTTTTGACAACAAGATAATATTCCTGGCCTTGCTGTTAAAAAGACCAATGGTTTTAATCGCTTTCTTAAGCCCCTCTTCACCAAGCTTTAACATGGCATGGGGTGAATTCACTTCCTTAAAAAGCGGCTCAGTTGCCTTATTCACCCCAATATCCGTTGCTTGCGCCGAAAGAACAACGGCAACCAGCAATGTGTAATGATTAACATATCGGAGCTCTGTTTTAGGCGCAGGATTATGTAACTCAAAGCGCCGAAAGATCTCTTGAATCTCCGATCTGCCGGGCATTGTCATTTGCATGACGTAGCAAAATTAAAATTTACGCGTGATAACGAATTGAGCCAGTTCTCTTAATAAATCAGCTCGCGCGCCAAAACATTCAAGATAGGATATGGCTTGATTGATTAAGGTTTCAGCCTGCATTTTAGATTTCTCAACGCCCATAATAGAAACAAACGTTCCTTTTTCCTGAGACTTGTTATCTCTATTATCTTCTTCCACCGCGTCCAGTAAATCATCAGTGATTTGAAAGGCAAGGCCAATATCGTTGGCATAGGCTTTTAACAAGCGGTGTGTGTTGGCAGGTGCTTTACCAAGGATAGCGCCAGATTCACAGGCCATCTCAAATAAAGCGCCGGTTTTTAAACGCTGAAGGCGTGTAATTTGTTCAAGACTTAGTTCTCGATCTTCAGAAATAAGGTCAATCATCTGCCCGCCAACCATGCCATTGATCCCCACAGATTGCGCCATGGTGCTAACAAGCCTTAATAAAACGGCGGGATCGTTATGCGTATCCTTGTGCGATAAAATATCAAAGGCATATGCCAGAAGGGCATCTCCGGCCAGAATTGCCGTTGCCTCATCAAATTCCTTGTGGCAGCTGGCTTGCCCCCGACGCTCATCGTCATCATCCAGCGCGGGCAGATCATCATGAATAAGCGAAAATGTATGAACACACTCTACGGCGCATGCCACGCGCAAAGAAACCTGCCGACTAACGCCAAATAAATCTGCCGTCGTAATAACAAGAAACGGCCGCAACCGCTTTCCCCCTGCAAAGGTACTATACCGCATGGAGCGCGCTAAACGGTTTTCACCAATCCTTCCCGGCAATTCCTGGGGTAATAATGCATCCAGCGAATCATTAACCAGAGAAGATATTTCTTCCAGTGCCTCTTGAAGATTTGAAGCCATTGAGCGTTAATCTCTTACAACAAGAACGGAACGATCCGAGTGACGAACAACACGCGCTGAGTTTGGACCAAGCAAATAGTCCTTCAGTTCAGGGCGATGTGCTGACATAATAATCAGATCAGCATCAATACGCTTTGCGGTTTCAATAATTGATTCATACACTGAGCCGGTTGAAACAATATGCTGCACTTCGATATTCTTAGGGATATTGTCATTAACAAATTTATGCAGCGCTTGCTTCACTTCTTCCACAACTTTAGCGGCAGACTCTTTACTGAAATATTGGCCGACAATTGACATTCCCGCGTCAGGAACGACAGTCATAACATGTATTTTAGATTTAAAGGCCTCTGCATACTCGATACATACGGATAAAGCCTGCTTCCACTCTGAAGAGTGAGTAATATCAACGGGGAATAGTATATGTTTATACATGGCCATGTCCTATGTAGTTAAATTAGAAATTGCTTCATTTCTGCGTTTCCGAACTGTTTGCACAATAATAATATACAGCAATAACAGCATTGCAGGAATATAAACCCAACGTTCATTCGGCTGATTGGCGGAAACAGCCGCGCCGGTGATAATATGATCAAAATCGAATCCAGCTCGCTCCGCCGCACTGTTAAAGACAACATCTTCAACAATAATCTCATCGCCAGACTCATTAAGAATCAGGCCATAATCCTCGATAGTTGTTTTCGCGTCTTTATCATCCATTTGAATAAAGGTATTAAAATCTTTGAGCTTGCCTGTGCGCAGGTCTTCACCCTGCCAGAGGATTTTAACCTTACTTCCTTTGTCCAGAGCATCCATGGACGACACTAAATGCATGTGATCAATTTTCTTTAATGGTGGGTAAAGATAATTAATCCAGAGCTTCGGAACAAACAAGGAAACACTTACTACAAGCAGCAGCAATGATTCAATTTTGCGGTTTTTAATAATGAAATAGCCCTGCACCGCCGAGGAGAAAAGCAGGATGGCAACGATGGCATATGCAAAAACAAAAGCGCCATACCAAATATTATCCACACCAATCAAGAGTAATTCCGTATTAAAAATAAAGAAGAAAGGAAGGATGGCCGTGCGTAAGCTATAGGAAAATGCCTGCAGACCCGTGCGGATAGGATCTGCGCCGGAAATTGCCGCCGCCGCAAAGGACGCCAACCCCACCGGCGGCGTGACATCCGCCATAATCCCAAAGTAAAAAACAAATAAATGGATGGCAATTAAAGGCACAAAAAGGCCATTTTGAGCGCCCAACTCCTGAACCACCTGCGCCATCAATGTGGCAACCACAATATAGTTTGCCGTTGTTGGCAGCCCCATTCCAAGAATCAGACAGATGATGGCCGTTAAAAGCAAGACCATGATCAGCGAGCCACCGGAAAGAACTTCAACAATCTCAGTTAGAACCTGACCGACGCCCGTTAATGA
>JAUIEX010000047.1 GCA_030429725.1 Alphaproteobacteria bacterium
CTTCCGTGGAGATGAAAACTTTCTCATTGGGCTGAATATTTTTAATATCTTCCGCATCCAAAACCAATGCACCGCTTTCCGTTTCACGCCCGACAATCGCACGATCCACATCAAGATTTAAGGATTCTGCAAGGCTTTGAGCCTCTTGCATACGTTGATAGAAGCGCTCTTGTTTTTCGGCCAGCGCGGATCGTTCTTGCATGGCTTGCTCGCGCATGGCCTGTTCACGCTCACGTTGCTTTTGCATCAACTCTGCCGCTTCGGTCAGCGCATCCTGAATTTCATCATAGAGTTCAGAAGCAGAAAAACCCTGACTGATAAGATTGCGCAGCGCCTCATATTTGACGGCATTATGATATTGAATTTCTTCCATCCCAAGCATGGCATCCCCCTTGCCATTATCAACTTTTTCCCATCCAACTACGAACATAGCAAAAAGCTGCTTAATCAGTGACTAAGTGGCTTTTAAGAATTAGTTTAAATTTGATGGAAATTTTAGTGACAATGCGCCTTCAGAGAAGTTTTTGCAGAGGGTTGGAAGGTGCAGGAGCCTAGTGCTTCTTGCACTGCAGCATGATGGGTATGGTTAATGAATATTAAGAATCATCACGTTTAACCTGTTTTATAAGCACAATTTATGTGCGAATTTTTTTTATTTTTTTTACAACGGCAGGTGGTTTTCACTAAAAGACAAAACCTTTAATTGAAAGTGCCTTGCATAACACAACCAAGGGTGGTTATGGCGGTTGTCAAGACCCACTCATTGCGCATCATAATAGATATTCAGGGGGAATCTATACCCTCTTTCTGTGTGATGATAAAGGCAGTGGCGGGAGTGACGGGACTTGAACCCGCGACCTTCGGCGTGACAGGCCGACGCTCTAACCAGCTGAGCTACACCCCCTGCGCTGAGAACAGCGTGTTAAACGAACTTCTCTTCCGGCACAAGTATTTTGTACTGAACCATACGTTTTATTTGTAACGACCTGATAAGTCACTTTTGCCGTTACATCCAAGCATTGCAATCTGTGCCTGCCCCACGGATGCCATCGACAATTCGGACGGCTGCAAAAATGGCGATGATGCCCGTTGCCACCGTGAGCGCCAGCCCCCAATTGACCTTACCAAAGAAAGCGCCGATACCAAGGAAGCATACTGCCGCCGTGGCAATAGCCTGCCCGGCCGGGCCAACCAGAACACTGACAATATTACATAAACGCTGACCCACAGAATCATTGAGATTCTGTGCTAATAATAAGTCAGGATAGAGAAGAGAGAAAGCCGCAATTAAAATGAAGAAGAAAAGATAATTTTTATGTTCCATGGACGGATTGTAGAAAGCGCGGTCTGTTTTTGCAATGAAGAATTAACATGCCTTAGCTGCGCCAGATTTTCAAAATCAGCGCCAATGGTGGCGGATTTAGAAGAAGAGGGCGGGTTAAGAGGGTGGTGGAATTTTTTGATAAAAAGCGCCGCTGCCATTGCAGAGCGGCATAACGAGCACGCAGAGCATGGCTTTGAAGCGGGTGCCGGGCGGCCTCTTGCAGGTAATCCGATGCATGGTTGAGCATTTCCTGCGCCAGAGAAGTAAAGCCTGTTTCAAAGGTCTGGCTGCCATAGCTATCGGGCGATGTCCCTGCCTTTTGCCAAAGCTCTGCAGGAAGTATTATACGATTTTTTGGCAGAAGCAGGGGCGCGCTGATAAGCTGAGAGATAAGCCATTCCGCCTGTGCCATGGGGCATAAAAAATCATTTTGCGATACAGGATCAGAAGCAGTTTCAGCATCATTTTCTATTTGTATAATAGCTTGATAAAGCGGAAGAAAATAGGCGCTGCCTGTTTGTATAAAGCCCGAAAAGGAGCTGGCTGCAACAGGGTCAAGCCGATGGGCATGGGCATCTGTCATTTCATGCAGAAATGGCCAGATGCCAGTGGGTAACGGCAAAGCATGGAGGGTGGAGAGGATGTCATGGCGTTTTGGTGCGGCAATGGTTTTGGTGTGCCGGATTTCCTCAAGCTGATGCAGCGCATCATGCCACCACTGAAAACGCATATGCCCCAGCGCCGCTTCGCTGACTTTGGTAGGAATCTCAAGCATTTCTAAATGAAAGGCATGCAGGGCAATCAGTTTTGGGCGGATGGCTTTCGGTGCCTTTTGCAGACACAGAAAGCTGATTGGATCATCCCGTTTGACGCGCTGTGTGATAACCCCAAGAAAGGGTAAAGCTTTAGGAATAACAGTATCTATGGATGGTTCTTCCGCCTTCATTTATGCCCCGAAAGCTGCGCAGGCCTGCGCCAGCCATGCGGCTTCTTCTGCATCCACCAGCGGGGTGATGGCCGCTTTCACCTGCGCGTGATAGTGCTGCAACCATGCTTTTTCCGCGCCGGAGAGCATCCCAAAATCGACGAGTTTAGCATCCAGCGGGCAGAGCGTGATGGTTTCAAAGCCGTAATAACCGGGCTTATCCTTTTCCACCACCAGAATCAGGCTTTCAATGCGAATGCCATAGGCATCTTTTTCATAATAACCGGGCTCATTGGAAAGAATCATCCCCGGTTGCAGCGCCGTGTTGCTGGCGCGTTTGGAAATGCCGCACGGGCCCTCATGCACATTCAAGAACGCACCCACGCCGTGCCCGGTGCCGTGGGCATAATCCACGCCATCCGCCCACAGGAACTGCCGCGCCAGCACGTCCAGTTGCGCGCCGGTGGTGCCTTTGGGAAAATGTGCCGAGGCCAATGCAATATGCCCCTCCAGCACCTGCGTAAAGCGCGTTTTCTGGGCTGTGGTAGGCGTTCCGAGTGCAACCGTGCGGGTGATGTCCGTGGTGCCGCTATGATATTGCCCGCCGGAATCAATCAGCAAGAGATGGCCATTGCCATGCATAATTTTAGCGGCGGTGTGTTCCGTGGCGCGGTAATGCACAATCGCGCCATTGCCGTTAAACCCCGCAATAGTGGGAAAGCTTTCACTAAAAAATTCAGGTTGCTGACGGCGAAACTCCCGCAATTTTTCATCCACGGTGGCTTCCGTTACTGCGTGATGCTGCTGCATTGCGCCATTCAGCCAATGTAGAAAACGCACCATGGCCGCGCCATCCTGAACATGCGCGTGCTTCATGCCGGCTACTTCCGCATTATTTTTACAGGCTTTGGGCAGCAGGCAGGGATCAGGTGCATGCACGGCAGAAGCGAGCATTGCCCCAACGGCAAACGGGCAGCTATCGGGATCAAGCATAACGAGTTTTTGCTGCATGGCAGTGAGGTGTTTTTCTAAATCCTCCAAAGGCTTAAACACAGCAATGTTATGCCGTTCATTATGCAGCGCGTCAGGGATTTTATCCATTCTGGTAAAAATGCTTGTTTGATGATGTTCAATCAACGCATAGGCATTTAAAAAAGGCGTGTGTGGTAAATCCTGCCCGCGTAGATTGAACAGCCAATTGACGGATTCCGGCAGGGCAATGAAGATTGCATCCGTATGTGTCTTTGCCATTTCATTGCGCAGTTTTTGCAGCTTGGCTGCTGTGGATTCTCCTGCATATTCAATGGGGTGAAGAAAGGCGGGTAGGGTTGGGGCTGCTGGCCGATTTTCCTGCCATGCATCATCGGCCAGCGGGGTGGCAACAAGCTGCGCATCATATATCGCGGCGGTTTTTTCAAAAGCCTGCAACTGCGAGATGCTGAAATGCCAGGGATGAAAGCCAATATGCATGCCTTGTTTTAGCTGCTGAGAAAGCCATTCCTGTGGGCGTGTTTCACCACTATCAAGCCGCTCAAACGCCGTATTTACCTCCTGCGCAGCTTGAATAGTATAGCGCCCATCGGTAAAAAATGCGGCTTTATCAGCCAGCACAACCGCAAAGCCGGCGCTGCCGGTAAAGCCCGTCAGCCACTGCAGAATACGGTCATGCGCCGGCACATATTCGCTTTGAAAACGGTCGCTCATGGGGATCAGCAATGCGTCTAAATTTTGCTGCTTCATGCCGTGGCGAATGGTTTCAAGTGGCGTCATTGATCAGTTCCTTCCATTCTTGTTCCGTGAGAGTTTTAACGCCAAGCGCTTCGGCTTTTTTGAGTTTGCTGCCCGCTTCCGCACCTGCGATAACGTAATCCGTTTTGGCGGAAACGGAACCGGAAACTTTTGCGCCCAGCGCTTCGGCCTGCGCTTTAGCTTCCGCCCGGCTGATGGTTTCCAGCGTGCCGGTGAACACCACAATTTTGCCGGCCACGGGAGAATCACTTTCTTTGCGCACGGTGTCTGCAATGGTGAGGATTTCAGCCAGCCGCGCCAGCTCCTCCTTGTTATGATCTTCGGCAAAAAACTGTACGAGTGCCTGTGCGACTTTTTCGCCAATGCCATCAATTGCCATTAAATCTGCGTAGGCATCGGAAGCTTCATCCTGTGCATATTGCATTGCAGCATAAAACTGATTCCAGCTGGTGTAACGCTCCGCCAGCAATTTGGCATTATTCTGGCCAATATGCCGTATGCCCAGCGCAAACAGAAAGCGGGACAGGGGAATGGTGCGCTTTTGGCGGATGGCAGTGAACAGCTTCTCTGCCGATTTTTCACCAAAGCCCGGCCACTGCGATAACGGCGATAACTCCCCCTTCACGGGGGAGTCTGAAAGCGCGTTAGCGGTTTCAGGTGGGGGTAATTTTCCTTCGAATTTTTGATTCGGATCTTCTCCATTATGAGCGTGACCCCCACCTGAATTTTCTTGCTCACGCTCAAAATTCAGACTCCCCCGTGAAGGGGGAGTTGATACTGAAAGTTTCCCCTCCAGCGCAAAAATATCCGAGGGCACGCGCAGGATGTTTTTCTGCCAGAAAAGTTCAATCTGCTTTGTGCCCAGCCCGTCAATATCAAACGCATCCCGCGCCACAAAATGCTTCAATCGCTCCATTGCCTGCGCGGGGCAGATCAGCCCGCCCGTGCAGCGCGTGGCGGCTTCATCCTCTTCTCGCATGGTGTGGCTGCCGCAGGCCGGGCAGCTGGCGGGCAGATGATAGGGAGTGCTATCATCAGGGCGTTTTTCCGGCAGCATATTCACCACTTGCGGAATCACATCCCCCGCGCGTTGAATGGTGACAGTGTCGCCCACACGGAAATCCTTGCGGGTAATTTCATCCTGATTATGCAGGGTGGCGCGCGCCACAACCACGCCACCCACGGTGACCGGTTCCAGCTCCGCCACGGGGGTCAGCACGCCGGTGCGCCCCACCTGAACGGTGATGGCATTGATGCGGGTGACGGCCTGCTCCGCCGGGAATTTCAGCGCAATTGCCCAGCGCGGGCTGCGCGCCACAAAGCCCAGCCTTTGCTGCAATGCAATATCATCCACCTTGATGACCATGCCGTCTATGTCGTGGCCGAATGTTAATTTACTGTGTGCTGCTCTGTTTTCATAGAGGTGCTGATAAGTTTCGAATACTTGTTCAATATTATTCAGAGTCCTATAATCCGTAATTTTAAAGTCAAATTTATCTTTGAGTACTTCCAAACTTTTAGAATGTGTTGCTGCTAATGTTTCGGAAACCTCGCCCCAGCCATAGACAAAATAATTTAATTGCCGCGTGGCCGTGATAGTGGCATCCAGCTGGCGCAAGCTGCCCGCAGCGGCATTGCGCGGGTTGGCAAAAGGCTTCTCCCCTGCTTCCTGCTGCGCTTTATTCAGCGCTGCAAAGGCTTGATGGCTCATATAGACTTCACCGCGCACTTCCAGCAGAGTGGGTGCATCCTTGGGCAGTTGTTGCGGCAGGGTGGCGATGGTGCGGATATTTTCGGTGATATCCTCCCCCTCATAGCCATCTCCCCGTGTGGCGGCTTGTATCAACACGCCCTTCTCATAGCGTGCGGTGAAGGAAAGCCCGTCGATCTTCGGCTCCACGCAGAGGGGAATTTCTGCATCTTCCGCCAGGCTTAAAAACCGCCGGATGCGGGTTAGAAACTCCTGCACATCCTCCTCACCAAAGGCATTGGCAAGGGAAAGCATCGGCACGTTATGCTGCACTTTTTTGAAACCTGAAGCGGGCGCAGCGCCAACTTTCTGCGTGGGGCTATCCGGGCGGGTAAGCGCCGGATAGGCTTCCTCTAATGCTTCAAGTTTACGCCGCAGAACGTCATATTCCGCATCGGAAATTTCAGGAGCATCGTCATGGTAATAACGTGTATCATGATGGCGGATTTGTTCTGAGAGTTGTGAGTGTAACTCACTAACTTTGTCAATCCCGTGCAGGCGGGAATCCAGCTCTTTTATATTTTCTAGTGGGGGTATTTTTTCAGATGGTGCATTGTGGCTGCTCTCCGCCTGAGCGTGACCCCCACCTGAATTTTCTTGCTCACGCTCAAAATTCAGACTCCCCCGTGAAGGGGGAGTTGATTTCAACTCACAATCAGCTGAACTCTCATCCATCAGCCGGCCTCTTTCAGGAGCAGTTGATCTGCGGCGGCGCGGGCGGCGTCCGTCACCTCCGCGCCGGCCAGCATGCGGGCAATTTCTTCCTTGCGCGCGGCATCATCCAGCGGCGTGACGGTGGTTTCGGTGGCATCTTCCGCCACCTGTTTCTGGATGAACAGATGGTGGTTGCCGTAAGAAGCTACCTGCGGCTGGTGGGTGACAGCCAGCACCTGCGCCTGCCCGCCAAGCCGCGCTAAACGCGCACCAACGGCGTCTGCCGTGGAGCCACCAATGCCGGTATCCACCTCATCAAAAATCAGCGTTGGCACGCCGCCATCATTATGCAGCACTAATTTCAGCGCCAGCATCAGGCGGGAAAGCTCACCACCGGAGGCAATTTTATGCAGCGCACCAAAGCCGCTGCCAATATTGGTTTGAATCTCAAAGCGGATTTGCTCCTGCCCATCACGCTGCCATTGTTCTTCCTCTAAGGGAGTGAAGGCGACGCGAAATTGTGCCGCTGCCATCTTTAGCGGTGCCAGCTCCGTTTGAATGGCTGTTGCCAGCATAGTTGAAGTGGCCTGACGTAATGTGCTTAAATGTTGAGCGATTTCATCGTAAGACTGCTTTGCGGCACTGCAGGCGGCTCTGGCCGCACTCAGCGCCTCTTCGCTATGCTCCAATGTGCTGATCTGCTGTGTAAAGTCTGCCAGCAGTGCCGGTAATTCATCCGCCGTAACGTTATATTTACGTGCGGCGGCGCGTAAGGCAAATAAACGTTCTTCGGTAGCTTCCAGCTCCGCTGTGTCCGGCGAAAGCTCTACGGATAAATGTTGCAGCGCGGCTTCGGCCTCATTCAGGCTAAGAGAGGCTTGTTCTAGCGCGGCATTGACATGCTCAAGCTCCGACAAATTGCTGCGCTGAAGAACACGCTCCACTGCCGCAATGATTTGTAGCGGAGATTTCTGTTTCTCATTGGTCAGAATTGCCACCGCTTCCTGCACCATGGCCTGCGTGCGCTCTGCCTGTTGAAGGTAAGAGCGGCGTTCCGCAAGCTGTTCATCCTCTCCGGCATGTGGGTTAAGTGCGGCCAGTTCTTCCGCTGCGTGGCGGAGGAATTCCTCTTCCTTGCGGGCGGCTTCCAGCGCTGCCAGTAAACGCGCCTGCTCCTTCACGGCGTCCTGCCATATGTCGTAAGATTGTTGTGTTTTTTCCAGCGTAGTGATGTGATGACCCACCTCATCAAGAAGGCTGCGATGGGTGGTGGCATCCATCAGGCCGCGCGTGTCATGCTGACCGTGAATTTCCACCAGCTGATCGCCCAGTTGTGCCAGCAAACTTATGCTGACAGGCTGGTCATTGATGAAAGCGCGGCTTTTGCCATCCGCGCCCAGAATGCGTTTGAGCAGCAATTGATCTTCAGTAAGAATGCCTTGCGCCGCCAGCATTTCCAGCGCCGGATGTTGGGTGGGAAGTTCAAAGGAAGCGGTGACGGAGGCACTTTCCTGCCCGCTGCGCACCAGCCGCACTTCGGCACGTTTGCCAAGTGCCAGCCCGAGTGCGTCCAGCAGGATGGATTTCCCCGCGCCGGTTTCCCCCGTCAGCACATTAAACCCCGCCGAAAACGGAATTGTCAGGCTGCGAATAATCGCCACATTCTGAATGGTGAGCTGGGTGAGCATAAAGTTAGTTTAGCCAAGAAAAAAGCCTGTGGAAAGCGCTGTGATTGCTTTGACGGATGCGATGTGAAGAAAAGATTTACCCCGGCGAAAATACACCAAGGGTGAAGAGGCGCGGCTAATCGCTCTTCGGCTCCAGCCGGAATTGCAGACGAGTGGATTGTGCCAATGTTTCCGGGCTGATAGTGAGTGTTTCATTGCCACGGCTGAATGTGCCGCCCTTTTCCAGCTGCCAGCCAAGCTGTGGCAGGGTGATGGTATAATAGGTGAGGATATTGTTAGTGGAAACATCCAGTGGCCCATGCGCGGTAACATCCACAATGCGCCCGGCGGCGGTATCAAACACGGTGACATCATCATCCTGAACGGCAAAGCCCTGCGGCAGTGAAATTTCATCCAGAATGGGGAGATAGGTAATATCCTGACCGTGATAGCTGTTATGCTCACAGGCAACAACAAGCACCACGCCCAGCAACGCGCCATAAATCATGATCATGGAGATAAATTTAGACATGGAACCCTCTTAACGCGCCCTGTTTGCCACGGCAAGTTAGTTGTTAGTTGTTAAACAGGATAAGATATTTGCCATATCCCTTGCCGGCCAGCTCTGCCTTAGGCACAAAGCGCAAAGAGGCAGAGTTGATGCAATAGCGCCTGCCGCCTGCTTCCGGTGGGCCATCGGGAAAAACATGGCCAAGATGTGAGCCATCGGATGATTTAACCTCAGTACGCAACATTCCCAGGCTGATATCTTTCAGTTCCTGAACATAGCTTTCATCAATCGGGCGGGTGAAGCTTGGCCAGCCGGTGCCGGAATCAAATTTATCCGTCGAAGAAAAAAGCGGTTTTCCCGTGACAACATCCACATAGATGCCCGCTTCCTTGTGATTCCAGTATTCATTTTTAAAAGGCTGTTCCGTGCCGCCTTCCTGTGTCACATGCCGCTGCATGGGGGTCAGGTGATCCGTGCTGATTTTTGGTGATTCCATAGGGGTTTCCTCTGCCATTATCTTGGGGGAGATAAGAAAGAGCCCGATGCTTATCAATAGTAACAAAAATTTCATCCGGTGATGGTAGCATCACTTGCCGGAAACTTCCACTATATCCCGTGCAATCCGTGCAGGAAGACCGCCGCCGGTGATGCCCTTCATCGGTCGGTTATCATCATTACCAAGCCAGACGCCAATGGTGACATTTCCGTGCTGAGGGGCAATGCCGATAAACCAGGCATCCCGGTGATCCTGACTGGTGCCGGTTTTTCCGATCAGGGCATTTCCGGCCTGCTTACCTGTGCCATAAGCGGTGACCGCCGCCAGAAGTTGGCGCATCGCGGTGACCGTATGATCAGAGATAATCGGAGAAGCCAATTCGGATGCATGGCTTTCCAGAAGTTTGCCATCGGTGGTTTCAATGCGACGGATGGCGTAAGGCAGCACCGATGCGCCTTGATGCGTCAGAGAGGCATAAGCGGCGGTTAATTCCAGCAGAGACACTTCGGATGTGCCAAGGCTGATGCTGGGATGGTTGCGCAGTGCGCTGGTGATGCCAAGATTTTGCGCCAGATTGATGATGCGCTCTCGCCCGATTTTTTCCGCCAATTGCACGGCAATACGGTTGGCGGAAAAGGCAAATGCATCCTGCACGGAAAGTGTGCCAAAATCCTTATCTCCATAATTCTCCGGCTGCCAGCCATTAATGGCCAGTGGCATATCCTCATAACGATCCTGCGGAGAAATGCCGGCCTCCAATGCGGCCAGATAAACGAAGAACTTAAAGGCGCTGCCCGGTTGACGAAGTGCCGTTACGGCGCGGTTATAGCCTTCTTCCTCTTGATTGGCGCTGCCAACCATGGCCAGAATCGCCCCTTTTTCGTTAAGCACCACCACCGCCCCCTGCGAGACATGGTGTGTTGCGCCATTGCGATTAATGACGCCGGAAAGCGTCTGCTCCGCCGCATGCTGCCAGCCAATATCCAGCGTGCTGGAAAGGCGCAGCCCATCTTCCCCTAACCCAAGATAAAAGGGTAAAGTTTGGCGAACATATGCCATAAAATCTGTGGCATTAACGGTTCGATTATGCGGCAGATGCTGTTGTTTGGCGGTTAAGTAGGGGGTGTTTTCCAGCACTCGCGGCAGGGCAAATTCCGCTTCCACCATGGCGGAAAGCACCACGCGCATCCGGGCATTCGCAGCGCCTGCATCATGCTTTGGGTTAAGGCGGGAAGGGGCTTTTAATAACCCCGCGAGCATGGCAGATTCATAGAGCGAAAGCTGCGCCACCTTCTTGCCAAAATAGCCCCGCGCGGCAGCACCAATGCCCGTATAGCCCCCGCCAAGATACACACGATTCAGGTAGAGCGTAAGGATATTCTCTTTGCTGAGTTTGGCTTCCAGCCACAGGCTGAGCATGGCTTCCTGTATTTTGCGCTTAAAGGTGCGCTCTGGGGAAAGAAAGCTGATTTTGGCCAGTTGCTGCGTGATCGTGCTGCCGCCTTGCGCCACGCCCCCGCCGCTTAGATTGGCCAGGGCTGCGCGTAAAATACCGAACATATCAATGCCGGGATGGCTAAAAAACCGGCGATCTTCAATGGCCAGCACGACCTGAATCAGGTGATCCGGCAGCATGGCATAGCTCACCGGGAAGCCTGAATTGCCGCTGATCTGGCTAAGATAGGTGCCGTTATTGGTGTAAATTTCAATGCCGGCGGCTTCCTCATAGCGGTGGAGATCTTCCGGGTTGGGCAGGTCGTGGGCGTAATAAACCAGCAGCAGCAACAGCGCGAACAGCCCCCAAATGCCCAGAACCGTCAGGCGATAAAGCCAGCGCCTGAACGGGTGCGAGGGTGGTTTTTTTCGGGTCTTTTTCCGCCGGATTGTCTTCGGTTGAGCGGGTGGTTTGTTGGCGGTGGCCTGCTTGCCTTTGCCGGGTTTTGATACCGTGGTTTTCCGCGTGGATGGTTTTTTCTGTTTTGCGCCGGCCATAGGCTCGACTATAGCGGCAGACATGCTACACTGCCAGCATGGATAATATAACCTTTCATACCATTGCAGATGATATGTTTGAGCAATTGCTGGATGCGATTGAAGATGCTGATGAGGAAGGCAATGTGGACGCTGAATTGTTGCAGGGTATTTTGACGGTGACGTTGGATTCCGGCCAGCAATTTGTCCTTAACAAACATGAGCCGACGCAGCAGATATGGCTCTCATCACCACTTAGCGGTGCGGTGCATTATATCTATAATGTGGAAAAACAAGGCTGGGCAGCCACTTCCGACGGGCATCATTTATTATCCTTATTGCAGGAAGAATTAGAGGAATTGGCCAATCTGGAACTTAAAATCGCGTGATGGATCACTCCTGCCTTGCAATCCTGCCGTTAGCTGTGTAATTCCTAACTCGCCGGGCGGGTGCCCCGTGCCGAAGCAGAAGTGAGTTTACGAACGCACTGCGTGGCACATCAAACACTCGGCCAGCACATAAGGTGAGGACTGTCACTCAGGTTCTGCACTTGTAGGTTTTTATATTGTGGACGGGTGGCCGAGTGGCTGAAGGCGCGCCCCTGCTAAGGGTGTATAGGGTAACCCCCTATCGAGGGTTCGAATCCCTCTCCGTCCGCCATGCCTTTGGCTTTTATCTGCGACTCACAGCAGGTAATTGCTTACCTTAGCTGGATTTTAGCCTCTTAAGTTGCAGCCTATTTTATCCGCCCCTTCCTCCATTGACTCTTGTCATATTTATCCGGCCAGCACCTAAAAATTTAGCTCTATCTGCTCTCAATTGCTCAGCAGTAATTTTGCCTAAATTACTAGGGTGTACTGTTAAGCCGTAATCCTGTTGGCGCCTCTCCATCTCTTGTAATGCCCCCTCTGAAATATTTTTAACAATTGTTTCATATAATTGAGGGTAGTCCTTTTGGGCATATTCATAACGCCCGAGCGGGCTATCTTCAAGCCCATGGGTAACAGCTTGCTGAAGTGCATAAATCATAGAGGTTATCTTGCCTAAAAAATGTTCCGTATTTTGATTCTGCTCGAAGGCCTGATTGATCGTATGCATACTATAGTATTTTCGGGATACGGGAGCTTCTGCACATAAATGGTGTAAGAATATTTTACCCTGTCCTTTATGCTCACTAAAAAAAGGATCGTCCGAGCTTTCTTTGAAAAACTCTAATCTGTTATCCGGTCTTTCACTCATAATTTACCGCCCATGCTTATTCTTATCATACACATTCCGAAGCTTTTTTTAAAGATAAGCATAGTCAATATTTGTTTTAGAACCTAACACTCACTGATTGAGTTGTTTATGGAAAACGGGAATCCAGCTATGTTTCTTTTGATTCGCTCCTGCGATGTTCTTCCTGAACATCGCAATGAGCCTAAGATGCTGCGCATCACTGAAGAAACGAGCCTCCTGGCTCGCAATGTCTCCCGGCTCGCTCTGCGCATTCGCGCAACCCCTCGCGCTCTTACTCCCGGCTCGCTCTGCGCTTTCAGCGCAACCTCTCGCACGGTGTTATAACTCCCCCTTCCCTCTTCCCTTCCGGCCTTCGTCATGGCGGGGTATTCTTAATAAGTTATTAAAGATATTGTATTTTTGGTGATTTTGTGGTAGGGTAAAGCTGTTATCTTGTGACTTTATTGATATTTATTTTGTATTTATCGGTTGAAGTCACTTTTTTGGCGTGCCGTTGGCCGCCATATTTTGTTTGGAATTGTATTTTTTTATAACAGGGTCATCCTTCCTTAGCGGGATCCCTGCGGGTATGTGTTAATGCACGTGCCATCATAGATAAAAAGATCGGATCTGCTCGGTAGAAAGCCTTCGGGGTTGAGGATGCGGAGAATGGATAATCAGCCTCGGCTGATTGTGCAGAAGAGCGGAAGATGCACGGGTATGAAAACCAAGTAGCCTGCTGTGAAGCACGCGAACGTGACGTACGTCTGGCGCCGCCCACCACAGAGAAGATTGTTGTTGTTTCGGATGAAGGATTGCCTGTGTGAGAACGCAGTTTCTTCGGCTTGCAGTGACAGAGCAAGCACCAAAGCAGCCGCACATTTTTCAGCAGGGTTTAATGCTTAAATTCCCGCCGTTTCTGGTTCGTTACCGATAAAACGAACTAAGGAATCATGAAAAATATTATTTTTTCTTTTTTCTTGCTGGTGCTGGCTTGTTCTGGGTTTTCGCAAACCCAGCAAAGCATCCCCGCCCAGTATCAGGTAGTAATACCTGAAACTGGCGCCACCGTCACATTTACCCAGAATTTTCTGGGGAATTGGATGGTGGCGTTCAAGACCGTGGATGGCAAAAGCCACTGCTGCGGTCTTGGTCCTCACTGTGGACATCCATGGAAATGGATGATCCACCGTGAGGATGGGGTGCCCTATTATACCCAGTCCTGCTCAGATGCAGGACTGGTGGTGGGGATCCATCGGATCACCGTCTCTCCGGAGGCGGTGATCAAAGTTGTGCCACATCCGTGGCACAACTGACCCCCCCACTCCCGCCCACTCCTTAACGGGAGCAGGGCTAACCCCGTTTCTCACGCGGGGTTTTGGATGAAGTGAAAAAAGCCGTCACATCCCCACCTTTTGGTGGTGGGTGTGGCGGTTTTTTTGTTGGTGGGTTTGCAACAGTCCGGTTGTTGCTGGGTTGCTGCCACTGCGCCGGGGCGTAGGCTGGTGGGCGGTAGACAAATTCAGAACCTCTTCGGATGATAAGTTTCTAATTTATAGTATAAAGAAAAAATTTCTGCGGCCAAAAGTTCCCTTTAGTCGGAGGGTAATCCCCCCAAATTTAGTGTGGTTTTGTAGTAGAATTTTCATATTTATAATCTCTTCTTCGCAAATGCTCTGCCGGAATGAGATTTTAAGTATTTCTCAAACTCCAGCGCTTTGTGTTTATCAGAAAAGGCGCAATACCAAGCTAATTCCCAAGGTGCAAACTTAGCTGTGTGGGTTGATTTACCGGAATTATGGTCTAATATGCGTTGCTTTAAATCTTCCGATGCGCCAGTGTATTCTTGATCGGGATGATTGATGCTGCGAATGATATAAACATACCACATATAGTTTTTTCCTTGTAGCTCCAGCCCGTCTACGCTCTTCGAGCTACGCCGGGCACTGCTTCGGCCTAAACCTGCTTCGCTTTCAGCTACGCAGGTCTCGCGTTCTACACGTGGCTGCGCCACGCGTAGCCCGAAGGGCATGGCGATTGCATTTGGGTTACTTTTGGTATTTTTGTTCGGTGTATTTTTCTTCAGGTCATTGATGTTTCTGAAGATTTGATTGTTTTATGCGTACTCTGATGGGTTTTTAACCTATTGTTATGGA
>JAUIEX010000048.1 GCA_030429725.1 Alphaproteobacteria bacterium
AATAGAACCACTATTAACTGTAGACTTTGCCTTGCGAATCAACGATGGGGGACTCGCAACAAAATTTACTCCAAATCACAACAGAGCCTAATATTTTTCAAACACCCGGCGGCCGCGCATCACCAATTCAAACCGGTAAACCATGTTGCTATCCATACTCCCCACCGGGTTGGCAATATTATTGCGCCCGGTGGCCAGCGCCACGTCATCGGAAATCAACACACGCGCATGCAATGCTGGCAGATCAGCATCCATCACCCGCAGATAAAGTGTTGGTGCCAGCTCACCCTTCTGCTTTCCCGGGAGAATTGTCAGAAAACTAAACTCCCCCAGATTATTGGTATAAACCTCACCGGAGCCGGAAAAAGCCGCATCATCTTCTTTCATCCGCACCCATTTTCCTGCCTGATCGGCCTGCGCCAGCTGCACCAATGCTCCGGAAACCGGCACGCAATTAGCATCCAGCACCCGCCCAATAAACAGCATCGGAATGCCATCGGCAATATCAGGCGCGCCGGTTTTTCGCCGTAAATTATTGCTGTGACGCACATGCTCATTCGAAGGAAACGCCGTATATTCCGCTGAACCTGCCGTTGGCTCACAAAACACGCGCTGCGCCTGCGCCGGCAATGTTGCACCCAGCAATATCATAGCAAATAGCGGCAGAAAATTTTTCATCCTTCAATCATACCACACGCATCAAGGAAGGCAGCCTGTTTTTTAAGCCTGAGGGTTTTGGTGGCATAATTGTTTAGCCAGTTGCCACATGGCACTGCCATGCGATCCTTTCACCAACACAAGATCACCGGGTTGAAGCAACGCTTGCACCTTCGCCAGCAGCGCTTTGGCATCCGCAGCGTGGCATGTTTTTTCCGGCGGCAATGCCTGATGCAGCCTTTCCATCAGATCTCCCGCCGTCAGCACCAACCCAACCCCGTCACAAAGCGGCGCAAGTTCACGGTGAAATTGCGCGGCATCTTTTCCAAGTTCCAACATGTCTCCAAGAATGGCAACGCTGCGCTTACCCTCCTTTTTTGCACGCTTCACCAACTGCTGTAACGCCACCTGCATCGCCACCGGGCTGGCATTATAACTATCGTCAATCAGTGTGGCGGTGCCACCCTCCACGGCAATCTGATATTCCGCGCCGCGACCTTCCGCCACTGGAAGATGCGCCAGTCTTTCGGCAAGTTTTTCAACATCCTGCCCGGCAGCATCCACCGCGCATAATGTTGCCAGCGCATTCAGCGCATGATGCTTCCCTTGTTGCGGCAATGTAAAAGTAAACCTTCTGCCCCTTATCTGTGCAGCAACCTCCTGACCAACATCCTGATCTTTAAGTGATATCATCCGCATATCCGCATCCTGATGCACACCAAATGTCAGAATGCGCGGCACTTCAAGCTGCCCTGCATGCTGCAATAGCAAGTCAAAATAAGGATTATCTCTCGGCAGAATAACCGTTGCCGGAAAATCCGCATGATCTTCCAACCCTTCCATGATCTCCGCCTTCGCGGCCGCAATTCCCGCTACCGAATCAAAAAACTCCAGATGCACGGCATCCACATGGGTGATGATGGCAATATGCGGCCGCGCCAACGCTGTTAAGGCACGAATCTCCCCGGCATGGTTCATGCCCATTTCCAGCACGGCAAATGCCATCTCCCGTTTCATTCGGGCCAGCGTCAGCGGCAAGCCATAATGGTTATTTAAATTCCCCGCCGTGGCGTGGGCTTTACCCACACCCTGCAACAGATAGTTCAAAGCATTTTTTGCCCCGGTTTTGCCAACACTGCCCGTCACCCCGGTCACCACCGCATCACTGCGCGCACGCGCCGCTTCGGCCAGCCGGTTCAAGCCTTCATTTGTGTTCTGAACATGAAGCTGTTTTTCCACCGGCACACCCGCAACATCCCGGTGCACCATTGCCGCCACCGCACCGCGCGCCAAAGCATCTTCCACATATGCATGCCCGTCCTGATGCTCGCCCTCAATGGCGATGAACAGATCCCCTTCCGCAACCGCCCGGCTATCAATGCTGACTCCCTGCGCCTGCCACTGCCCGGCCGGAGCAATACCCAGCGCTTGTGCCGCCTCCGCCGCCGTCCATAAGGTTTCTAATGCGGCCATAATTCCCTCACCATCGCCGCATCATCAAACGGGTATTTCACCCCCTCAATTTCCTGATACTCTTCATGCCCCTTTCCGGCCACCAGCAACACATCCCCCGGCTGAAGCTGCAAAAGCGCCGCCTTAATGGCAGCGGCGCGATCCGCCACTTCTTCAGCTTTCGGGCATGCCGCCAGAATCTCACGGCGGATGGCAGCAGGCGCCTCAAAGCGCGGGTTATCATCCGTCACAATCACCTTATCCGCCAGCACCTGTGCCAATGCCCCCATTTCCGGGCGCTTGGCAGCATCCCGGTTTCCACCACAGCCAAACAGCACATGCAACCGCCCATCCTTCGCCACGTGGGGGCGGGCAGCCTGCAGGGCTTTTTCCAGCGCATCCGGCGTGTGGGCATAATCCACCAGCACCATGCCACTTTCGTCCATTATCACCGGCTCCATCCGCCCGGCCACCGCCGTCAACTTCGGCACCAACCCCACCAATGTTTTAACATCATGACCCAGCCCCATCACCAGCCCCATGGCGCAGAGGATATTTTCCGCCTGAAATCCACCAATCAGCGGCAGCTTGAAGCTGTATTCCTTCCCACCACCAGCAATCATCACCGTCATACCGTGCGGCGTGGGCGTCAGTTTTTTCAGCGTTATATCCCCGCGAGAACCATAGGATAATACGCGCACCCCTTCCGGCAGATAGGGCACGATTTTATTCTGCAAATCACCCTGCAAAACCGCCAGCCCGGCTACTTTCAGATGGCGCGTAAACAACAGCATCTTCGCATCAAAATAATGTGCCATCGTGCCATGATAATCCAGATGATCATGGCTGAAATTAGTGAATGCTGCAGCGGCACATTGCAGCATTCCAAGGCGCTGTTGTTCCAGCCCGATGGATGAAGCCTCCATCACCACATGCTCCATTCCGGCCTGCTTCAATTGCGTTAATATCCGGTACAGGCTGACCACATCCGGCGTGGTCAGCGCAGGTGCATCAAAGGTGACATCCACCCCTTCCACCACCGCACCAAGCGTGCCGATGCTGGCCGCCTTGCCATAGAGTTTTGCCAGCAACTGCCGGGCAAAATGCGCCACGGATGTCTTACCGTTTGTCCCCGTTACGGCAATTATATTGGCCGGAATATCCTGATAAAAACCCGCCACCAATGCTGCCAGTGCGGCGCGATCATCCGCCGCACTCAGTACGCAAATATGTGGCCATTTTTGCGCCATTTCAGCAGCAATATCTTCTCCCGCCAGCAATGCTATCGCGCCCTTTTCCACAGCCTGCGCACCATAATCCCTGCGCTTATCCGCACCCCCGGCAAGTGCCGGTGCAAGCACGGCAAACAAATCACCCGGCCGCACCTGCCGGCTATCAAGCACAATTCCGGAAACTGCAACCTCATCGCCCCCGGCAATCAGGGTAATGCCCTCACTCTGCTTTAGGAGCGTGGATAGTTGCATTTGTTGTTCCGGGGCGAAGTTCATAAGCAACCTTTAGCGCATCTTCACGGCTTGTGTCACCCTCAGACACGGGCGCAACACCCAGAATTGGCGCGATACGTTTCACCACGTTGCTCACCACCGGCGCAGCCGTCCAACCCGCCGTGGCATAGCCGAAGCTTTCCTTAATTCCCTTCGGCTCATCCATCACCGCAATCAAAGCGTAGCGCGGCTTATCCATTGGAAAGGCACCGGCGAATGAGGTCAGCAAAGTATCGCTATAGCGCCCGTTGATGGCTTTTTCCGCCGTGCCGGTTTTGCCACCCACCAGATAGCCTTCCGCCTCGGCATTGCGCCCGGTGCCTTCCTTCACCACTAAGCGCAATAACCGGCGAATCTTTTGTGATGTGTCTTCAGAAATCACCCGCCGCCGCTGCGGCTGCTGCCCGGCCATCAGAGTCGGTGAAATATATTCTCCGCCATTAACCATGGCACTCATCCCCGCCAGCACGTGCAGCGGTGTCACCCCAAGCCCATGGCCGTAACTTCCGGTCAGGGTTTTAATCCGGCTCCAGCGATCGGGAATCATCGGCTTTCCTTGTTCCTGCAAGCCAATATCAATCGGCTCCGTTAACCCTATTTGCTGATAAAATGCCTGCTGCGCTTCCGGGCCCATGGCATCCGCAATCCGCGCCGTGGCAATATTGGAGGAAAACATAAACGCTTCCGGCACGGTCAGAATGCGGTTTTTTGGCTTAAAATCATGGATATAAAAACGCCCGATCTTGATCGGCTTTTTGGCATCCACCGTGCTTTTTAATGAAATTTTCTTGGCCTCCAGCGCCTGGGCAAAGGTAAAGGTTTTAAAGGTTGAACCCATTTCATACACACCCTGTGCCATCCGGTTAAAAAGACGATCCGTCTTAAGCGCCTCCGGCAAATTTGGGTCATATGAAGGCAGTGAAACCATCGCTAGAAGCTCACCCGTATGCACATCCATCACCGCGCCGGCCGCGCCCACGGCACTGTATTTCTTCATCACCGCCGCCAGCTCTTCCTCCAGCACGTTCTGCACCCGGATATCAAGCGTTAACTGCAAGGGGCGGGCATTATCCCATGTCTGCGAAAGTGTTTGCTGCTGCGCCATCTCAACTCCGGCCATGCCCTTTCCTTCCTGACCCACCAACCCCAGAACATGCGATGCCATCTCGCCATGCGGGTAGGTGCGGGTTTCCTGTTTTTGAAAATCCAGCCCCGGCATACCAAGATTATTCACCGCATATTGCTCGCGCGGCGTTAAATCCCTTTTAATCCAGACAAATTGCCGGTTGGAAATCAGCCTTTCATAAATCACATCTTCATTAAGATCCGGCAGCACCTCTTTAAGGCGGATCACCACTTCCTCAGCATCCTGAATTTTCTGTGGGTTGGCAAAAAGCGATACTGTGTGCAGATTTGTTGCCAGAATCGTACCGTTACGATCCACAATACCACGACGCGAAAATGTAATTTCCGCCGGTTTCAGCCCGGCCAGATGGTGCTCCGCGCGATCTTCACCCGCAAAGGCAAGATCCACCAGCCGCACCAGCACCCCGGCAAAGCAGAAGACCACACACACCGCCACCACCAACGCCCGCTGCCGTGCCGTTTCCGCTGCTTTGGTTAATGAACCTTCAATGCTGATGGATGCATGTGCCATGAATGCACTGCATTATTGTCGCGCAGAAACCATCACCGGCTTCGCACGTTTAGGCATTTGCTTTTCTGCCACCATCACCGGACCATCCACGCCCCCGGCAGCCGGAATCATCCGGTTAAATTGCTGTGCCAGCATCACATCCATATCCAGGTAACGGCTGGCCATTTGTTGCAAACGCTCCGGCTGATTCAGATATGTCCATTCCGCCTTCAGCACGTGGGTGGCGTGTTTATCTTCAACAATCTGCTTATTAAGAGAGCTTAATTCACTGCGTATTTCCTGCACCTGATGCTCCACATGGAACACCCCAACCATAGAAACACCCACCAACACCAATGCAAGGAATAATACCGGCTTCATTGATTTTCTCCGGTTATTTGGCCTGTGGCAACGCGCTCAATCACACGCAACCGTGCGGAACGCGAGCGCGGATTTGTCCGCACCTCCTCCGCAGAAGGTTCAATCGCTTTACGCGGAGTAAGCACAAAAGCCGCCGCCTCCAAACGCTCCGGCATGGCTATTACATGGCGTGAAACATTGCTCACCCGCCCGGCTTTGATATTAAACACCCTTTTCACCAGCCCATCTTCACCGGAATGGAAGGTAATCACCGCCAGCCGGCCACCTTCATGCAGCACATGCTCGGCTGCCTCCAGCGCGCGTGAAAGCTCGCCCAACTCATCATTCACATACATGCGAATGGCCTGAAAGCTGCGCGTGGCAGGGTGAATATTGTCATTATATTTTCCGGCGGCCTGTTTGATAATCGCCGCCAATTGTGCCGTGGTCTCGATGGGCGCTTCCTGCCGAGCCTGCGCAATGGCGCGGGCAATTCGGCGGGATTTCCGTTCATCGCCCAATGTATAGATCAAATCCGCCAGCGCCGCTTCCGGCATGCTGTTCACCACATCCGCCGCCGTTTCGCCCTGAGCACTCATCCGCATATCCAATGGCCCATCATGGCTGAAGGAAAAACCGCGATCCCCCTCATCCAGTTGCATGGAAGAAACGCCAATATCCAGCAAAATACCGTCCACACCCTCAATCCCGGCCTGCGCCAGCAGATGCTGCATATCGCCAAATTTACCCTCAAGAAAAACCAGACGGTCGCCGTACACTTCTTTCAGACGTGCCACATGCGCCTGCACGTTTGGGTCTCGGTCAATGGCAATCACGGTACATTTCGCCGCCTTAAGAATTGCCTCCGTGTGACCACCCGCGCCAAATGTGCCATCCACATACATCCCGCCATCTTTGGGCTGCAGCGCTGCAATGGATTCTTCGAGCAAAACGGAAACATGCGGTGCATTCATTTACGCACCATCCTTCTTGTTCAGTGACAGCATGCCGCGTTGTTTTTTAGCCAGATCACGCGCCGCCGCGGCATAATTTTCAAACCGCTTGGGTGACCATATTTCAAAGGTTTGTCCCTTACCAACAAACACGGCTTGCTCTTCCAGCTCCGCGGTGGTGATTAATAATTCCGGCAATAAAATTCTGCCATCCGCATCAAAAGAAAGCTGCGCCGCCGCGCCCAGAATACTGGTGGCAAAGGCATCCCGCTCATCGGAGAACGGATCTAAATTATCAATGCTTTCACTGATACGCTCAATCCGCGCCATGCCGCAGGCTTCCACGCATGGATTCACAAAAGAAGGATAGGCCACAATGCCGTTAAAATGTTCATTCGCCAGTGCGGAGCGAAAGAGGGCAGGAACAGAAACACGTCCTTTTTTATCAACCTTGTTGATGGTGGTGGAAAGAAACAATGCCATAGGCTCGCCTCAGCACCCCCGTCAACGGGTTGCCTGCCCTCCCCGCTGTGCATAAACCCAATGGTTGGGAGAGAGAGTAGCCACATATGGTTTAGTTGGGAGAGAGAGTTTTATCATATGGGACCTTATGGGTTTATATGGGAATAATGCCTCACTAAATGGGATAAGTCAACACTCCTATGGAAAAAAATGTGTTTTTCTTTTCACTGTGGCATTTGTTTGATTGTCTCCGGGAAATTCTCCTGAATTTCATAATATGCCTTAGATGTTTTTATCCGGCGCGCACTCTTGCTCCCGGCTCGCTCTGCGCCTCCGGCGCAACCTCTCGCACAGTGCGCATCACTAAAGATTCTCGCCTCCTGGCTCGCAGTATCTCCTCTTATAGTCATTCCCGCGTACGCGAGGATGACGAAGGGGGACTGGAAATTCGGTTCGACTCCGCTCCAGCCAAAGACTCGGCGATGGTTCTAATTTTCCGATACCCGATTCGGGCAGTTGAGGCATGAATCTTTAGAGTTCAATAAGGTGCGCGGTTCTAACAAATCTGCAATTGAATTTATTTACAAGAAATAGAAATATAGTCTTTTCTTGCGAGTATCACTGCGCTTTGCGTAACTACCGCCCCACCTGTTTGGCTGCTATCATCAAATATACGATAGCCCTTTGGACATAGTTCTCCGGCTTTTATCATACAATCCTGTCTATCACGCCCCATGCCGGAACATTTGAGAGAATAGGCGGGTTTTCCATCGGGATCGCTTATATTTGTTACCGCTACAGGGGCGCATGACGCCAAAAGAGTAGTGAGGACAACTAATAACAATATAGGGGTGAATTTCAAATTGGTGCTCCAAATGTTATGATAGTAACTCAACATATCACATTGGATTTACAACGTAATGACTAACAAAGCAAATATTGGTTTAGATTCACAATGCTACACATATCTTATTTCTGCATTGGAAAATTTGTATGAGCCGACTGATATAATAAGCGAAGAAAAGAAATGCCTTGTTAGGATATTTTTTTACTGTAGCCTTCCTTTTTGGCTCTCTCCAAAAGTAGTTGATGAGTACAATAAAATTACAGATGCCACCAAACTCCAGATGCATCAAAGTTGGCACGGCGTACATTTTTTAAATTTCAATCCTCTACCTAATCCAAATAAAGTTGAGGAATTGACCAAAGATTTTAAGACGCATCACCCAAAAGATAATGACTGCACAATAATAGCCGAATATAAACTGTATGGTATCAACACGGTATTGAGCTACGATGCCGATCTGATTAAAAATTTACAAAATAGTGGATTGAGCATTATTCGCCCCTCCGAATATTGGACGAGCACAAATATACCTAAGGGCGCTAGGCCTCAAGTAGTACCACATGGCACTAACCCTTTAAGCAATCAAAGTTGGTGGCATTGGTAGTATCTAGCTGTACGCGAATCTGGACACGCGAGCAGTTTCTCCATACATTGCAAACTCTCAAGAAATTGCATCAAGCGGTTCTAACTTTTTCCGCGCTGATAAACCATCATCCCCGCCCGCGATAGGGCGGCACGGCCTGATCGGGGATCCACACGCCATTGGGCGCGTCACCGGTCTGGTAAAACACATCGATGGGGATGCCGCCGCGCGGATACCAATAGCCGCCGATGCGCAGCCATTTCGGCTGGGTTGCTTCCACCAGACGCTTGGCGATCTGCACCGTGCAGGCCTCATGAAACCCGGCATGGTTACGGAAGGAGCCTAAGAATAATTTCAGTGATTTGCTTTCCACCAGCAAGCCATCCGGCACATAATCAATCACCAGATGGGCAAAATCCGGCTGACCGGTGACAGGGCACAGGCTGGTGAATTCCGGGCACACAAACCGCACGTTATAATCCACATCCGCATGCGGGTTCTTCACCGCCTCCAGCTGCGCCTCGTCCGGGCTTTGCGGCAATTTGCTCTGCCCGCCAAGCTGGCTGAGTTCATGGTAATTCGTGTCGCTCATATCCTGCTTCTTACCCGCTTACACCACCAGCTTCAAGCGTTCTGCCGGAATATCATACACATCCGTGATGGTGGCACTGGTCAGCGTTTGTTTCACCGTGCCATCGGCCACTTTCCGCCCTTCTTTAAGCAGCACGACGCGATCCGCATAATGCTTCGCCAGTGAAATATCATGCAAAATGGCGCAGACGGCCACGCCCTCATCCGCCAGCGCACGCGCCTTATCCAGCGTGGAAAGCTGATGTTTCAGATCCATGGCGGAGGTTGGCTCATCCAAAAACAAATAGCGCGGCGCATCCTGCTTCTGCCAGATCTGCGCCAGCACCCGCGCTAACTGCACGCGCTGCTGCTCACCGCCGGAAAGGCTTGGAAATAAACGCTCTTTCAAGCCAAGCGCGTCCACTTCCGCCAGCGCCTTTTCGGCAATTTCAATGTCGTCCCGCCCCTCACTGCTGGCAATATGCGGGCTTCGCCCCATCAGCACAATCTCCATCACCGTGAAGGGAAACTGGATCGGGATCGATTGAGAGAGCACCGCACGCCGTTTGGCCAGCGCTTTGGCCGGGTATTCCGTAAGTTTTCTGCCCTCCAGCATCACCAGCCCTTCGCTGGCTTTGCGGGCACCCGTCAGCACCGCAAGCAGGGTGGATTTCCCTGCGCCGTTCGGCCCCAGCAGCGCCAGCATTTCGCCCGGCTTCACCTGCATGGAAACATCACTCAGCAACGTTTTGCCTTGAACCTTAACCGTAATATTCGACGCTTCTAACATTACGCCACCCCCTGTTTATGGCGTTGACGAATGAGCAAAAACAGGAAGAACGGCCCGCCGATCAGACTGGTCAGAATGCCGATCGGCAGCTCCGCCGGCGCCACCACGCTGCGCGCAATCATGTCCGCCAGCAGCATCATTGATGCGCCCAGCAAGGCCGAGCCGGGAATCAGCACCCGGTGATCCGCGCCCAATAACAACCGCACCAGATGCGGCACAATCAGCCCCACAAAGGCAATGATCCCACTAACCGAAACCGCCACCCCCACCGCCAATGCCGAAACCAGCACCAGATGGCGCTTCAGCGTTTCCGTATCCACGCCCAGATGCGCGGCTTCATGATCCCCCAGCAGCATCAGATTGAGCGGGCGGGCATAATGGCGCATCACCAGCAAGGCAGGAATAATGCCACAGGCTGCCGCCAGCACCGTGACCCACATCGCCCCGCCCAAACTGCCCATCGTCCAGAAAGTGATGGCGCGGAGTTGCTGATCCGTACTCAGATACATCACAAACCACGTGCCCGCCAGCGCCAGCGCGTTGATGGCAATGCCCGCCAGCAGCATGTAGGTCACGGAGGTAGACCCCGTCAGACGTGAGAGGCGAAACACCGTTAACACCGTAATAAACCCGCCGATAAAAGCCGCCCCGGCCAGTAAAAATTGCTGGCCAACGCCGTGCAGCATCACGCCGCTAACAATCACCATCGCCACACCCAGTGCCGCACCGCTGGAAATGCCGATCAGCCCCGGCTCCGCCAGCGGGTTGCGAAACAGGCCCTGCATCACCGCACCCGCCGTGCCCAGCGCCGCGCCCACCAGCGCACCAAGCAGCACGCGCGGCAAACGGATATCCAGAAAAATCACCCGGTCACGCACCATTTCCGCCGGCAGATTTCCGTCCATAAGATGGCCAAGAATCGTAAAAATCCGCTCCACACTCAATTCCGCCGCGCCAACCCATAACCCACCGAGCAGGCACAGCAGCAATAATGCAGTTAATAAGGCAAATCCCGGCAAACGTGGCAACATGGTGCGGGTAATAGCTTAAAAAACCTGCTGATGCAGCTTCATGGCCGCTTCGGGCAGGCGTGGGCCAAAGCCCAGAATCAGCAGATCATTCATGGTGATAATCTTCGCGCTCTCCGCCACTTTAGTTCCGGCAATGCCCGGCAGCGCGCGCATGGCGGCCTCGCCTCCGGCCATCTGCATGGAGCGTTCCGTCACCAGCAGCGCATCGGGCGCGGCTTGCGCCACCGCTTCCGGATTCAGCGGCTTAAACCCCTCAAACGAACCGGCGGCATTCTGCGCCCCGGCCAGTGTGATGATCGCATCCGGCACTGTTCCCGTGCCCGCCACCAGCGGCGTGCCACCACCATGTTGCAGCAGGAACAACACGGAAGGCTTGGCCTTTTGTCCACCCATAGAACGCTGATTAACCAACATTGTCAGTAACTCAAATTTGCGGTTAATCTCCGCCGCAAGTTTCTTGGCATTAGCCTCCGCATCCAGCAACGCACCCACCTGCTTCACCTGTGCCAGCAGGCCTTTGATGGAATAATCATCCCCCATACGCACCACTTCCACCCCGGCTTCCGCCACCTGATCCAGCACATGCGGTGGCCCGGCATCATGCGTCACCAGCAGCAGATCAGGGTTCAGGGAAAGCAGCCCTTCGGCTGAAAGCCCGCGCACATACCCCACCTTCGGCAGTTTGGTGGCTGCTTCCGGGTACAGGCTGGTGGTATCGCTAGCGACTAATTTATCCTGCTTACCAAGTGCATAGACCATCTCCGTAACGGAACCTCCGGCCACGATCACTCGGTCATAGGCACGCACAACCAGCGGCTGCGCCAACAGGAATAGAGATAAAAAAAGTGCGGCAACAAAACGCATTTTACGCAAGGTTTAAGCCTTACGTGGCAATGCATTAACAACCTCACGCCACAGCGGAAGCTCCGGAATGCCCGGCTTACGCTTACCAAAGAAGGTCGCCATCAGATCGTTGTTGCTGTCAAACACTTCCAGCGCGGTCACAATGCCGTCTTCGGTTGGTTTCAGCGTTACCCAGGTGGAGGAAACATGCGCTTCATCCAGATGCAAATTGAACATTGGGTCCATCACGTTGAACCAGCTGTTATGCTCCAGCAGTTTGTTGACCGGGCCGGTATGAATCTGCACCATGCCACGATTGCCCACAAACACCATGATCTCACATTTTTTATCGCGCGCCAGCTCCAGCACAGCGCGAACGGAAGACGGCTCCACTTCATAGGCCTGATCGCTCGCCGCCAGCTTTACGGCCAGATCACGATGCTTATCAAGTTTGTACTTCATTAATAGCGGGTAGAAATCATGCGTATCTTTCAGTTCCGCCCAATCTGCACGGAAGGCAGCAATTTGTTCGTCGGAAAGCTCCGGTGCCGCCGGTTTTTCCGGATAGGCTTCCGTTTCAATGAAATTTGGTTGCTCAGACGCGGTAAATTTCGTCACCAGCGCATCATAAGCCGCTTCATCGGACTTGCTCGTCAGATAAATCTTATGCACGGCCGTGCCGGATTTATCAAAAAATTGCAGGCTTTTGCGTGGGCCACCACGTGTGGTTTCCGTAGCTGCAAAGCAGAATTTCCAGTGGTTCATGAACATCCGCAGATCAATATCCGGGTTCACCGCCAGCCCCATTTTCATCGGCCCGTGCTGCGAGAAGCTTACATTGTCATACACACCCTTGCGCTCATGCACGCAGAAATCATTGCGGGAAAGCGCCATCACTTCACCCAGCGGCTTGACCGCTTCTAAAATGGCCTGTGCATCGTCAACCAGGCGTGCCGCATCCGTGCCCACACGTGCGGCCAGCAACTCCCCTTCGGAAACACCCAGCTGCGTGGCAGCTTCACGCGCACGCAAATTGGGATTTTCTTCTTTTAAGGCAAGATATTGTTCAAATAATGTTGCGTTATTTTCTGCGGCTGCTGCTTGTGGCATGATGCTCTCCTCTTTCATTAACTCAGGTCGGCGATTCCGGCGCCAACCCTAAATGAGAATAATTCTCAACTTCAGGAAGATGTATAACGCCATCACCAAGCCTGTCAATGATATAAGTCAAGATCGGCCAAAGAAAAACTGCCTAAATTGGCATTTTAATGATGTCCTGATAAGCGGTAATGATACGATCCCGAACCGCCACCACCGTCCGCAAACTCATCTCCGCATCGGAAACCGCCGTCACCAGCTGATCCAGCGTTGCCTGACCCAGCATGGCGGCCGTGGCCGTTTTTTCACCGGCGCGAATCCGCGCAACGGAGCTTTTCAAGCCACCTTCCACCATGCCGATAAATTCACCGCCAAGGCCACCCTCAACCTTGCTGCCAACAATATCCTGACCGATGCCCGACGCTTTGGCCGCATTGGCCGCGCTCTGATAGGCCTTCAGCCCGGAAAGATAGCTCATATCCGCCATATTAGGCTCTGTTGTGATTTGGAGTAAATTTTGTTGCGAGTCGCCGATCGTTGATTCGCAAGGCAAAGTCTACAGTTAATAGTGGTTCTATTAACAAGGGCTTTAACGCAGCGAGCAACGATGGGCGCCGCAACCCAGAGGGCCATG
>JAUIEX010000002.1 GCA_030429725.1 Alphaproteobacteria bacterium
GCCCCTTCAGATCGTCAATGGTTTCAATGGCGCGGTTATACCACCCGCCCATTTGACACCCGGTATTTCCAGCGGGAAAAGCAACCAGATTAAACTGGCCATAGAGTTTATCCCATAACTTCTGGCCGCCACCAAAATAAAGCCATGCATTTTGCTCTTGCGCCGTCATGCCCGCGGGAATGGCACAAAAAAAGGCACATGCCTTGTGTTTATTCAACCAGTAATAAGGAGCGGAATGCCCCATTTCAGCATTGCCGGCGGAAACGGCATCAAAAACGCCAAGAGCCGGAACCAGCTCCCCTGCCCCATATGGTTTAATTGTAAGCTTTCCTCCTGAAAGCCTGGTGATGCGGTCGGCCAAACGAACCGCACCCGCGCCAAGGCCGGGTAAAGTTGTTTGCCAACTCATAACCATTCGCCACTCTTTGAGCCCTTTTGAAATGGCCGGCGGCGAGGCAAGAACAACGGCCGCAGCGGAAGCGCCACCAGCGACAAATTGGCGACGGTTAATTGCGTTGTTTATTTTCTGCACCATAAATCATCAACTCAAATCAAACATTATATAAACATAAGAAACATAGCTCGCCCAAATAATAATTGCCAGTGGCAGGCCGGTTTTAACAAAATCCATAAATTTATTGTGCCCCGGCCCCATCACCATGAGGTTTGTCTGATAGCCGATTGGCGTAATAAACGAGCAGTTACAGGCGAAGATAACGGCTAAAATAAAAATACGAGGCTCAACCGCCAGTTCAACGGAAAGGCTATACGCAATTGGGGTGAAAATTACCGCAGTGGCGTTGTTGCTTAAGATATTGGTAATCACAACCATGAAGAAGAAGAGTGCCGATAGTATAATGAGTGGGGAGCTTCCCGAAAAGAGCGTTACAAAACTATGGGCAATAAACTCCGCCCCACCCGTTTCCTGAAGTGACGTGCCAAGTGCAATGGATGCGGCGATGATGAGGATAATTTTCATATCAATGGCGCGCCCGGCCTGCCGGAGGTTAATACTGCCCGAAAGCAGCACCAGACCAATGCCCGCAAAGGCAGCAATGGTAATGGGAAGAATGCCAAAAGCAGCCGATCCAACCACAAGGCTAAAAATAAACATTGCGATCCCAGCCTTTTTGCCGGAATGAATATCATCTTGCGTCCATTCCATAAGCAGAAAGTCGCGCCGTTCCTGCAGTAATAAAATATCTTCACGCCGTCCCATCACAAGCAGCACGTCTCCGGCTGCCAAATGAACCTCCGTCAGGCGCGTGCGCATCATCCGAGAATGGCGCTCAATTCCTAAAACAACGCAATTATACTGGCTACGAAAACTGGCTTGCTCCAGTGTTTTACCAATAATACGCGAAGACGGGCTAACCACAATTTCGGCAATTGCAATATCTTGCTCCGCATCAATATCATCAACCGCTTCATCGCCAATGGCGGCCAGATGCCGCTCAATGCTCTCCGTATTATCCGAAAAGAATTCAGCAAGTTTTTGAGGCTCCGCCGCCACAATAATAACATCCTTTGGCCGGATGACGGTACTTGCATCAAAGGGGGGAAGA
Source organism: Alphaproteobacteria bacterium (assembly GCA_030429725.1). Taxonomy (GTDB): domain Bacteria; phylum Pseudomonadota; class Alphaproteobacteria; order Rickettsiales; family UBA8987; genus JAUIEX01. The sequence goes on from JAUIEX010000002.1 coordinate 1,566, forward strand.
AAGGCATGCTCCCCACGCTGCAGGACGCGTATCTGAACCTCATCATATCCGGGCACGGAATTATTATCAATTTTTGCTCCCACAAGAGGTGAGCTGTAGGAAACCTCAATTTGCCCAATAAACAGGCGCTCATTATTTTCCTCTATTCCGGCATAGGCGCGAACCATTGAAAGCCGATCCGGCAGCATTCTTGGTACAATAAAAATAATATAGACCAACCCGGAGGCCGCCAGAACAACACCAATATGTGTAAATTCAAACAGATCAAGCGGCTTCAGCCCAAGGTCTTTAATGATGCCGCCCACCAGAAGATTTGTGCTGCTTCCTATGAGTGTTGTCATTCCACCAAGAATGGAGGCAAAGGAAAGCGGAATCATCAACTTGCTTACCGGCATATTCATTGTGCGCGCCATCGCCGCAATAATGGGAATAAAAATAACAACAACCGGCGTATTATTCAGAAAGCCGCTGATAACGGTAACAACAATCAGGCTGGAAGCAATGGCAAGAAAGGGACTTTTTTTCGCAAGTTTTAAAATAATATTGGCAAAGTCATTCAGGGCGCCTGTCTGCACAATTGCCTGCCCAAGAACAAGCAAGGAAATGACCCCAAGTAAGGCGGAGTTTGAAAAGCCACGCGTTAGCATATCCAATGTCAGAGTCTCGCCACTGGCGGGGTTCGTATAGGGAAAAACATAGAAGAACAGCATCAATCCGGAAATGATAAGAACGGAACTCAGTTCCATGGAAAGCTTATCATTAGCATACACAATCATTGCCAGGCACACCATCAGGATGCTGAACCACATATGAATATCAGGGATATCAAACATAACGAAGCCGCTTACTGACCTAACATTTCAGGCGAGATAACAAGACTGTCGCCCGTTGAGTAGTTTGAGTTTTCAGGGGCAGATTGCTTATGCTGAGGAAGAGCGCCATCTCTCAGCAATAAAATTGTAATGCGGTTATTTTCCGTTGCCGCAGGAAAGGTTCGATTAAGCGGTTCATTATCGGCTTTTCCAACAACCCGAATAAACCGCTCCTCTATCACGCCACTTTCGGTTAGGAAACGCCTGGCGGAATTGGCTCGATCCGAAGACAATTCCCAGGAAGTATAATTTGCCCGACCTCGAATCGTAATAGAACTTGCATGCCCCGTTACTGAGATATAGTTAGGAAGCTTGGCAATAATCGCCGCCAGCCGCTCTAAAAGTAACTTTGTATTTTCTGCCAACTCTTCAGTATCTTTGACAAACATAGATGTCTTTTCTGAGTTTTTAATATCAATCTGAATACCTTCCGGCGTAACTCTAAAATCAATATTGTCTTTCAATGCCTTAGACTGAAGCAGCCCGTCCATGGCGCTTTCAATCGCGGATGTCATTTGCTTCAGCTCTCTATCCTCTTTTGTTTCGGCAACAGGATCTTGCTGCACCTCGGCATTGGGGGAAATATCAATATGAACCTTCTCTTCCTGCGCCTCATCCGTCCGCTGTTTGATCTCCTGATTGGGCTGAAGAAGGGGGCCGGTTGGCACGCCACCAAATACAATACCTTTATTGGTGTTAATGTCTGCCCCGATTCCCTCGGAAAGTGCAGATTTTCCGCCCCTGAAGCCAATGCCCATGGCATCTTTCACGCCAACAGTCGGCGCGAAATAATCCGCAAGTCCGGCAAGCTGCTCCGCTTCCGTTGCATTCAGAAGCCACATCAGGAGGAAGAATGCCATCATTGCCGTAACAAAATCCGCATAGGCAACTTTCCATGCGCCGCCGTGATGGCCATGGCCGCCTTTTTTAATTTTCTTTATAACAATTGAGTCATCAGCCATGGGTTTTACCGGATCCTCTCATAGCTTAGGTGTTTGAGAGCGAGTCTTCCAGCTCCTTAAAAGAAGGAATGCAATAGGAAGGAATCACCTTCCGCGCAAACTCGACTGAAACCGCCGGCGCATCCCCCTGCACATGTGAAATCAGCCCCACCTTGATACACTGATAATAGGCATGTTCAACCGTAAAATATTTACCGAGATACTGCCCCATGGGGCCAACAAAGCCGTATGAAAGCAAAATCCCCAGAAATGTTCCTACCAAAGCTGCGCCAATAAGCTTACCTAAAATTTCCGGTGGCTCGGAAATGGAGCCCATGGTGATAATCACCCCCAGCACCGCCGCCACAATACCGATGGCAGGAAAGGCATCTCCCAATGTCACCACCGCACTGGCAATCTCTTCTTTCTCATGGTGATGATGATCCAATTCTTTTTCCATCATATCTTCCAGCACGTACTTATTATCCACACCCATAGTTACCATGCGCAGATAGTCACAGAAGAAATCGACAGCGTGATGATCCTTCGTCACGGAAGGGAACTCAGTGAAAATATCGCTGCTATACGGATCTTCAATGTGGCTTTCAATGGCCAGCATGCCTTTGGATTTGATCAGCTTAAACACCTTAAACTGAAGCAGAAGGAGATCCAGATAATCTTGCTTTGTGTGTGGAGCGGCGCGAAAAAGATATTTCAGACTTTTAACCACGGCTTTAATATTTGCACCGCTATTGGCAATGATAAACGAACCAATGCCCGCCCCAACGATAATCAGATATTCCGTTGGTTGATACAGAATTAAAAGATTGCCGCCGTGAAGCGTGTAGCCAAAAATAACTGAGCCACTAACAATAAGAAGTGCAATAACAAAACGCATACAAGCTCTCTAACCATTTATTGATCGTTTATCCAGCATGAATCCGTTACCTCATTTAAAAAAACATGCGTTTTTATTTTAGAGTTTACAATTCTGCTACATCATTGCAGCCAGGGAGGCTCACTGCGCGCCCAGAGCTTCTGTTGCTTGCGATTGGTATATTGCTTATATTCGGGGCAATGATAGGCCACTAATTGCCAAAATGCCGCAGAGTGATTCATATGTTTTCTATGGCAAAGCTCATGAATCATAACATAATCCACAAAATCCGCAGGGTAAAAGAGAAGCCGCGCATTCAGCCGAATGCGGCCTTTTTCCGTGCAGCTGCCAAATCGCGTTTTGGGCATGTTACATGTTAATGACATAAAATCCTGCGATGTTTGCATGGCCAGATCATGAAGCCATGGAAGAAAAATCTCTTCGGCATAGCGCCCCAGCCAGCGCTTTAATGCTAACAATACTTTCGCCTGATCTTTGATTGCGCCGGAAACGACCAGCGTTTCATCATGCAATAATGCCCGACAGTGCGCCGCTGTGGTTGGGCGGTAAATAACATTAATTGTTTGCTCAATGGCATTAAGAAAAATACTTTGCGGCAACCCGTTTTGTTCCAATGTTCTGTGATTGTGAATTTCATCCGATAGCCGCTCTTCGCGCCGCAAGCGTATGTGCTGATGCTCAATCCAGGCGGAATTCTCCTGCAGCGACTGGCGAATAAGCGCTGCAGACAGCCTTGTTGGGGCGGTGATAATAAGCTCATCACTTTTGGCCATACGAAAAATAACTCTTTTGCTGTTTTTTCGACGTTTTAGCGTGACGGATATATCCTCACTGAATTTTAGTTCTTCTGTGAATTGCTTCATTTTGCGCTGCTATCTTGTCTGCCTTATTAATTGGGGCTATGTGAACATTATGTCTGATTATTTACCCAATTTAGCAAATGACAGGGAGTCGGTAAAACCAAAGTTAACCGTTATCGTCATTATTATTGTTACACTGGCATGGTTCGCCTCTTCACTTGTCTTTCCTCCCAATCTTGAGGTTTATGCCGATGAGCCAGCCCCTGCCAGGGCAGACATCTCAAGCGTGGCCGTTGCAAAGGTGGCGCATGATGACCTGATGCAAACCCTCAATCTATACGGCACAACCCAAGCTAATGAACGTTTTGATATCCGCGCCGAGGTGACCGGTGAGGTGGCTGAAATATTAGCAGAAGAAGGGCAATGGGTTACTATAGGAGATAAAATTTTAACGATTGCACCCCGGGAGCGCGGCTTGCGTCTTTCCGAGCTTCGCGCGCGTGTTTCACAGCAAGAAATTGATTATAAATCTGCGCGCAATCTGGCACAAAAAGGCCTGCAATCACAAAGCCGTGTTCAGAACGCTTTAGCGCAACTTAATGAAGCCAGAGCTGAATTGAAGGAAGCCCAGATTGCTGTTAACCTTGGCGTTATTCGCGCGCCGGCCTCCGGTATTTTAGAATCCTTAAATGTTGATGTTGGGGCACTGGTTGGCCCAAATATCCGCGTTGGCTCCGGCGCGTTTACCGATGGCGACAGCATTGCCATGGTGCTGGATGTGGAGCCAACTATCGTTGTTGCTTATGTTCCTGAAAAATATCATGGCATGGTGCAGCTTGGCCGAGAAGTAACCGTTAAAACTGCCGATGAGCGCACCATCGTTGGACATGTTAAAACACTGGCAAGCCTTGCGGATGAGGCAACCAGAACCTTCAAAGTTGAAATTGAAGTGAAGCAGGAAGTGGGGGTCAGCCATGAGAATTATATTCCCGTTGGCATGACCGCGCAAATCACTTTGCCTTTACAGCAACTTAAAGCGACGCTTGTTCCCACGTCATCACTCACAATTAGCCGTGATAATCAACTTGGTGTTAAAGTGATTCTTCCAAAAGACCAGCCGGCAACAGGTGAAGCGAATAAAATCACCGGTCAGGTGCAATTCTTTCCGGCAAAAATTGTTCAACAGGGAGCGGATAATCAAATTTGGGTCACCGGCTTACCATCTCCGGTGTGGTTAATTACCAGCGGCTTTGGCTACACACCTGATGGCAGTTATGTGACTGGAATATTTGACGCCTCGGACGCTAAGGAGGTTATTGCGCCACTGAATGATGGATCAGGTAATGAATAGCTTGATTGATGGCGCGCTTTCGCGTTCGCGTGCAACCATTGTTGCCCTTTTTCTGATTCTTGTGATTGGCGCGGCAGCCTACCGTTCCGTGCCGGTGGAAGACTCCCCCGATGTGCGTATCCCTATTATTTATGTATCAATGTCGTCTCAAGGCATCTCCCCTGAGGATGCGGAGCGTTTGCTTGTTCGCCCGATGGAAACGGAGCTTAAAAGCATTGAGGGCATTAAAGAGATGAAGTCTTATGCCTCTCAGGGACATGCTTCCGTTGTATTGGAATTTCAGGCGGGATTTGATGCCAGCGCCGCACTTCAGGATGTGCGTGAAAAAGTTGATATGGCAAAGCCTGAATTGCCGGCGGAAGCAGAGGAACCGACGGTTAATGAAGTCAATCTTAGCCTCTTCCCGGTCGTGAGTATTATCCTGACAAGTAATTTACCGGAGCGCGCTTTCCTGCAGCTGGCTAAGAAACTGCGAGATGATATTGAAAAAATCCCGGCCGTGTTAGAAGGCGAAATTGCCGGAGAGCGTGAAGAAACGGTGGATATCATTATTGAACCACGTATTGTCGAGCAATATAGATTAACCACGGATATTATCGCTCAGGTGCGTGGAAACAACATGCTGGTGGCCGCAGGCTATCAGGATAATGGCAAAGGAAGTTTTCAGGTGGAGGTTCCGGGGCTGCTTGAAACGGTAAAAGATGTGATGCGCCTGCCTATTCTTTCCTCTAATGGCGCCACGGTTACGCTAGAGGATATTTCAACGGTTCAGCGGGGCTTTAAAGATGCAGATGGCTTCGCCAAGGTTAATGGTCAGCCGGCGCTGGTCATTGAAGTAAGCAAGCGCACGGGCATGAATATTATTGAAACAATTGAAGATGTTAAGGCGGTTGTTCACAAAGCCGCTGCTCTGTGGCCGGATGGTGTTAATTATGTGTTTGCGCAGGATAAATCTGCGGATATCGTTGAAATGGTCAGCAATTTAGAAAATAATATTTTTCTGGCAATCATTTTGGTGATGCTGGTTATTATTTGGTTTGTTGGAATTCGTGCGGGGCTTCTGGTTTCCGCTGCCATCCCCGGTGCATTCCTTATTGGCATTATGACCATCGCCTTCATGCAGTTAACGCTTAATATCGTTGTTCTGTTCAGCTTGATATTGTCCATTGGGATGCTGGTAGATAACGCCATTGTGGTCATTGAATATGCTAACCGGCGGATGATGGCCGGAGAGTCTCATAAAACGGCCTATGCCACGGCGGCAAAACGCATGGCCGGCCCATTGATTGCCTCAACAATAACCACGTTAATGGTATTCGCCCCCCTGCTCTTTTGGCCGGGTATTATTGGTCAGTTTATGCAGTATATGCCGCTGACGCTCATTGCAACGCTGACCGGATCATTGTTAATGGCGCTGATTTTTTTGCCCGTGTTAGGCACATTATTTGGCAAGCCGGCACGCAATATTGAAGCGCAGAAAAAGAGGATTTTAATTGCGGAATCCGGGGATTTATCACAATTATGGGGCGCAACCGCCAGCTATCTTAAGGTGCTTGGCAATGTCCTTAAAGCACCGTGGCTGTTTGCTGTGAGTATTGTGGTGTTGCTTTTTCTTACCATCGCAAGCTTTGCTTCTTATGGCCCGGGCGTTGAGTTCTTTCCGAATGTAGAGCCTCAGAATATTCAACTTCAGGTGCGCGCCAGAGGCAATCTTTCCGTTTATGAAAAAGATGATCTGCTAACGCAAGTAACACAGAAAGTGACGCCATTAGCGGATGAGGTAAAAGTTTTTTATGCACGCTCCGGGCGATTTAACAAAGGCGGGCAGGACGTTGCGGAGGATGTGGTTGGCGTTCTGCAAATGGAGCTGGTGAACTGGCGCTTCAGGCGGAGTGCCCATGAGATTCTTGAGGATATGCGTGTGCGTGCCAATACCATTCCCGGAATTATTGTTGAGACGCGTGAGGAGGAAATGGGGCCACCGACGGGCCGTCCCATTAATATTGAAATTAGCAGCCTTTACCCGGAAACACTTGAGCCTGTGGCTAAAAATATTATTCAACGCATGCAGGAAGCGGGCACTTTTGTGGATATTAACGATACGTTGCCAATCCCGGAAATCAAATGGGAAATGGATGTGGAGCGTGAAAAAGCAGCGGTTTACGGGCTGGATATGCAGCGCATCGGGAACTATGTTAAGCTGGCAACGAATGGGCTGATTGCCTCCGCCTATCGGCCGGATGATGCCGATGATGAGGTGGATATCGTTTTGCGCTACCCGGAAAAATATCGGAATCTTGAATCACTTAAAGAGCTTCGTGCTGTCACAAGTAAGGGGAGCGTGCCAATCAGTCATTTTCTTGAAATGAACGCGCAGCCAACCATTCAAACCATTCAACGTGTTGATGGCATTCGTATCATTCGCATTACTGCTGATGTGAAAGAGGGCGTGCTGGCCGATAATATGGTCAAATTTATGCAGGATGAAATTAGTAAAGCGTATGAATCCGGAGAGATTCCTTCAATCGTCAATGTTGACTTTAAAGGTGAGCAGGAAGATCAGGCCGAAACAAGCCAATTTCTTGGCAATGCCTTTATTCTGGCACTTGCCGCAATGTTCTTGCTGCTTGTCTGGCAGTTTAATAGCTTCTTTTATGCCTTTATTATTATGAGCGCCGTTTTTCTGTCAACGGCGGGCGTGCTGCTTGGCCTTATTGTAACATGGCAGCCTTTCGGGATTGTGATGTGTGGCGTTGGGGTGATTGCACTTGGCGGTATCGTTGTGAATAATAACATTATTTTTATTGATACTTTCATACAGCTCAAAAATGAGGGAATGGACGGCGTGGAGGCAATTTATCGAACGGCGGCACAGCGTTTGCGGCCGATTTTGCTGACAGCGTTTACAACTGTGCTTGGTCTTATGCCCATGGTGTTTAGCCTGAACCTTGATTTCTTTACGCGTGAGGTGACAGTTGGCGCACCTTCATCGCAATGGTGGAATCAACTCTCAACCTCCATTGCCGGGGGGCTGACCTTTGCAACATTGCTGACCTTGTTTTTCACACCCTGCCTGTTACTTATTGGGGAACGTTTTGCTGCCAAAAAAGATGCAAAATAAAATATTAAAGGATAGCTATGCTTGATATCTCCACCTTACCACGCTGGAATTTAACGGATTTATATACCTCCCCTCGCAGTGAATCATTGCAAACGGATATAAAGAAATTACGCGCCATGGCAGCGCAATTTCGGAGTGATTATCAAGGAAATATTGGGCAATTATCTGCGGAGCTCCTCACGCAAGCGATTCAAACCTATGAAGCATATTCTGATCTCTCAGGTAAAATTGCCAGCTATGCCTATTTAACTTTCTCAGAAAATATGGAGGATAGCCAGAAATCTTCTTTTTATCAGTCAATTATGGAGGCAGTGAGTGATGCCGATAGCGATACTGTTTTTTTCACTCTGGAACTTAATAATATTGCGGATGACACTCTGGACGCACTAATTAAGTCATCCCCATCTTTGAAAATGTACCAACCATGGCTCCGGGAAATAAGGCTCTTTCGTCCGCACCAACTTTCCGAAGAACTGGAGACAATGCTGCATGAAAAATCGATCACGGGAAAGCAGGCATGGTCACGTTTGTTTGATGAAAAGCTTGCGGAAGTCAGGTTTGATTATGATGGTGAAACTCTGGCCATTGGTGATATTTTAGATAAGCTTTCCGACCATGGTGAGGACACCCGAAAAAAAGCCGCGCACTCGCTGGGTAAAGGCTTGGCAAGTGAGGCTAAGTTTTTTGCTTATATCACAAATACGCTGGCAAAAGATAAAGCCATTGAGGATAAAAAACGTCGCTTTAGCGCCCCTATTTCATCACGCAATCTTTCGAACTCCATTGAAGATGAGGTGGTTGAAGCGCTGCTTTCCACCGTTCAAAAAAATTATCCGGCTTTATCGCATCGATACTATGCCTTAAAAGCAAAATGGCTGAATGTGGATAAGCTGGATTATTGGAACCGCAACGCGCCACTGCCGGAGACGGATAAACGCCTGATTCCATGGGGCGAAGCCAGGGAAATTGTGCTGTCTGCCTACCATGACTTCTCGCCAACACTGGCAGAGATGGGGCAGGAATTCTTTGATAAGAACTGGATTGATGCCCCGTCATTGCCCGGAAAAGATTCGGGAGCTTTTTCGCATCCAACCGTGCCTTCTTCACATCCTTATATCTTAATGAATTATCAGGGGAAATTAAATGACGTGATGACTCTGGCGCATGAGCTTGGGCATGGCGTGCATCAGCTGCTTGCCAGAGAGCAAGGGGCGTTAATGTGCGACACTCCGTTAACGTTGGCGGAAACTGCCTCTGTTTTTGGCGAGCAACTAACATTTCAGGCGATTCTGAAACAGCAAAATAACAACAAGGATCGGAAGAATATTATTGCCAAAAAAGTTGAGGATATGTTGAACACAGTTGTTCGACAAATTGCATTTTGTGAGTTTGAACGCCGAGTTCATAACGACAGAAAGCAGGGCGAATTAAGTGTTGAGCAGCTGGCCGGGCATTGGATGAATGTGCAGCGCGAAAGCCTTGGCCCGGCGCTTCAATTTGATGATTTATATCAGCATTACTGGGCGTATATTCCGCATTTCATCCATACCCCGTTTTATGTCTATAGCTATGCGTTTGGCGATTGCCTTGTTAACGCGCTATATGCGCAATATCAAAGCGGCGGCGTTACGGGTTTTGAGGAAAAATACCTCACCATGCTAAAAGCCGGTGGAACATTACACCACACGGAGCTGTTGGCGCCCTTTCATCTGGATGCCTCTCAGTCCAATTTCTGGCAAAAAGGCCTGGATATTATCAGTCACTATATTGATGAGCTTGAAGAGCTCTAATTAGTCATGTTTCTTAAATGACCCGGCTTTAAGCCGCGTTATGTAGCTTGAAATATCTTCTTTGATGTCCTTCTGCAGGATATAGAGACCCAGCAGGTTCGGCAGCGCCATAGCAAGCAACAGATAGGTTGAGAAATCCACCACCGTTGCCACATCCGCAACGCCGCCAATAAAAGTACAGCTACAGAAAATAACATAAAAAACACCAACATAACGCTCACCAAACAAATAGCGCCAGGCACGCTCACCGTAATAACTCCAGGCGATCATGGTGGAATATGCAAATAATCCAATCGCAATTGACAGGATAATTGGAAACCAGCCGATGACACTTGCAAAGGCGCTGCTGGTTAGCAGCACCCCATCATTAACGCCGGCATCCTGATAAACACCTGTAATTGTGATCACAAGGCCTGAAATAAAGCAGATAACGATAGTATCAATAAATGGCTCTAACAGCGCCACGCAGCCTTCCCTGACAGGCTCACTCGTTTTAGCGGCAGAGTGTGCAATTGGCGCAGATCCAAGCCCGGCTTCATTCGAAAATGCCGAACGTGTCACGCCTGCAATCAGCGCACCCAGCATGCCCCCTCCCGCCGCTTCAAATGAAAAGGCGCCGGAAATAATTAGACCAATGGCATGGCCAAGCTGGTCAATATGTGTCCCAATAACAACAAAACATGCCACAACATAAATAATGCCCATGATTGGAACGATCATTTCAGCCACTCTGGCAATCCTCCGAATCCCTCCGATAAGAACAACACCAACACTCACCGCCAGAATCAAAGCCAAAATGATATCTGCCTGTTTAAAATCAACCAATGTGTCTGTTAAGATTGAAACGGCCTGGCTGGATTGAAACATATTTCCGCCACCAATGGAGCCACCAATACAGAAGATTGCAAAGAAGACGGCCAGAAACTTACCAAGTCTGGGCAGGTTTTTCTCCGCCAATCCCTTCTGGAGATAGTGAAAGGCGCCACCTGAAATACGCCCTTTATCGTTAAATTCGCGATATTTTTGTCCCATTGTTACTTCAACACATTTAGTGGTCATGCCGAAAAATCCGGCAACAACCATCCAAAACACAGCCCCCGGCCCTCCCGCCGCAACGGCCAAAGCAACGCCGGCAATATTTCCAAGCCCCACCGTGGCTGAAACGGCTGCCGAGAGCGCCTGAAAATGCGTTACCTCCCCCGGATCATCGGGCGAGCTATATTTTCCACGTACCACCGCAATTGCATGGCCAAATAGCCGAAAATTAATAAATCCAAGGCGAAGTGTGAAAAATATTCCACCAAGTATCAGCCATAAAACAAGGAACGGGATACCAAAAACATCAAAGAAAAGCACGGCCGCAATAAAATCCGTCAGCATCTGTAAGGCGGATTGGATGGACGAAACGAGGGATGAATCAAGAGCGCCGCCGGCATCAGTAATCAACGTCTCAAGCTCTGATGCCCCTGCTCCGAAGGCTGTGAAGCACGCCAAAAAGAAAAATAATGCTTTAAAACGATGAGCGAAACTAAGGGCATGGAAACTGGTAACATAAATCATATGAGGAGACTCACATATCTGAAAATCAAAATCAACCGACAAAAAATACAGCAGTCACGATGAATTAGGACTTGACTAGAAGCCTTGCTGGCATTAGTTTGCGCGCTCATTTTGAGGTGTCGGATTTCCGGCGGCTCATTGTAATTGATTGAAAGTAAGTGGATTTTAGTTATGCCAACAATAAATCAGCTTGTTCGCAAGCCACGCGTTAAGCAGGTAAAAAAGAACAAGGTTCCCGCGCTGGAGGCGTGTCCTCAGAAGCGTGGCGTGTGCACGCGTGTCTATACGACAACGCCGAAAAAGCCAAACTCCGCGCTGCGTAAGGTGGCTCGTATTCGCCTTTCTAACGGCTATGAAGTAACCGGTTATATTCCCGGTGAAGGGCATAATTTGCAAGAGCACTCTATGGTTTTGATCCGCGGTGGTCGTGTTAAAGATCTGCCGGGTGTGCGCTATCACATCATTCGTGGTGCGCTTGATACGCAAGGTGTTAAAGATCGTAAGCAAAACCGTTCAAAATACGGCGCTAAGCGTCCAAAATAATAGGAGTATTTTATGTCACGTCGTCGCGCCGCAGAGAAACGTCAGATTTTTCCTGATCCAAAGTTTGGTGATAAAACAGTTACCAAGCTGATCAATTACATTATGCTGGATGGAAAGAAATCCGCCGCAGAAAAAATTGTCTACAAAGCGCTGGATTCGCTTTCTCATAAAGCAAAAATGGATCCGGTTCAGGCATTTAAAGATGCCATTGAAAATGTGCGTCCTACAATTGAGGTTCGTTCTCGTCGTGTGGGTGGCGCCACGTATCAGGTGCCGGTTGAGGTTCGCGCAGAACGCGCCCTCGCTCTGTCACTCCGCTGGATTATCACTTTTGCGCGCAAAAGAAATGAGCGCACTATGCATGAGCGTTTATCCGGAGAGTTGCTGGATGCAATTAACAATCGCGGTGGGTCGGTTAAAAAGCGTGAAGACACGCACAAGATGGCGGATGCAAATAAAGCTTTTGCCCACTTCCGCTGGTAGCAATACACTATTTATTAATCTCTAATTATTCAGGGCTTCATACAAAATGGCACGTTCTCATCCAATCGAAAAATACCGTAACATCGGGATCATGGCGCATATTGACGCGGGTAAAACCACGACAACCGAGCGTATTCTGTATTACACGGGCAAATCGCACAAAATTGGTGAGGTGCATGAGGGTGATGCAACCATGGACTGGATGGAGCAGGAGCAGGAGCGTGGCATTACGATCACCTCCGCTGCCACTACCTGTTTTTGGGGCGATAGCCGCATTAATATTATTGATACTCCCGGGCACGTAGACTTCACCATTGAAGTTGAGCGTAGCTTGCGCGTGCTTGATGGCGCCGTTGCGGTGTTTGATGGCGTTGCCGGTGTGGAGCCTCAGTCTGAAACCGTATGGCGTCAGGCCGATAAATACGGCGTTCCTCGCATGTGTTTCATTAACAAAATGGATCGTACCGGTGCGGATTTTTACAACTGCGTGAACATGGTTGTTGACCGCCTCGGCGCAACTCCGCTGGTGTTGCAGCTTCCAATTGGCTCTGAAGAAAACTTTGAGGGCGTAATTGATCTGGTGAAAATGAAGGAAGTGGTTTGGAGCGGCGAGGAGCTGGGAGCAAATTTTGAATATCGCGACATACGCGCCGATCTTGCTGACAAGGCTGCTGAATATCGTGAAAAGCTTATTGAAACGGCCGTTGAGGCTGACGATGCCGCGATGGAAGCGTACCTTGACGGTAAAGAGCCGTCTGAGGATGAATTGAAGGCCTGCATTCGCAAAGGAACGATTGCTAACCTGTTCGTGCCTATTTTAACCGGCACGGCGTTTAAGAATAAAGGTGTGCAGCCATTGCTGGATGCGGTGATCGATTACATGCCCTCCCCGCTTGATGTTCCTGCGATTAAAGGCGTTGATAAATACACTGAAGAAGCTATTACGCGCAAAAGTTCCGATTCGGAGCCTTTGGGAGCGCTTGCTTTTAAAATTATGAATGACCCATTTGTTGGGTCACTGACCTTTGTGCGAATTTATTCCGGCGTCCTGAAGACTGGTGACGGCGTTGAAAACTCTACAAAAGATCGTAAAGAGCGCATTGGCCGCATGATGTTGATGCATGCCAATAGCCGTGAAGATATCAAAGAAGCGCATGCGGGTGATATCGTTGCGATTGCGGGTCTTAAGCAGACAACCACGGGGGATACGCTTTGTGATTCAAACAAGCCGGTCATCCTGGAGCGGATGGAATTCCCTGAGCCGGTGATTGAAATTGCGGTTGAGCCTAAGTCAAAAGCCGATCAGGAAAAAATGTCGGAGGCGATTGCGCGTTTGGTAGCGGAAGATCCGTCCTTGCGTGTTAATACCGATGAGGAATCCGGTCAGACCATCCTGAAAGGTATGGGTGAGCTGCATCTGGAAATTATTGTTGATCGTATGAAGCGTGAATTCAGCGTTGAAGCAAATATTGGTGCGCCGCAGGTGGCTTATCGCGAAACAATTACTCAAGCAGCTGACATCAGCTATACCCACAAAAAACAAACGGGTGGCGCGGGTCAGTTTGCTAAGGTTCAAATTCATTTTGAACCTAATGAGCCGGGCGCCGGTTTTGAGTTTAATGAAAAAATCACCGGCGGTAACGTACCTAAGGAATATATACCTGGCGTTCAGAAGGGTATTGAGCTTGCCGCTGAGGCTGGCCCTATTGCCGGTTACCCAACGATTGATTTCAAAGCAACGCTCTATGATGGCGCCTACCATGATGTTGACTCCAGCGTGATGGCGTTTGAAGTTGCCGGACGTTCTGCATTTCGTGAAGCTTGCAAAGTGGCAAAGCCTGCCCTGCTTGAGCCGCTGATGGATGTAGAGGTTGTGACGCCCGAAGAATATATGGGTGATATTATCGGCGACTTAAACAGCCGTCGCGGTCAGGTCTCTGAAATGGAGCAGCGCGGTAATGCGCGTGTTGTTAAGGCAAAAGTGCCTTTGGCAAATATGTTTGGGTATGTTAGCCAGCTGCGTTCCATGTCGCAGGGGCGTGCGCAATTCAGCATGCAATTTGCAAATTATGCACAAGTGCCACAGAATGTTGCACAGGAAATTCAAGCAAAAGTTGCTTAATAATTAATCACTTAACTTTTTAGGGAGTACGGTAAGATGGCGAAAGAGAAGTTTGAGCGTAGTAAGCCTCACGTTAACATTGGCACGATTGGTCACGTTGACCATGGCAAGACGACGTTGACGGCTGCGATCACGAAATATTTTGGTGATTTCAAGGCGTATGATGAGATTGACGGTGCACCTGAGGAGCGCGAGCGTGGTATTACGATTTCAACGGCGCACGTTGAGTATGAGACGGAAGGCCGTCACTATGCGCATGTGGATTGCCCTGGTCACGCGGATTATGTAAAAAACATGATCACGGGTGCGGCGCAGATGGATGGTGCGATTCTGGTTGTGAACGCTGCGGATGGGCCGATGCCACAGACGCGTGAGCATATTCTTCTGGCGCGTCAGGTTGGCGTTCCTGCGATTGTTGTTTTCCTGAACAAAGTGGATCAGGTGGATGATGAAGAGCTTCTGGAGCTTGTTGAGATGGAAGTGCGTGAGCTGCTCTCTTCTTATGATTTCCCGGGCGATGATCTTCCGATTGTGAAGGGTTCGGCTTTGGCGGCGCTGGAAGGCCGTGACGAAGCGATTGGCGAGAATGCGATTCGCGAACTGATGAAAGAAGTTGATGCTTACATTCCTCAGCCGGAACGTGCGCTGGATAAGCCATTTATCATGCCGATTGAAGATGTTTTCTCCATTGAAGGCCGTGGCACGGTTGTGACGGGTCGGATTGAAGCCGGCATTGTTAAAGTTGGCGAAGAGATTGAAATTATTGGCATTAAAGACACGATTAAAACCACCTGCACCGGTGTTGAAATGTTCCGCAAATTGCTGGATCAGGGTCAGGCCGGTGATAATGTTGGCGTGCTTCTGCGCGGCACGAAGCGTGACGAAGTTGAGCGCGGTCAGGTTCTTGCCAAGCCGGGCACCATCAAGCCTCATACGAAATTTGAATGCGAAGTCTATATCCTGAGCAAGGATGAAGGTGGCCGTCACACGCCATTCTTCGGCAATTATCGCCCTCAATTCTACTTCCGCACAACGGATGTTACCGGCGCGATCACCCTGCCTGAAGGCACGGAAATGATCATGCCAGGTGATAATGCCAAGCTGACGGTGGAACTGATCGCCCCAATCGCCATGGATGAAGGCCTGCGCTTCGCTATCCGCGAAGGTGGCCGCACCGTAGGCGCCGGCGTCGTCTCTAAAATTATTGAGTAAACGCGTTAAAGATTAAAGGTCACGTCATGGATAACCAAAAAATCCGCATTAAGCTGAAAGCATTTGATCATCGTTTGCTCGATCAATCAACGCGCGATATTGTTGCAACGGTTCGTCGCACCGGCGCTGTCTCTCGTGGGCCAGTTCCTCTGCCCCGCAACCGGAGCGTATTTACCGTTCTTCGTGGCCCTCACGTTAATAAAAAATCACGTGAGCAGTTCGAGATGCGTACGCATACGCGTCTCATTGACATTATTGAAACCAATGCTCAAACACTCGACGCGCTGGGTCGCCTTGACCTTCCCGCCGGCGTTGAGGTTGATATCCAAATCATGGGGGTACAATCCTAATGCGTACAGGTTTAATCACAAAAAAACTGGGCATGACCCGTCAGTTTGATGTGGAGGGAAATCATATTCCTGTCACATTACTGCAGGTGGCTGATTGTCAGGTTGTTGCACAGCGTCACGAAGAGAAAGATGGCTACACCGCCATTCAACTGGGCGCGTTCAATAAAACTAAAGTTAAGAATGTTGCCAAGCCGCAGCGTCAGTATTTTGCTAATGCGAAGATTGAGCCTAAAGAGATTCTGGCTGAATTCCGCGTGGCAAATGATGCGCTGGTGGCCGTGGGCGAAACACTCATCCCAAGTCACTTCATCACCGGTCAGAAAGTTGATGTTATCGGCACGTCCAAAGGTAAGGGCTTTGCCGGCGCCATGAAGCGCCATAACTTTGCCGGGCTTGAAGCAACGCACGGTGTTTCCATCTCTCACCGTTCTCATGGTTCAACGGGTCAATGTCAGGATCCCGGTCGCGTTTTCAAAGGCAAGAAAATGGCTGGCCATATGGGCGATGAGCGGGTGACCACACAAGGTCTTGAAATTGTTAGTACAAATGATGAAACTGGTATCATCACCGTTAAAGGTGCTGTTCCCGGCGCGAAAGGTTCCGTTATTTTCCTGCGTGACACTATCAAAAGTTCACGCCCTGAAAATGCGCCCTTCCCTGCTGCGGTTTTAAGCGGCGTGAAAGCAAAAAATGAATCACAAGAACCGGCAGCGGAAGAGCAATCTTCCGAAGCTGCTCAAGATAACGCGTAAGGTTGGTAGATTATGAAACTTCCTGTTACGACATTTGATGGCAAAGAATCCGGCGAAGTGACGCTGGATAAGTCCATCTTTGGTGCGGAATTCCGTGCTGACATCCTTCACCGCGTTGTGCGCTGGCAGTTAGCCAAGCGCCAATCCGGTCTGCACAAAACAAAAGAGCGCAACGAAATTAGTGCAACCACTAAAAAGCCGTTCAAGCAGAAAGGCACAGGTAATGCTCGTCAGGGTACGCGCGTTGCTCCTCACCATCGCGGTGGTGGTGTTGCCCATGGTGCTCGCGTGCGCAGCCATGCTCACGACCTGCCGAAAAAAATTCGCAGCCTGGGGCTTCGTATTGCACTTTCTAAGAAAGTTGCCGATGGTTCGGTGACGATTTTAAAAGATGCAGAGCTGAAGAAAGCCAGCACAAAGTCTTTGATTGGCAACAAAAACTTTAATCAAGGCTCCGCCCTTTTGATTGATGTTAATGTGAATGAGAATTTTGCGAAATCAGCAGCCAATATCCCTGGCTTGAACGCCATTCCCGTTATTGGTGCAAATGTCTATGACATCCTGAAACATCAGCAACTTATTTTAACTTCCGATGCTGTATCTGCACTTGAAGCGAGGCTCAAATGAGTAAGAAAATAACCAGCCCTGTTTTATATGATATTATCCGCACCCCGGTGGTGACGGAGAAATCTACTTTGTTGGGCGAGTATAATAAGGTGACGTTTAAAGTCGCTAAATCTTCCACCAAGGGCGATGTGAAGCGTGCCGTTGAAGCTTTGTTTAACGTTAAGGTAACAAACGTTAATACACTGAATCAAGACGGTAAAATCAAGCGCTTCCGTGGCAAGCTTGGGGTTCGCAATAGCTATAAGAAAGCCATCGTCACTTTGGCCGAAGGCAATACAATTGACGTGATGGGAGGCGCAAACTAATGGCGTTAAAATCATTCAAACCAATGACTCCCGGTCAGCGGGGTTTGATCCTAACGGACAAATCTGAGCTTTATAAAGGCCGCCCGGAGAAAAAATTAACGGAAGGCAAGAAGCGCTCTTCCGGTCGCGATAATTTTGGTCACATCACCAGCCGCCGTCGCGGCGGTGGTCATAAGCGTCTTTACCGTATTGTTGACTTCAAACGCCACGTTAAACTGGACATTGAGGCAACGGTGGAGCGCATTGAATACGATCCGAATCGCACTGCACATATTGCTCTGATCAAATATTCCGATGGCGAGGTTGCTTATATTCTTGCTCCTCAGCGTTTAGCGGCAGGTGATAAAGTGATTGCTTCTGAAGCCGCTGACATCAAGGCTGGCAACTGCCTGAAGCTAAAGAACATTCCTGTTGGAACAGTCTTACACAATGTTGAAATGAAACCCGGTAAAGGCGGCCAGATTGCACGCTCCGCCGGCTCTTATGTTCAATTAACCGGTAAAGATTCCGGCTTTGCGTTGTTACGCCTGCGCTCCGGCGAAGTGCGTAAAGTACCTGCAGACTGCTTTGCCACCGTTGGCGCGGTGAGCAATCAGGATCATCAGAACCAGAATTTTGGTAAAGCTGGTCGCGCACGCTGGATGGGCAAACGCCCGGCCGTACGTGGTGTTGCAATGAACCCGGTAGATCACCCGCATGGTGGTGGTGAGGGTAAAACCTCCGGTGGCCGTCACCCTGTCTCACCATGGGGCAAGCCAACGAAGGGTGCGCGCACGCGCTCTCGTAAGAAACAAAGTAATGCGATGATTGTTGTTCGTCGCAAGAATAAGAAATAGATAAGAAGGTTTATTATGCCACGTTCAGTTTGGAAAGGTCCCTTTGTTGACAGCTATCTCTTTAAGAAAGCTGAAGACGTGAAGGCATCAGGAAAGCACACCGTGATCAAAACATGGTCACGTCGTTCAACTATTCTTCCACAATTTGTGGGTTTAACTTTCGGCGTTTATAATGGCCGCAAGTTTATTCCCGTGGCTGTGAGCGAGCAAATGGTTGGGCATAAATTTGGTGAATTCTCCCCTACCCGTACCTACACCGGGCATGGTGCAGATAAAAAAGTAAAGAAGTAAGCGAGTAAATCATGGCGAAGGCAAAACAAGAACGTCGTTTGGCAGATAATGAAGCTTCCGTGAAGTTGCGGAATCTTCGTGTTAGCCCACAGAAACTTAATTTGATTGCGGAGTCCATTCGTGGCCTTTCCGCCCAGGATGCGCTGACTCAGTTAGACTTTTCACGCAAGGCTGCGGCACGTGACGTTAAGAAAGCGCTCCTTTCCGGCATTGCGAATGCTGAGAATAATCACAATCTTGACGTTGATCAGCTGGTGATTAAAGAAGCACATGTTGGCAAGGCACTGGTTATGAAACGCTTTCAGGCGCGCGCGCGTGGCCGTGGCTATCGTATTCTTAAGCCGTTTAGTCACCTAACCATCATTCTGAAAGAAAGTGAGGCATAGTTATGGGTCAAAAAGTTAATCCAATTGGTCTACGCCTTGGCATCAACCGCACGTGGGATTCACGTTGGTATGCCGATGATAAATATGCAAAAATGCTGCATGAAGATCTCAATGTTCGTAAGTTCATTAATGAGAAACTGAAGGATGGCGGCATTAGTAAGATTGTTATCGAGCGTTCTGCACAAAAAATGCGCGTTACGCTTTATACCTCCAAGCCTGGTATTGTTATCGGTAAGAAAGGTGCTGATATTGAGCTGATTCGCAAGAAGCTGGCAAAAATCACCACTGACGAAGTGAATCTTAATATCGTTGAAATTCGTAAGCCGGAAGTGGATTCAGCCATTGTTGCTCAATCTATCGCCAGCCAGCTGGAGCGCCGTATTGCATTCCGTCGCGCCATTAAACGCTCCTTGCAATCTGCCATGCGGATGGGCGCGGAAGGTATTCGTATCAATGTTTCCGGGCGTCTTAACGGTGCAGAAATTGCGCGGATGGAATGGTATCGCGAAGGTCGCGTGCCGCTTCACACACTGCGTGCGGATATTGATTATGGCTTTGCCGAAGCAAATACCACTTACGGCGTTCTCGGTGTGAAGGTCTGGATCTTTAAAGGCGAGATTCTGGCGCACGATCCGAGTGCTCATGATAAGCGCATACAGGGAATGCTGAAGTAGCCTTACGCTACCTCTAAGAATTATAAGGATATTTGTCATGTTAATGCCGAAAAAAACAAAATTTAGAAAAGCTCATAAAGGCCGCATTCATGGCCTTGCGACCACGGGTGCTTCAATTAATTTTGGTCAATATGGCCTGAAGGCACTCGAGCCGGATCGTATTACTTCCAGGCAGATTGAATCATGTCGCCGGACGATCCAGCGCCACCTGCGCCGGACGGGTAAGTTATGGATCAGAGTGTTCCCGGATGTTCCTGTATCCGCCAAGCCGCTTGAGGTTCGTCAGGGTAAAGGTAAAGGTTCCGTAGAATATTGGGCGGCGCGTGTTAAGCCCGGTCGTATTCTGTTTGAACTGGATGGCATTTCAGAAGAGCTGGCTCGTGGCGCACTGGAACGTGCCGCTGCAAAGTTACCAATTAAAACCAAGTTTGTTGAGCGCGTTGGTTAGTCGCCAACAAGGAAGCTAAGGGTAAAAGTGATGAAAAATGAAGAATTAAAAAGTAAATCTATGGATGAGCTGAAGGAGTTATTGCTTCAGTTTAAAAAGGAAGCATTCAATTTACGCTTCCAAAAAAGCAGCGGACAGCTTGACAACACGGCACGAGTTCGTGTAGTACGACGCACCGTCGCCCGCATCCGTACCTTGATACGTCAGCAAGCGGCTGCGAATTAATTAAGACTACGTTGAAAAATCAACGTATTAGAAAATTTTAGGAGAACACCATGCCACGTCGTATCCTGCAAGGAGTTGTGACAAGTGATAAGGCCGATAAGACAGTAACGGTCAGAGTTGAGCGTCGCTTGCGCCACCCTCTTTATGGTAAAATCATTCGCCGCTCAAAAAAATATGCGGCGCATGATGAAAAAAATGCGTTCAACGTTGGTGATATTGTTCGCATCGCTGAAACACGTCCCATCTCGAAGAATAAATGTTGGGAAGTGCTGGAAGCCGTTAAGTAATATATTGTAGTGTGATTTAGTAGGGCAAGCCATGATTCAGGTTGAAAGTAGATTAAAAGTTGCCGATAACTCGGGCGCGCGTGAGGTTCAGTGTATTAAAGTGCTGGGTGGCTCAAAACGTCGTTACGCCCGCATTGGAGACATTATTGTTGTTTCCGTGAAGGATGCAATTCCACGCGGTAAAGTGAAGAAAGGTGATGTGCATCGCGCCGTTGTTGTTCGCACAAGCAAGGAAACATTGCGTGCAGATGGAACCGCCATTCGTTTTGATACGAATGCAGCAGTTTTAATCAACAAAAATAACGGGGAGCCTATCGGCACACGTATTTTTGGCCCCGTAACACGGGAGCTGCGCTCGAAAAAATATATGAAAATCATCTCACTGGCACCTGAAGTGCTTTAGTGAATTGAGTGATTATTAGAGGATAACATGGCTAAATATCGTTTAAAAAAAGGGGATAAGGTTACCGTCATTGCCGGCAAAGATAAAGGCAAGCAAGGTGAAATTATCAAAGTGCTGACAAAGAATGACCGCGTTCTGGTCAATGGCGTAAATGTGGCCAAACGCCACACGAAAGCCTCTATGGTTAGCCAGGGTGGTATTGTGGACAAAAATCTGTCCGTTCATATTTCCAACGTCGCGATCACAGATCCGAAGAGCGATAAGCCTTCGCGCGTTCGATATAAAATACTTGAAAATAATGAGAAAGTGCGTATAGCAAAGCGCTCTGGCGAAGTGCTAGCTTAAGGAGTATGTTATGCCTGCGCGTTTAAGTGAAAAATACAATAAGGAAATCAAGCAAGCGATAATGAAAGAGCTTGGCGTGTCGAATGCACATCTGATTCCAAAGATTAAAAAGATATCCGTGAATATGGGTGTTGGCGAAGCGGCGAATGACGCAAAGCTGATCGATAGCGCTGTCAGAGAGCTGGCGCTGATCACCGGTCAAAAGCCTATTATTACACGTGCGAAGAAGTCCATCGCGGGTTTCAAGCTGCGTGAAGGTGTGCCGGTGGGCTGTAAGGTAACTCTCCGCAAAGATCGTATGTATGAGTTTATTGACCGTCTGGTGAACATTGCTCTTCCACGTACGCGTGACTTTCGTGGCCTTTCTCCGCGCTCTTTTGATCGCAACGGCAACTATACGTTTGGCCTGAAAGAGCAGATCATTTTCCCGGAAGTCAATTACGATAAAATTGACAAGGTGCGCGGATTGGACGTGACAATTGTTCTGGATTCCGAATCTAAAGAACATTCATTGGCGCTGTTAAAAGCATTTAACTTCCCGTTCAGAAAATAGTGAAAGCAGAGGTTTAGAAAAATGGCAAAATCAAGTATGATTCAGCGTGATGTTAGGCGTAAAAAGCTTAATGAAAAATACGGTTTAAAACGTACCGAATTGAAAGCAAAAGTGATGAATCGCGAGCTTCCGATTGAAGAACGTTTTGAAGCGTCCATGGCGCTTTCCACTTTGCCGCGCAACAGCGCCGCAAACCGTCAGCGCAATCGCTGCGGCCTGACTGGCCGCCCTCGTGGTTATCACCGCAAATTTAACCTTTCCCGCGTTGCACTGCGTGAACTGGCCTCCGTTGGGCAGATTCCGGGTGTAACAAAATCAAGCTGGTAAACAGATAAAGATATAGAGATTATTATGGCTGCAACAGATCCCATCGCTGATATGCTAACCACCATTCGCAACGGTCAGGCCGTTAAGCTTATGGAAGTATCAACGCCATCTTCAAAAGTGAAGCGTGCTATTTTGGACGTGATGAAGGAAGAGGGTTACATTAAGGGTTATAGCGAAGAAGAACTTCGCAAGGGCGTTAAGCAGCTGACCATCCAGTTGAGCTATGCGATGGGCAAGGCCGCTATTATGGAGCTTAAGCGTATTTCTAAGCCTGGGCGTCGTGTTTATTCAAATGTGCAATCCATGCCTCGTGTGTATAACGGGCTTGGCATTTCCATTCTTTCAACTTCAAAAGGCATTCTGCCGGATTACAAAGCCAAGCAAGAAAATGTTGCTGGCGAAGTAATTTGTCGCCTTTATTAATCGGATTAGTGAACGGAGAGTCTTATGTCCCGCATTGGCCAAAAACCTGTAGTTTTAAAACCTGGTGTTGAGCTTTCTGTTGATAACTCTGTTGTCACCGTTAAGGGCGCAAAAACATCAATGACTTACCAACTTCCTGAGAATGTTACATTGTCACAAGAAGAAGGTCAGGTCACGCTTTCCAATGACTCGCAATTAACCCGCGCATTGTGGGGCACGGCACGCTCAAACATTGAGAATATGGTTCAGGGTGCTTCCGAAGGTTTCACCATTAAACTGGAAATAAGCGGTGTTGGCTATAAGGCGGCGATCAAAGGCTCCGAACTTGAGCTGGCACTTGGATTTAGCCACCCCGTTCTGTTTAAAATTCCGGAAGGAATCACCATCGTCTGCCCGAAACCAACAGAGATTGAAATTTCCGGCGCTAATAAGCAGCGCGTTGGTCAGGTTGCTGCAAATATTCGAAAATACCGCAAACCCGAACCTTATAAAGGCAAGGGAATCAAGTATGAAGGTGAACAAATTCGCCGCAAAGAAGGTAAGAAGAAGTAAGGATAATAGGAAGGTTTTATTATGGCCGCTCAAGAATCACGTTTTACACGTCGCACACGTCGCACACGCTATGCTCTTAAGCAGCGTGCCGGCGGCAAGCTGCGCTTGTCTGTTTTCCGTAGCAACAAGCATTTGCATGCACAGATCATTGATGATAGCGCATCTGCAACGCTTGTCTCCGCCTCAACAACGGAAACATCTGAGTTCTCAGGCAAGCAAACGGGCGCTGAAAAAGCGGCCAAGCTTGGTGCATTGATTGCCAAACGCGCAAAGGATAAAAAACTATCTGATGTTGTGTTCGATCGTGGCGGTTACCGTTATCACGGTCGCGTGAAGCTTCTTGCTGAAGCGGCGCGTGAAGCTGGTTTAAAATTTTAGGTAGTAATTGGGGATATTATGGCATTTGCTGAACAAAACGAAGACGGTATCATTGATAAGCTGGTAGCGATTAATCGCACCGCAAAAGTGGTCAAGGGTGGCCGGCGCTTTGGCTTTACTGCACTGGTTGTGGTTGGCGATGGTAACGGTCGCGTTGGTTTTGGCAAAGGTAAAGCCAAAGAAGTGATTGACGCTAAACGCAAAGCCTCTGAAGCTGCCAGAAAATCAATGATCCGCGTGCCGCTACGTGAGGGCCGCACCCTGCATCATGATACGATTGCACGCTCAGGCGCCGGTAAGGTTGTGCTGCGCGCAGCTCCTGCCGGTACCGGAGTGATCGCAGGCGGGCCGATGCGTGCCGTTTTTGAAGCGCTGGGTGTGAAGGATGTTGTGGCAAAATCAACCGGCTCTTCCAATGCCTATAACATGGTTCGCGCAACATTTGTGGCTCTCAACAGCATTCAGTCTCCGAAAGCGATTGCCGACCGCCTTAATCGTCGTGTGGGCGACCTTATATCCCGCCGGGATGATGGCAGCTCGCATCAGGCAGCTTCTGAAGAAAACGCAGCGTAATAAAGATTTTTGACTTAGAGAGATAATCATGGCAAAAACTCAAACCATTAAAATAACCCAGACTGGCAGCCCAATTGGTCGCCGTAAAGATCAGCGTGCAACGTTGATTGGTCTCGGTCTGAATAAAATGCACCGTACTGTTGAGGTTGAAGATACAGCTGCAACGCGCGGTATGATCGAAAAAGTACATCACCTGATTCAGGTGGGTGAATAATTAAAGCTATATGGAGCTTGCTATGTCTTCTTTACTCAACACATTATCCGATAATGATGGCGCAACGTATAAATCCAAGCGCAAGGGGCGTGGTATTGGCTCCGGTAAAGGCAAAACGGCAGGGCGTGGCCTCAAAGGCCAAAAGTCCCGCTCCGGTGTTGCCGTTAAGGGTTTTGAAGGCGGGCAAATGCCTATTTTCCGTCGCCTTCCTAAGCGTGGTTTCACCAATTATACCCGCAAAGAATTTGAAGTTGTTAACTTTGAGCGGCTGGAACTTTTTATCAGCGAGAAAAAAATAAAAGCCACCGATATCACGCTGCAAACTTTGAAAGATGCCGGCCTGATAACCGGTGATAAAGATGGCGTTAAGTTGCTTGCCAAAGGTGAACTTAAAAGCAAAATTAGCATCACCGTGGATGCCGCTTCGGAAGCTGCAAGAAATGCGGTTGAGAAAGCGGGTGGCACGCTGAATCTGACTGAGAAAGCACCCCGGAAAGCTGAAAAGAAAGCAGCCACTTCTAAGAAATTGCGCCAGACCCGAACCTTCATGGCACGCTCATCAAAGAACAATCAAGCGTTTGACGTTTCTGTTTTAAGTCAGGCAACCGAGCTGAAGAAGCGTATTTGGTTTGTTTTGGCGGCATTGGTTATCTACCGCATTGGAACCTATGTTCCGCTACCAAGTGTCGATTCACGTGTTTTAACTGAATTGTTTAAACAGCAATCCGGTGGCCTGCTTGATATTTTCAATATGTTTTCCGGTGGCGCACTTGGTCGTATGACCATTTTTGCCCTTAATATCATGCCCTATATTACGGTCTCTATCATCATGCAGTTGATGACGGTGATGTCCCCTGCCCTGACGGCGCTTAAAAAAGAAGGCGAAGCCGGGCGGCAAAAAATCAATCAATATACACGTTATGGCACGGTGCTCATGGCGGCCTTTCAGGGTTTTGGTATTGCACTTTTCTTGGAGGGCATGCGCAGCGGCACACAAACGGTTGTCATCGATCCCGGCTTTTTATTCAGATTAACCACTATTGTTTCTTTGGTTGGCGGTACATTATTCCTGATGTGGCTGGGAGAGCAAATTACCTCTCGCGGTATTGGTAACGGCATCTCACTGATTATCTTTACAGGGATCGTTGCGGAACTTCCACGCGCCATTGCCGGCACGTTTGAGCTGGGGCGCACCGGCGCATTATCCACGGCCATTATCCTGCTTGTCATGGTACTGGCGCTTGTGCTTATCGCGTTTATCGTGCTGATGGAGCGTGCTCAGCGTCGTGTTCTGGTGCAATACCCAAAACGTCAGATGGGCAATAAGCAGTTTGATGGGCAAAGCTCACATCTGCCAATCAAACTTAACCCTGCAGGGGTTATTCCGCCTATTTTTGCCAGTTCGCTTCTTCTCTTCCCTGCGACAATTTCAGGCTTTGCCTCTTCTCGTGGCGCTGAAATTGGCCCTGTTTTAGAGAATATTGCCCTCTATCTTGGGCATGGCAAACCACTTTATATTCTGGCTTATGTCAGCCTTATCACCTTTTTCTGCTTTTTCTATGCCAAGCATGTGTTCAATATGGACGATACCGCAGATATGCTGAAGCGCAATGGTGGTTTTATTCCTGGCATTCGCCCCGGCGAGAAAACCAAACAATTCTTAGATAAAATCATGAACCGCCTGATTGTCATTGGCGCTGCTTATATTTCGCTGGTCTGTGTGATTCCTGAAATATTAATTTCTCAATATTCCGTTCCTTTTTACCTTGGCGGAACCAGCCTTCTGATTGTGGTGAATGTTGTTCTGGACACCATGACGCAGGTTCAATCACATCTTTTTGCACATCAATATGATGGGCTTATCAAGAAAGCTAAACTGAAAGGGAGGCGGCGTTGACATCTATTATTCTATTTGGCCCTCCTGGCGCAGGTAAAGGCACTCAGGCCGCTATCCTTATGGATAAGTATGGCATCCCCCAGCTTTCAACCGGAGACATGCTCCGCGCTGCTGTCAGCGCCGGCACGCCACTTGGCAAGGAAGTGGAAGGGGTGATGAAAGCCGGCGGCCTGGTCTCCGATGAAACTATCATTGCCATGATCGCCGAGCGCATTCAGGACTCTGATTGTGCCAACGGCTATCTGCTTGATGGCTTTCCACGCACTGCGGCACAAGCCAAGGCACTGGATGAAATGCTCCTGAACAATAGCACGAAAATTGATTTTATCATTGATATGCAGGTGCCGGATAACGAGCTGAAAAGCCGTTCGGCCAAACGCGCGCAAGAGGCTGTTGCCGCCGGCGAAGAGCCTCGCCCGGATGATAATCCGGAAGTGTTTAGCGCGCGTTTACAGACCTATCGTGATCAAACCCTGCCCGTTCTGGACTATTATAGACACACGGCGCAAGGTCGTCTGCACACTGTGGATGGCACGCAACCTATCGAAACCGTAACAAAATCCATTGAAACAATTGTAAATAATAAAGTGGAAGCGTGATTTATTGATTGACTTCCGCCAATCAATCGTTATGTTTCGCTCTCTTAATTTTTAAGTCAGTGTAAGGAGAAGCATCGTGGCCCGTATTGCCGGTGTAAACATTCCAACGAATAAGCGTATTGAAATTGCGCTTACGTATATTTATGGCATTGGCCGCGTGAGCGCGCTGAATGTCTGCCAAAAGGCCGGCATTGAGCCGGGTCTTAGGGTTAATCAGCTTTCTGATGATGATGTGATTAAAATTCGTGAAACGATTGACGCGGATTATTCTGTTGAAGGTGATCTGCGCCGCGAAGTATCAATGAATATTAAGCAGCTTATGGATCTTGGCTCTTACCGTGGCCTTCGCCACCGTCGCCGCTTGCCGGTTCGTGGCCAGCGCACACATACCAATGCACGTACGCGCAAAGGTAAAGCCAAGCCAATCGCTGGTAAGAAATAATTAGATTAAGTTAGTAAGACTGAGGAAATAGTTATGGCTAAACCTGCCGCAAAGAAGAAAATTAAAAAAAGTGTCCCTAAGGGTGTTGTGCATATCAACTCCACCTTTAACAACACGATTGTGACTGTTACCGACACTTCCGGCAATGCCGTGACGTGGGCAACAGCAGGTGGCTCCGGCTTTAAGGGCTCACGCAAATCAACACCTTATGCCGCGCAGATTGCTTCAGAAACTGCCGCACAACGCGCCATGGATATGGGCATGCACACTGTGGATGTTAGCGTTAAAGGGCCAGGCTCAGGCCGCGAATCAGCACTGCGTGCATTACAAACTGTGGGCTTAAACGTTGGCTCAATCGTGGATGTTACCGGCATTCCGCATAATGGTTGCCGCCCACGTAAGCGCCGCCGCGTATAATTTTTTACAAGATAACCGCTAGAAAAGGACAAAAGAATGTCTTACCAACTCGTAGCAAATAACTGGCAAGAACTGATCAAGCCAACCAAATATGATGTTAAGGAAAAATCCTCCAATGCGACCGAAGTTGTCGTTGAACCTTTGGAGCGTGGCTTTGGTCTGACATTAGGTAATGCGCTGCGTCGTGTTTTAATGTCTTCTTTGCAGGGCGCGGCTGTAACCTCACTGAAAATTGATAGTGTTCTGCACGAATTTTCAACCATTGAAGGTGTGCAGGAAGACGTTGTAAACGTGGTGATGAACATCAAAAATGTTGCTATTGCCATGCAGGCCGAAGGTCAAAAGCGTTTGACGCTGAAAGCCAAAGGCCCGTGCATTGTTACCGCCGGCATGATTGAAACTTCAGCTGATATTAAAATCATCAACCAGAACGCCGTTATTTGTACTCTGGATAAAGGTGCTGAAATCAACATGGAACTGACGGTGCAAACCGGTAAAGGTTATGTTCCTGCGGATCAGCACAGTAATGAAAAAGGCGAAATCGGCATTATCCCGATTGACGCGATCTACAGCCCGGTTCGTAAAGTAAGCTACAAAGTGGATCAAACACGTGTTGGTCAGCGTACGGACTATGACAAACTGACACTTTCCGTTGAAACAGATGGTTCCATTAAGCCCGAAGATGCCGTGGCCTTTGCCGCTCGCATCCTTCAGGATCAACTGCGTGCCTTCATTAACTTCGATGATATTGAAGTGGCTGAAGTTGAGAAGAAAGAAGATGGCCCAGCCTTCAACCGCAACCTGTTGAAGAAAGTTGATGAGCTTGAACTTTCCGTGCGCTCAGCAAACTGCCTGAAAAATGATAACATTGTTTACATTGGTGATCTGGTGCAAAAGCCGGAATCTGAAATGCTTAAAACACCGAATTTTGGTCGTAAGTCACTCAATGAAATCAAAGAAGTTCTGGGCAATATGGGACTTAGCTTTGGCATGGATATTGAAGGCTGGCCGCCTGAAAATATTGAAGAATTAGCTAAGAAATTTGAAGACCCATACAGCATGTAATTGCCTTAAGGGTGTGATAGGAGAAGATTATGCGACATCGTATGAAAGGACGTAAATTTAACCGGACAAGTGCCCACCGCGCGGCGCTGCTGCGCAACCTTGCAGCCAGTTTGATTACGCATGAACAGATCACCACAACATTGCCGAAGGCGAAAGACCTTCGCCCTGTTGTTGAAAAGCTTGTAACACTTGGCAAACGTGGTGACCTGCACGCACGTCGTCAGGCGCTGGCCTATCTCTATAATGATACTGAAACGGTGAATAAATTATTTGATGCATTAGCCAAGCGCTATGAGTCCCGCAATGGTGGCTATCTGCGCATCATCAAAGCCGGTTTCCGCTTCGGTGACTCCGCTCCGAAAGCCGTTATTGAATTTGTTGATCGTGATATCACCGCCAAAGGTACTGAAGACCGTGCACGTCATGAAGCTTTGAAGGAACTGGAAGGCGAGCTGCAAGCCGCTTAAACTACTTCGCTTAGAGTAAAAAAAAGCCCCTCATTGACTGAGGGGCTTTTTTTATGCCTTCTTCGTATCCTATGCTGGAAAAAGCGGCGGCCGCCGGCCGGCGGCCACACCCCCAAGTTCTAACCATTTAGTTTACCGCAAACTTAGCCGGCACTTGCCAGATCCGCTGCCGCCATCGCTGTCATTGCAATGATCTCCGATACGGATGAATTCATCGGAACAATCTGCGCCGGTTTATCCAGCCCCAGAAGAATTGGCCCCACTAACGAGCCATTCCCAAGCTCACTGAGTAATTTTGATGAAATATTAGCCGTGTGCAACCCTGGCATCACCAGAACATTCGCCGGCCCTGAAAGACGGCAGAATGGGTATAAGTCCATCATAGAGTCATTCAGCGCCACATCGGCCATAATCTCGCCTTCATACTCAAAATCCACATCCATCTTATCTAAGATAGCAATGGCATCCCGAATACGCTTCGATTTATCGTAAAGTGGATTCCCGAAATTTGAGAAGGATAGCATCGCCACGCGCGGAGTTTGCCCCATAGCACGCGCCGCTGCTGCCGATTGCACGGCAATATTGGCCAGCTCTTCAGGCTCCGGCAGAAGATGAATGGATGTATCCGCCAGAAATACCGTCCCCCGGCTTCGCGTGATATACATGCTTAGGCCGAACAAACGATGCTCATCGCGTGGCGGAATAATGCTCATCACACTTTTAAGCGACTGATTATAGCTTCGCGTTAAACCCGTGACCAAAGTATCGGCATCCCCCGCTGCCAGCATGCTGGCGGCAAAGATATTCCGATCATTCTTAACCAAACGCACACAGTCGCGATGCAAATAGCCTTTACGCTGCAACTTTTGATACATGGCTTCAATATACGCTTCATTTTTGTCAGTCTTGGCAGCATTGATCACTTCAATATTCTCAAGATTCTGCACACCAAGCTTGTTAAACACTTCTTCAATTGGTTTTTCACGGCCAACCAACACAGCTTGACCAAACCCGCTATCACGCCATTCAATGGCAGCGCGAATGGCGGTTTCTTCCTCACCCTCAGCGAACACAACCTTCTTCGGCTCATCTCGTAACTGACGGTAAATCAGGTTCAGCGTATTAATACTTGGATTCAGTCGCGCCTTAAGCTCTGTCTCATAGGCCGAAAAATCTTCGATTGGCTTTTTCGCCACGCCACTATCCATTGCCGCTTTGGCCACGGCAACCGGCACGGTATGAATTAAACGCGGATCAAACGGGGTTGGAATAATATATTCCCGACCAAACTCAAGACGCTTACCATACACTGTCGCAACTTCTTCAGGGATAGGCTTACGTGCCAATTCTGCCAGCGCCCGCGCCGCAGCCACTTTCATTTCTTCGTTAATTGTTGTGGCATGCACATCCAGCGCACCACGGAAAATATACGGAAAACCAAGTACATTATTCACCTGATTCGGATAATCCGAACGCCCGGTTGCCATAATGGCGTCGTCCCGCACTTCCCGCACTTCTTCCGGACGAATCTCCGGATCAGGGTTGGCCATTGCGAACACAATCGGGTTCTTAGCCATACTTCCCACCATTTCCTTCGTCACGGCACCGCGCCCGGCCAGCCCATAAAATGCATCCGCCCCTCTCATGGCATCTTCCAGCGTACGATCCTTAGTCTCAATCGCATGGGCTTCCTTCCACTGATTCATGCCATCGGTGCGCCCTTTATAAATTACACCCTGACGATCCACCAGCAGCGCATGCTTCACACCCAATGATTTTACCAGTTCAAGACAGGCAATCCCCGCCGACCCGGCACCAAGCACCACAAGCTTCATATCTTCCAGTTTACGCTTGGTCAGATGCGCGGCATTAATAAGCGCCGCCGCCGTAACAATCGCCGTTCCATGCTGATCGTCATGAAAAACCGGAATATCCATCTTTTCTTTCAACTGACTTTCAATAATGAAACAATCCGGCGCTTTAATATCTTCCAGATTAATGCCGCCCCAGCTTGGACCAAGATATTTAATGGCGTTAACAAACTCCTCCGGATCTTCGGTATCCACCTCAATATCAATCGCATCAATATCTGCAAAACGCTTAAACAGAACCCCTTTACCCTCCATCACCGGCTTGGAAGCCAGCGCGCCAAGATTTCCCAAACCCAACACTGCCGTGCCATTGGAGACCACCGCCACAAAATTTCCTCGTGCCGTATAATCATATGCTTTTTCAGGATTTTTCTCAATTTCAAGGCATGGCGCTGCCACACCCGGGGAATATGCCAATGCCAGATCACCCTGCGTTAAAAGTGGCTTTGTTGCGGCAACCTGAATTTTTCCGGGCTTTCCCTGTTTATGATATTCTAGGGCTTCATCATTGGTGTATGTATTGTCTGACATGCTTTGCTATCCTTACTGCCGCGCGGGTTATATCATGTTGAAAGATGGCGCAATGTATCAATGCGGATTGAAACTGTAAAGCAGCAGTTGAGACACAAGGGTAAACAGGATAAAAGCAAACCATGTCTGCCTCTGCCGCTCGCTCAAACACGGAACCCGCTAACGATCTTGCGGCAAATCCATCGGGTATCCCTGCGGAGGCCACCCCAATGATGCAGCAATATCTAACCATCAAGGCAAATTACCCGGATTGCCTCCTTTTCTACCGTATGGGAGATTTTTATGAGCTGTTCTTTGGCGATGCAAAAAATGCCGCCGCTGCGCTGGATATTGCCCTCACACGCCGGGGGCAACATCAGGGAGAGGATATTCCCATGTGCGGTGTGCCATGGCATAGCCATGAAAATTACCTGCATAAACTGATCCGTGCTGGCTTTCATGTTGCCATTTGCGAGCAAATGGAAGACCCGGCTGAAGCGAAAAAACGTGGTGCTAAATCCGTTGTTAAGCGGGATGTTGTCAGAATTGCAACCCCTGGAACATTGCTGGAAGAAGGGTTGCTGCAGGGAACCAAGTCCAATTTTCTGGCAGCGCTCAGCAATATTAAGAAACAGGCCGCCATCGCGTGGCTGGATATGTCAACCGGGGAGTTTTACACGGAAGTTATGCCGCTTGAACAGGCTGAAAGCACGCTGGCGCGCATTCAACCCACTGAATTGCTTATTCCGGAGAGCCTATGGCAAAACCAGCTGCTGAATCAGAGCTTAAAGGCAGAAGGCCGCACCATCAGCGCACAGGCGGAGGCTTGCTTCAGCGTTTCTCGCGCTAAACAACGCCTCAAAAAAGTGCTCGGCACGGATGAATTGGATGTTTTTGGAGATTTTAGTGATGCGGAGCTTTCCAGTTGCGGCGCTTTGGTTGCCTATCTTGAAATAACGCAGAAGGGCTTTTTGCCCCGCCTTGAACCGCCAAAAAAGCAGGCCAATCATGCCATTATGTTGATGGATGCATCCTCCCGGCAAAGCCTGGAGCTTTTCGCCAACCAGCAAGGGCAGCGCAAAGGCAGCCTGTTGAATGTCATTGATCGCACAAAAACCGCGCATGGTGGCCGCCTCATTCAGCAATGGCTGGCCGCCCCCCTGATGGATATCACACCTATCAAGGCACGGCAGCAGGCCGTTGCCTTCTTTTTGAGTCATCATCTGGTGCATGAGAAAATTAATACCCAGCTTGAACACGCACCTGATATGCAGCGGGCAGTTGCTCGCCTTTGCATGCGGCGTGGCGGGCCACGGGATCTGGCCATGGTGCGCGATAGCTTAGTGGTGGCGCTGAACCTTTCTGAGTGCCTGACCTTTGCTGCAAATGAAGTGCCTCCGGCGCTTCTTGAGCGGCATTTGAAGCATCTCGGCGGCATGGATAGCCTGCGTGAAATGCTGATATCAGCATTGATTGACCAGCCGCCCATTCTAACACGGGATGGCGGCTTCATCCGCGATGGCTACCACGCCACGCTGGATCATCTGCGCAACCTTCATTTTGAGAGTGGCAAAATTAAGCAGGGCTTGGTGGAGCAATACCGTCAGGAAACCGGCATTCAAAGCCTAAAGATTAAAACAAACAATGTCTTAGGCATGTTTATTGAGGTGTCGCCTCAACATAGCAAAAACATCCCTGAGCATTTTACACACCGGCAAACACTGGCCAATGCAGTGCGCTTTACCACCGAAGAACTCCGCACGCTGGAGCAGGAAATGATTACCGCCAGCAGCCAGTCCATGGCATTAGAGCAGGAATTATTTGAAGATTTATGCCGTGAGGTTGAAAATTATGCTGCGGAGCTTAATCGCGTGGCGCAGGCTATTGCGACAATAGATGTTCTTGCAAATTTTGCGGCCATCGCCGTCGCCAACCATTACACCTGCCCTCATCTCACGGATGCCGCGCTGTTGAGTTTGAAAAACTCACGCCATCCGGTGGTGGAATCCCTTAATCATGAAGGTTTTATTCCCAATGATTGTGCGCTGGAAGACGATCAGCTCTTATGGCTGATGACAGGCCCTAACATGGCCGGAAAAAGCACCTTCCTGCGACAAGTTGCCCTGATCACCATCATGGCGCAGATTGGCTCCTTCGTTCCTGCCGAATCTGCCACTATCGGGTTAACTGACCGTATTTTCAGCCGCGTTGGCGCATCCGATAATCTGGCACGCGGGCATTCCACCTTCATGGTTGAAATGCTGGAAACTGCCGCAATTCTTCATCAGGCAACCAAACAATCGCTTGTTATTCTGGACGAAATTGGGCGTGGAACCGCTACCTATGATGGGCTGTCTATTGCGTGGGCAGTGCTGGAATATTTGCATAACAATATTCAGTGTCGCGGGCTGTTTGCCACCCATTACCATGAACTAACCCAGCTGGCCGCGCAGCTTTCTCACGCCGCTTCCTACACAATTTCCGTCAAAGAATGGCAAGGGGATGTGGTGTTTGAACATCGCGTTATACCGGGTGCTGCCGCCCATTCCTATGGCATACAGGTTGCCAAACTGGCCGGCCTGCCACGCGCCGTAACGGCACGCGCCACCGATATCCTCTTTCAATTGGAAACCTCCGGCTGCGCATCGTTAGGAAATCAGCTTTCACTTTTCTCCTCACCGATCGAAGAAACCCCCACTCAGCTTCCTGCAGAGCAGGTTAGTCTTAACCCTCTTGCGGGTGAGATTTTAGCTTTTCTGGAAAGCGTTAATCCGGACGAAATGACCCCGAAAGAGGCGCTGGATGCATTATACCGCCTAAAGTCAATTTAACCTGCCGCTTTGATGCTTGACTGAGCGAACAATTATCGCTATAAGGCGCTTCCAATCGATAAGGAAGAACTATGGCTCATCATAAGGCTACACAGAAATCAATTCGTAAAAATGTAAAGCGTACGGAGCTTAACCGCGCCCGTAAAACACGCTATCGCAACGCGATTAAGCAAACGCTTCAGGCAGTTGAATCCGGCAGTAAAGATGAGGCAAACCAAGCTCTTAAATCAGTACAATCTGCACTTGGTCGCGCTCAAGCCCGTGATATTATAAAGAAAAATACGGCTTCTCGTATCCTGAGCCGCCTGAATGCACGGATTAAATCCCTCGCCGCTTAAGTAACAGGCAACGCCGGGCATTCTCTCTTTGCGGGGAATGTTTTCTTCAGCTTGCAGGCTATCTTTTAATCGCTTTAATTTCTGTCGTGAATTGCTGCGCTTTCTTATAATCTTCAAGTGCCTTTCTGGATTCACGCGTGCGGATACTTTCAAGCGCCCGGTGCGCACTGTTTTTAACCCAGTCATCGTCATCCAACAACAGCCCTGCCAATTGAGGGACAAGCTCAGAGGCGGGTTTTCCAATCCTTCCCAAGGCATTCGCGGTTACTGCCCTGATTTCCGCATCGTCATGGTTAATATAGCGCTTTAATGTTGGCAATGCATACACACCAAGACGCCGCATCCGCCCCAGCGCATATATGATATGGATTTCCATTTCTCGCTCACCTTCTTCCTCACGCAATAATTCTATCAGACGATGAATACCTTCCTTGCCCATATCTTCCAGCCCGTTGATCGCCTTCTCAAACATAACATTATTCGCTGAGCCAATATTATTGAGGTACATCTGCATGCGGAATTCACGCCGCTGCTCATCGGTAAAACCTTTCTGGGTTGGTGCTTCGGCCGCACGCTTGGCGGCTTCACTTTGCGGCTTTTCCTCGTCCTCTTCTTCTCCACCATGGGTGGAAGCCAGCACCGTATTCACAGGAGCGAAGGCAAAAAGCCCAACCACTAACAATAGTCTTATCCATTTTATCACTTCACCATCCTCCGAATTACCTCCCAGGCTAAGTATAGCATGGTGGGGATCAATGTCGCAATTAAAGCAGCTTTCACCCGCGTGGTCATAAACTCACTTCCCTGCCGAAGTTTGCGTAAATAGAACAGATCCTGCTGCATCTGCCGTGGCTCATCGGTATCAAAGCCCAGCCCAGACAGTGTTTCGTGAACAGTTTCATGGATGATCTTTTTCATTTCCTGCTGATTCATTACGCCTCCATAGTTTGCAGTCAGCGGTATGCAGTAAGCGGTGCGCCGTTTTTTATTCGTCATTGCGAGGAGCCATCAAGCGACGAAGCAATCTCCCGCCTCTTGAAGACTGCTAACTGCTCACTAACTCCTAACTTGGCTGCACCATCAACCATGCCACGGTGGAAGCATCCGCCCCGTTGGTGGAGGTGATGGTGAAGGATGTGCCCACCGAACGCGCGGAAATATAAGGCACCCCCACCGTACCCGAGGGGCTTTGAATGGTCAGATAAATCCGGCTATCCGCCGCTACGGAAGCATTATTCACCACCGCCGTGCCGGAGGAGAGTGTGGCTGTGCCCATATGGGTGTTGGTATCTTCCTTCACCTTCAGCGCTCCGTCAACATTCACATCCTGCTTAAAATCCACATTACCCGTATCTTTATCCAGCACGAAAGATTGATAAAACGCGCTGCCATCGGGTGAAACTTTGAAAGAGAAATTATCTTCTCCAATCAGGCCAAATTCCGCTCTGCCGGAAAAATTATTCTGAAATACAAAACTGGCCGTATCCGCCGTATCATCCTTGTTCAGCTTCACCTGCACATCATCCCCGTTATGGCTGAACAGAACGGCCGCACTGGCCACGCTCAGCTTGTTTGTGGCATCCGCCGTGGTGTTGATGCCCACCAGCGCGGCATTCTGAATGTTCTTCGCGGCAAACACCCATGCAGCCCCATCAAAGGCATAGAGCGCATCCTCATCCTTCACCCACACGGCCAGCCCCTCATTGGGCTCTACAAACCGCCATATCTGCTCAAAATAGGCCAGCTGGCCTTCCTTCCCTGCCCAATCATCCGTCGCCGAAGCGCCCACAATATAAGCATCCCCTTCAGCCGGGCTGCCCGGCGGTGTGGCTAAATCCTTATCCTCCACCCCGCGATTCATCAGTGCGTCAATGCGCGTCAGCGCTTCATTCACCGTCACTTCCTTCTGCGCCTGGCTTTGCGCCACCAGGGCTAAATTCAAATTGGTTGTTGGCATGGTTTTCTCCTTATGGTGTTTAATACTTGGTCGTCTTGTGATAAAATCCACTCATGGAACTGCATGATCTTCACTCCCACCGGGATGCAATCCTTCAGCTGGCGGAACGCTACCATGCTGGAAACGTGCGCGTTTTTGGCTCCGTTGCACGGGCGGAAGCGAGAGATGGAAGCGATATTGACCTACTGGTTCACTTCCTTCCTGGCGCTTCTCTGATGGATGAATCCGGTTTACAGCTGGCATTGGAAGACATGCTGAAAAAACCCGTAGATGTGTTAGCAGATGATGCCATTCGTCCGGAATTCAAAGCACGCATCCTCAGTGAATCCATTCCACTTTGATGGAGAAGATCAACCCGAATTTCTTGCGCCTGAAAGACATGCTGCAAGCGATTGATGATGCCACTTCTGCCCACACACGCGGGCTGGATGACCGCCACCTGCTGATGGCAGCCTCCTACGCCATCGCCATCATCGGTGAGGGAGCAGGCAAACTTTCCACCGATTTTACCGCACAGCACTCCGCCATTCCATGGCGGCAGATTATCGGCATGCGCCACCGCATCATCCACGATTATGGTAATGTAAGCCGCGCCCGCCTGGAAGAGGCAATTATCAGAGATTTACCCATTTTGAAGCAAGAGATTGAAGAGATTCTCGCATCTGATTTCTAACTGGTTTTTTAGCTCAGTGAAGCAGGCTAAATTCAAATTGGTTGTTGGCATGGTTTTCTCCTGTTTTGGTGATTAAAAAATTCGTCATTGCCTAACTCCCCCTTCACGGGGGAGTCTGAATTTTAAGCATTAGCGCATAAATTCAGGTGGGGGTCATGTCGCTACATCTGAAGGCTGCAAAGAACCCCCACCGGATCACGCATCGTTTCACTCGCGCGCTCCGACTCCCCCGTGAAGGGGGAGTTAGAGACTAAAACAAAACTTACTCATTCCTTAATTTTTACTTGCAGAGAGAGAGAGAGTTTAAGTTATAATTAAGGTTCATTTTTAGCTTTGGCTGAAATGAATTAGTGAGCTTTGCTCACATGTTCTTTCACCGGCTTTTTGTGGCATTCGCCACTTAACGATTAGGAAGCTGGGTCATTTTTTATCACCTAAACTTTTCTTGTTATGAAACGTATTTGGAACAACCCATTTTTTAGATTTCTAATTTATTTCGTCGGCCTGCAGGCCTTCGGCCTCGGGGCCGTGCGGGTCATTTCTTGGATCGCAGGCCTAACCCCCGACATGGTCGGGTGGGTCATTTTTTGCTTTATTGCGGGCGGCATCATTGCCCCCATGGCAGTATCATGGGATTTTGATGAAGACTAATCCCGCCAAACCCTCCCTTCCCATACGGCACCGGGACGCAATCTTGCCGCAGCTTTCAAGCTCGCCGCATGATCGTCCAAACGCCGCAGGGGAAGGGAGGGTTTTTTTATGCCCGAAAGAAAAGCTTCTACCCAACTCCCCATCTACTAAACTCCCCACTTGTGGGGGAGTCGAGGTGCGGCCTGTGAGATAAAATCGAGCGCCGCAACTCGGTGGGGGCTGCAAACTGCAAACCGCTAACTGCAACCCTCTACTCAACTCTCACCGCTCAATGACCCCCACCGGATCACGCATCGTTTCACTCGCGCTCTCCGACTCCCCCGTGAAGGGGGAGTTAAAGGCCACCTAAACACTCACCTCCGCCGGTCGGC
Source organism: Alphaproteobacteria bacterium (assembly GCA_030429725.1). GTDB lineage: Bacteria > Pseudomonadota > Alphaproteobacteria > Rickettsiales > UBA8987 > JAUIEX01. The sequence goes on from JAUIEX010000002.1 coordinate 40,297, forward strand.
CACGCCCAATGCGCTCGGACATTTGATAAATCTTCACACTCACGCTGCTTTGCGGGCTGCCAAAATCGCTTGTTTGATCCGCAGCGTCATAGCTAACGGATGGAGTGGAGGCACTCAGCGTGCGAACCACATCTTCACCGTCCAGAATGTCGATCTCATAGGCTTCGGAGGCCTCCGAAAGCGGCACGTCCACACCATCCCGCCAGCTGCCGCCATGGCGCGTGCGGCGAATCCAGCTGATCGTCAGGTTGCCCGCCCCATCACGCTCCCCCGCCACATGCGCAGGTGCATATGGCTTCAGCGCATTGGCATTGTAAGCAAAGCTCTGCGCGTTGGTTTCTCCCAGTGTTTCACCAATCGAAACCGCCTTATAGAGCCGCGACAGGCCAATCAGCCCATCCGGCATATTCACCTTACCGATGCGGCTATCCAGCAGCACGAAATCATCCCCTGCCGCATGGCTTACAGTGGCATGCTCCGTGCCCAGCCGCCCGCGCAGCAAGCCACTTAAGCGATATTCACCCGCACTCACCAGAGTTGCAGTGGTAAACTGAATCACCTCCCCGCCCAGCAGTGCCGCATTGGCGCCGTTCAGTAATGCCTCCGTAGAAACACTCTCCAGCGTGCCGTTGGAAAGCAGCACGGTCACATTATTTGCAACATCCATCACACCCGCCGCGCCATCCGCCAGCGCCGTAATGGCTTTGCCCATCACCGCCCGATTATTATTCACCAGCACCTGCCCATAACGCGCACCGCCATCGTCCGAGCGATAGAGAATACTGCCCTGCCAGCCGGATTCCTCCCCGCTAACGGCCACCCGCAGCAAAGCGTCCTCTGCATCATCGCCGGCCAGCAGCGGCACATCCAGCAGCTTCAACCGCGTGGCGCCCGCCGGCACTTCCGCCTGAGTGCTGCCGCTTGTTTCCGCCGCCGCGGCGTCACTTTCATAAAGCGCCACATCCTCCGCAATGCCTTTGCAACGAAGGCGCCCACCTTCTTCCAGCGTGGTTTCCATAATGCGAATCGTGTGGCTTTGGCCGTTGCTTGTCACCGTCACCACATCGGCAGGAGAGATTGCCGCATATTTCGGCGGCAGGATAAACTGATAACGCATCCTCGCCGTCCAGGCCTGACACAGCGCCACATCCGCCGCCATCTTGCCGCGCTCATCCCCCATCACGATCGGGAAATTGATGATATGTTTTTGATCGCTCGCTACGGATTGCCGCGACGCACGCTGGGTGCCGATCTGATAATCAAAACCCCGGCTGAGGTAATTCACCTCCACCGCTTTGGGCAGATCGGCCTCCTGCCCGCGTGTGATGGCCAGATGCACCGCCTTTCCACGCTGTTTGAAGGGCACCAATTCATCCTCGGCAATCGTTACCGCAGACGCATTGCCGCGCGGCAGATAGTCCACCTGCCCGTCTTCTTCCCGCGCATCAAAAAAATACGCTGCCTGAAGCTGCGCAATGGCACTTCGCGCACTCACCGGCTGTTTCAGCACATAGCCTTCCACCAAATCACTCAGCTTGGTAACATCCATTTCACCACTATTTAAGCCCGCACGCAGCCCAATATCCTGCACAATGGCGGCAAGGGAAGATAACCCCATTTTACCATTCACCCAATGCCCGGTTTTCCATAATCCGCCATCGGTCCAGATATTTGTCATTTCCGGCCAGAAGGAAAATGGCCGCGCATCCCATGTCCAGACAAATTTTTGCTCCACCATGGTAGAGCCTTCCCACGCGGTTTCCGTGGCCTGCAACCCTAAACGCTGCGCAGAATTATCCACCCGCCCGCGTGAAAAGCGCGGAAAGTAGCTCTCCGAACTGGTCGGGTCATAAAACACATTCGGCTGGTTGGTTGCCCCATCTACGGATGGAAAACCATATTCCGTGAACCAGAATGGCTTGGATTCCGGCACCCAGGCAGTGGTGCTGGCATCCGGGTTCACATGCTCATTTTCCCAGAACCATTGCAGATTTTTCCACGCATATTGTGGGCTGATCGCCGCCTGCGTCGTTCGCGCTTCATCCGTATATACCCAGTCATACCCCTCCCCGCTTGTCCAGCCATCAATGGCTTTTTGCAGGGTGATGCCGCTTTGCGGCTCATCCGTCAGCGGGAAATAGGCATCAATGCCGATAAAGTCGATATTCGCCGAAGCCCAGAGCGGATCAAGATTATACCAGCCATCATCCGTGTGGTGATATTCGCTCCAATCCGCAGCATAGGTCACCTTCGTGCCACTACCCACAATCGCCTTTACACTGGCCGCCAAGCTCACCAGCGCGTCCACCGCCGGGAAGGAATCATCCCCACTATCCTGCACGGAAGTTAAGCCCACCAGCTCCGAACCAATGACAAACGCATCCACATTCGAAGCATCTGCCAAGTTCGCATAATGCGTTATAAATTCATTATAACCATTTGTTTTTGTAAAGAAATTAGCAACATTACTAACGCTCCCCGTCACCCGGCCGCGCCATGGCTTATTTTCCGTATCCATAAAAAACATCGGGTACAGCATCACCTGATAGCCCCGGCTTTTCAGCTCCCCTATCAACCGCGCAACCGAAGCATCCGAAGGCGTGCCGCCATAAACCGGGTTACCATTTTCATCGAGCGAAATTTGCGGTGCGGAGGCACGATCCCAACTGCCCACGCCCCACTGATCCGGCTCTGTTGTCGCGCCATCTTTATATTCCACATAGGGCTTGATCGTACAGCCCCCGGCGTCCACATCATCCCCAAACCATGTCACCACAACACTCACCCATTCTAGGTTTGGAAAAGTGGCCTCCAGCTGATCCAGCGACGCCAGCACATCCGCCTTGCCGCTCACATTATTCTGGTTAATGCGCACCTGCTCACCGCTTTCGAAAAAATCATCGCCAATCTGCTGGCCAATCAGTTTTTTCTGCACGTTGGTGTCATACACAAACTCCCCGGAACCGGGAATCATCGTCATCGCCGTAATCTGCTCTTCCAGCGGCGCATCACCACTATTAAGCGCAGATTTACGCACCTCAAACGTAAAGTTAGGAATACGATTGCCAAATTGCTCAAGCGGAAAATCCTCAATCACCACATACGCCACCCCGCGATAAGCCGGCACAAAACCACTACCAAGCTCCGCCTCCATGGCAGAATCCGGCAATTGATCTTCCGTTCCTTTATACAGGCGATAAACACCTGAATAGTCATTGATATTAATGGTTTTAGCATCCGCCCACACGCGCACCACCTCGTCAATCTCCCCTTCGCAAATCGCAATGGCCAGCGTCACGCTATAGCTATAGCTGGTCTGGGAAACACTGCGGCCGCTGCCGCCCTTGCCGCTGCCGGATTCTGTCGTCGTAGCACTTTCCATAATCGGCTTAGACCAGATCACATTGCCCGCCACACGCGCCGTGCCATAAAGCTGCGGCACCATGCGGCCATAGGTGGAGGTTTGCACCTGCAAATCTTCCAAGCGCGGGCCTTCCACCACCAGCTTCTGCCCGGGCAACACACCCAGCGCAGTATCAATCTGCGCGCCCAGCTGAATGCCTTGCAGCGCAAGGCCAATATCCCCCGAAGCCGCTCCTGCTGCGCCTAATACAAGTGTAGTCATAGAGAATCTCTGTGGTTAAAAGTTAATTATTTTTTATATAACGCCATGCAAAGCGGCGTAACTTTAGGCATTCCCTGCACGCACCAATGCAAAAAAGCCTTTTATATAAATGACTTGAAAAAAAAAACGATCTGTTAGAATTAAGTTACAATCTTTTGAATATGGAAGCATTTTCAATATGCCTGATGTTATTTGGTGTGTGCGTTTCAATTGGAGCCTTAACGGCACAGCTTAAACGCATCGCCGATTCATTAAGCGATAAGAATCAGGAAACTGATTCTTAAGCTTAGCCCCAAGCCTTTGGGCGATATGATGCGTCATCACTGGCTCGTTCCAGTAACGCAAGCATACTCGTTTACAAAAAGGCTTCGGGGCTTTTTTATTTTCCACTTCTCTCCTAACGAAATTCATACACCCCCACCAAGCGCCGCTGCCAGCTTGCATCAAAATGCGTTTCCACCACCTTCCCGGCCGGCAGATAGGCATGGATGAGGCGGATGTTAGGTTCGTCATTCCCAACTTGATTGGGAATCCAGTCTATTTTTTTATTTCCTGGATCCCGGGTCGGATCCTGATACTGCGCATCAGGGCCGGGGATGACAGCACCGGGAAAACTTTTCTCACTGCCCACTGCGCACTGCTCACTAAAAACCAAACCAACATGCTGCGGCTGATGACGCATGCGGAACAAGCCAATCCGCACATCATTAGTAACTCCCCCCTCGTGGGGGAGTCGGAATCTTTGACTCCGGCGGGGGGGGAAATTATTTCCCTCGTTACTCTTCTCTCTTTCATCTTGAATAAAATGCCGCCCCAGCATCATCTGCAAACGCTCGCCATCCGGCTCACGCGGGTAATCCCGCTCATCATAATCTGCCACAAGCCCGCCAGAGGCGGAAGGGAGTTTTAATGCCCGCGCCACTTCCACAATCAGCCCAATGCAATCCACTCCCACGCCCCTCACCCGCCCCTGATGGTGAAATGGTGTTTCCAGCCAGCTGCGTGCCTCGGTGATTATTTCTTCATTACTCATTGTAATACCTAGATAAATTGAAAAATAGATGAGACATTATTGTTTAGAGTGCTTTCGCTTTTCTTTGGTGCTAGGCAGCCAAGGTGAATAAAATTTTAGCGTACCTTTGATGAGCGGTTGCGCTGTGCGCAGAGCGAATCAACAAAAATGCCTACATGAATTTTCCGAATCCGATGGCTAACAAAGCGCACGACGGAATGAAAAATGCTCTAGCGTGTTCCAGCTGTTTTCAGCATCGCATCCGTGCCCGGAACATGCGGAAAGCCCCTGAAATTACTTATATTATTAAACCGCTGACGGCAGGTGGTCAGCGTTTTATCACACCCGCCAATCAGCGAATAGCCATCCCCCACCTCCACGTCATAGGGCATGGGCAACATCAATGTCAGCTCACCGTTATTAAAATATTTCACCTCCATGCTCAGGCCGTCATTTGCCCCGCCAGTGAAAATTATCTGCCCGTGATTAAACAAACCGGCCGTTTCACTGCGTGCTGAATCTGCAAACACCGTGCGGCTGGTCACCGCGGTCACCGTCCCCGTCACCGTATGCGCAGCCAGATTCACCCCGCAGCGCCCGTCACCAAGCTCAGCGTCGCAGCCGGGGGTAAATAACCGCCCGATAGTGGTATCCAGCTTTTGCATCAATCCGCGCAACTCCGCTGTGAAATGGCCCTCCCCGGTCTGCACCTCACCAATCCAGCCCGTGCGCAGATTCATCACCCCATCTTCAGGGGATTCCGCATTCATCAAAAAGAGCGAAACTTCCGCATAATCGTATTTTCCGGCCAGAATATCGGCCTCCGTAATTGCTTCATCATCCAGAAGCCCCAGAAGTTCCAGCGCATCCACCGCCAGATCATCCCGCCCCTTCACCGCAGAGGCATTAAAACCACTGCCAGCCTGATAGGTTACGCTGTCATATTCAATATCCTGATCATGCTCCGTAAAGCCAAGCACGGCACCATCACGCCGTGTTATTTTCCAGCAGGTGGCCAGGCTGGTCAGCTCGCCACCCAGATGGGTTTGTAAATTTGCAGAAACTGTTTTCATTGAAGTCCATTCATCGTTAAAAGTGAAGTGATCGTAGCATCATGTTCCCGTAGCTCAGCAGGATAGAGCAACAGATTCCTAATCTGTAGGTCGGAGGTTCGAATCCTCTCGGGAACACCATTCATTCTTTTTAAGGGTTAAGCAACAGCGCCTTAAAAAGGATGGATAATTTTCATTTGAGGATGAGAACAATGTTCGAAACCGAGGGCAACAGCCCGCAGGTTCGGCGAAGCCAATCCTCTCGGGAACACCAACAGCCCTAAACCCGCACTTCCACCAGCGGGATTGGGTTCACGGCAAAGGCGCCATAATCCTGCAGGCTGACGGAAAGCTGATCCACATCAAACCGCACCGGCACATCAAATTCAAAATCCGCCTGAATTGCCACCCCGCCACCCGGCGCACTATCAAACGTCACCTCGCCTGTGGCGGCATCCACAGTAACACCACTGCTTTGCAGCACGGAATCCAAATAGATATTCACCGTGCTATCCACCGGCTTGGTGATGTTGCGTGTTTCAGTGCGCGCACCACTTTGATAGGTCTTCACCAGCTGGAACACGGTGGTTGCACCATCGCCCGCGCCAATCACCTGCCCGGTTGCCTGATAATCCGCATGATCCTTGAAACGAAAGCCATAGGCACGCCCTTTGCGGGCACGAAAAAACGCAATCAGCGTATCCAGCTCCGCTTGTGTTTTCACCCCACGCGCCACATTATAACGCGCGCGCGCCGCACTCCAATTCACATTGCGCTGTTCATACCCATTGGCAAGCATCACAATATCCGTGGCATATTCCGGCCCCCCGGTGCTGCCATAGGCAATGGCATCGGGAAAGCGCACTTCATCAAAAGCGGCCATATTTATTCCTAATGTTTTAGGTTAAATTATTATTTTAAATAATTGATTATAATTGCATTATCACGCAACAGTTCCGCGCCGTTGCCCGCGCTCCGGCGCAAACTCATCCGCACGATTGAGGGATGGCTTAAATTCCTGCTCATTACCAATGCCTTCCAGCAGCGCACCCAAATCAAACGCGTGCTTCATGCCATTCTCCATTTCTTCCATGCGGGCATAATGACGCTCCGTCTGCACAATGGCCACCATCATATGCTGGCGCTCGGCAATATCCGCCATCTGATCCGGCGTCAGATCTTCCACGGACAGCTCACTATTACTGCCATCCAGATAATCCCCCAGTTTTTGGGCAAGTTTGTTCATGCCCTGCATGCTAACCGCCACGCCAAGCTTATCCAGCGCCGTGGTGAGTTTTTCTTTCATTTCCAGTGAAAGTACACGATCTTCTTCCGTCGCATAACTTCCTGAATCACTATTATTTTCGGATGAAGCATCACCACTACCATCCACAATGCCCCCGGCATCCGCAGGGATTTCTCTAAAACCACGCGGATCATCAAAACCCGCATTCGCGTCTTCCGCCGCGCCTTGATTTGACACCGGCTGGTCGGCCGGCATGCCGTTAATCATCCTTGTTAATTCCGGTGGCAATTCAAGCAAACTACGCACACCGGCACCGGCAAGGCCACTGCCAATTTTCTGCGCTTCTGCTGCCAATGCATCATAACTCATAGTTAAATATACCATAAAAAGCTTTAAAATTCATTAAAATAATACCTTAATGACCACCTAAATTAAGAAGTGATTCAAAAATATTGCTACCGCCATCCGCAGAAAAACGCCCACCGGACGCCCCCACCCCGTCTGAAAGACCGGAAAGCTGCTGCACAAAACCTGAAATTTCCTGAAATTGCTGAATTAATCGCAACATATCCTCCAATTGTTTCAGGCCATTGGTAAAATCATCGCTTATAATTGAACGAAACTCACTTCGCAAAATGCGGCTTGTGCGGAGCAATGTTTCCATTTGCGCCTGCATTTCCTGCAATTGATTTGAGCTTAAATTCTCTTCCATATCAAACCTTTAAGCAGCGTTATAAGTAACATTTCCGGAGGATTGCAGCACCACGCGCACCTCCTCCGCACCGTTGATTGCCCCCTGCCGCTGATAATCCCTGATCATCGCCGGAAGCACCATGTCATCCCCATTACCAAAGCTCACTTTTACATTGGCCGCCGCGCCATTAAAGGCCATTGCCCGCAGGCTTTCTTCCACTGAAGCATCCGTAAAAAGCCCTTCCAGCGTCAACTGCACCTGCGCAATGCCACTTTCACCCAGCTCCTTCTGCCATGCACCGCTGGTGACATACACGGCCGGCACCGGGCGGCGCTGAATGCGAAGCTCTGTCACGCGCACACCCGGCAATAACGTAAACACTTCCGGATCCGCACCATCACCCAATGCACATGTTAAATTTTTACCCGCCTGAATCATAGCTCAACCTATTGTTTTTGAATACGAAATCTTATTAAACACTCAGCCTGATAGCCAATCACATCGCGGTGCACTTCCGCCTCAACGCCCTCCAGCCAGTGGTCAATCACCGCGTGGTTAGATAACGCTAAATTCGAGGCCTCCAACACAGCCACCGCCCTTTCGATAATCTCAAGCACCGTCAGGCGTGATGGCACATCGCTATGCGCGCGCAAAACAACATCCAGACGCGAAATATCCACGTTCAATGCCGGTTCACTCACAGATTCAGTCATGTTAATTAAGAGATAGGGCGATTCAGCGCCTTGCGGTGCATGGTCATAAATCCCGCTAACCAGCGCCGCCAATGTTGCATCCGCCGTCAGCTCACTATAAATCGCCGCTTGAAGCTCTTTCCAGCCCAAAGCACTCATAACGCCACCCCACTTTCAGCAATAATGTCCAACTGCTCTTTGCGCCCCGTTGGATCAGACAAACTCCGAATATTGAGCATTTCATCCTGATAACAGATACTCATAGATTGAGTTAGATTATCCTTATATCGTATTGTTATTTTATATTTTTTCTTATTATTAATTTTACCATTTTCCATAATCTCTTTACTGGCCTGCGCAGGCGAATATGGCAGAACTTCCGCCCAGACCGTGCCAATATTCACCCAACTCACCGTAAAACCTCCGGCAAAATCGGATGTGCGAACAGGATTACGAAAACTAATGCGTGATGTCAGACGGGATGCCAGAATATCTTTTTTCATCACCACCTCACAAATAAATCACGCGGTAAGGGTCATATTGCATCAGCGTATCGGGCGGCAGATTTGTCTGGCCACGATGCTCAAACATATAGGCCACATGCGCCAGCAAGCCCTGTTGAATATCATAGGGAACCTGGCTGGCATCGCCATAACCCGCCACATATTCCACCTCCACCATGTGCGCCACGGGGGAAATATCGAACCGCAATGCGGCATTCCCGGCCGAAAGCGTATAAGCACTGCCGGATAATGCCTGTGAAGTGCCGTCACGTGTGGTCAGCGTCACCGCCATAATTGATTGCACGGGCCCACGCATCAATTGCACCCGGGCGGGCGCAAAATCATCAAAACCCATTTTCCAGCGCTGCGTAATCAGCGAACGCCGCATGAATTTCTCCGCTGCCAGCCGCGCTGCGCGAATCATCTGCAGCAAGGTGATATCCTCATCCTGCTCATCAATTTTTAGGTATAATTTTGTTTCTGCCAAACTGAGTGGCTCCGTTGACGGAGCAAGAGTTTGGGTTAAATGCGGCATGCGTGATGTCAGCATGGATAGACTCCAGGAATTGGGATTACAGAGATAATGTGAATAGTGTGCAGTGTTCGGTTTAACTCCCCCTTCACGGGGGAGTCTGAATTTCGAGCGTGAGCGAAGAAATTCAGGTGGTGGTTTCTGCCGATCGAAGGCAGAAAACAGAGGACTGACGAGCTAATTTCTGACTTCTGACTAACCCCCACCGGAATCAGAGATTCCGACTCCCCCGTAAAGGGGGAGTTATAGCTTTTTCTCTTTAACTGCTCATTACCCACTGCATACTGCTTACCAACTAAGCCACCGGTGCATCGGCAGCCTGGGATTGCAGTGCCACGGCGGCAATCGGCGCATTGCCGGTATTGCCTGCCGGCGTAATAGTCAGGCGCACATAGCGCTTGCTGCCATTGTAACCAATCTTCTTCACCACATCGTCATTGGCAAAGGTGAAGGAAGCATCCGCTTCCGTGCCTAACAGATTCGCATCCGCCACGGCTGCCGCGTCACTAAGGTCACTGGCGTCACCCTCTTCCACCAGCGTGGTGAAGGTGGCATCGGCGTCAGCCAGCGTGCCGGTCAGAATGCCAAATTCCAGCGTGTTAAAGCCCTGCATGTCAATGATCTGGCTCACCGCCGCCGTGTTATCCGTAATCACCGCCGGGCTGATCGCACGGCTGAGTTTAATGTTGTTATGGAGGTCTTTCATAGTGTTATCCTTTTTTGTGATTTGTTAGATTGTGAACTCTAATTCCCCCCTGAATGCCCCGAAGCGCGAAGCGCGTGGGGCGATTCAAAATGTGGGGGAGTCGCAGAGCCGCTTGCGTAGCGCGGCGAAGCGTGGGGGGGGCATTTTACAAAAAGATTGCTCAGCAAAATAATCAAGGCCGTGTGTTCCTTGAACACCCCCCACGACTCACACCTTCGGTGCTCGTCTGCTCCCCCTCAAGGGGGGAGCTATTTTTACGCAACCTAAGAAGCCAATTTCAGCAGTTTGATGGCCTCAAAGTTCACCACATCACCGCCCACACGTTTGGTGCTATAGAACTTCACGAACGGTTTTTCAGTGTACGGATCACGCAGGATGCGAACACCCGCACGGTCAACAATCTGATAGGCACGGCTGAAATCACCCACCGCCACGGAAAGTGTGTCCGTATCCGGCGTTGGCATATCCGCCGCCTGAAGCACAGGAACGCCCATCAGCGTATCCGGCGTGCCCGTCACCAGACCCGGATTCCACAGATACTGATTCGTGGTCGCTTCTTTCAGCAACCGCGCCTGCTGCACGGCAGAACGGCTCATCAGGAAGGTGGCGCGGGTGGCATATTCCTCTTTCAGTGCATAGAAAATCTGCACCAGACCATCGGCTGTCACCTGCCCGTCCGTGCCGGAGTCGATCTGTTCGATCTGCCCCCAGCCTGTGCCGGCATCATAGCTTAAGATGCCGCGCGGCTTGCCCACTCCGTCCCCGGAAATAAACGCCGTGTTTTCCTTGCGGGTAAACACATCCGTCAGCTTGCCGGAAAGCCAGCCTTCAATATCCACGCTCGCATCATCAATCAGCTTTTGTGTTGCTTTGGGTTGAGCGCGGAGTTCATGCACAGGGATGATCTTTTTATTCACCTGCGGTGTGGTGGTATCGGAAATGCTGTCTGCCTCCGCATACCAGCCCGCGCCGGCCTCATCCTTATCCACAATCACTTCCAGCGAATCGGAGGAAATCGTCTCCACCGCCGCCAGTTGACGCATAGGGGAAGATTCAAACACCGTCTTAGCAATGGTTTGTGCCATGGTTGGCGTCACCAGATAGCCGCCATCCGGGTCGGAAGCCGCAGAAAGCGCCTTCTTCTCAAGGTAGGAAAGTTCTTCCTCCACACCTTTGCGCAGATAGTTACAAAAGGCGGTCTTATGATCGCGCACATCAGGGCTGGCAATGGTAGCACCCCCCATCTCCGGCCGGCTGATGGCCGTTTCCAGCGTATGCATCCGGCTCTTTTGCTCATCCAGCGCGTTGGAAATGCGCCCCAAATGCTCTGTTGTCAGCGCGTCGGCATTGCCTTTGCGCTCAATTTCCTGCAAGCGGCGATCATTGATCGACTTAAACTGCTCCCAGGTGTTGCCAAGCGTTTCCATACGCTCCGTTAATTCACGTAAACTCATACGATTTCTCCTTTGTGATGAGTTGGTTAGTTAGAGTAAAGTAGCGCCGTCGCTATAAAGCGCGCGAGCCAGTAACCGCCTGCCTTATAACTCCCCCCTCGAGGGGGAGTCGCAGAGCCGTCTACGTAGCACGGCGATGCGTGGGGGGGCCGCCTGAATACAACTATAACTGAATGACCCCCCACGACTCCGCGTCGCTGCATGCGCAGCTTGCTTCGTCCGCTCCCCCTCAAGGGGGGAGCTAGTAGTGAAGCGCCCGCTCCGCTTTTTCCACGGCCCGTAGCAACCGTTTCAGCATCAGCGGGGAAATCTCCTCCGGCAATTCGGCCTTCTCCTCACGCTTCACACTGGTCACCGTTGCCAATTCATTGGCGGGGAAAGTGACCAGGGAAACTTCCCACAAATCCGCCTGCAAAATCTTCCGCACGCCGGTTTCCGGATTCACCTCCGTCTGCTTGGCGGTATAGCCAATGCTTAACCCATCCAGCGCGCCGGATTGCAGCAGGCTGTGCGCCTCCCGCGCCCGCGCCACATCCAGCAGCAGCTGCCCCTCCACATAAAGCCCGCGCCTGTCCTCACGGATGGTGGTCAACACGCCGATAGGCTCCTCCGGCTTATGCTGCCACAGCAGCTTGATATCCGCCGGCTTCTGCGCCAGCAAACTCTCACGGAATGCCCCGCGCATCACAACATCCTTCTGCCGATCCGTCACCTCAAACACGCTGGCATAGCCGGAGAAAAACCCGCTCTCCTTCACATCCTCCAGCATCAAACTGCTTGCTAACTGTTTCTTTTGCATGATTTCTCCTATTTCAACTCCCCCTTCATGGGGGAATATGCAGTAAAAAATTATTCCCCCCTGGTGGGGGAATCGACATCTATGATGTCGATGGGGGGCACCCTCACCGGAATCAAAGATTCCGACTCTCCCATCAAGGGAGAGTCATTGCCTACTGGCTCGCAGATCACCCTGTCATCCTTGAGGGCAAGAAAAAGTTTCTGTCATTCCAGCGAAAGCTGGAATCTCTAACCTCTTGCACTGATCATTATCCAGAGATCCCAAATCAAGTTTGGGATGACAAAAACGCCCCCTACGCACTGCCTACTGCCTACTGCCTACTGCACACTACTCCCCATCAACCCCCGCCAGCTTCCGTTTCTCGTCCTGTGTCAGGAAATCCGCCTCATTCAGCCGCTTCCACAGCTTTTCCCGGCGCAGCCCAAGCGCGTGAATGCCATCCACATCATAACTCAGTTTCAGCGCATGCCCTTCCCTTTGCGGGAACATCGGCACCAGCCAGCCATTCAGCGCCGCCGCGAAATGATCCAGCATCGGCAGCACAGTCTGCTCCCACAGCGCCAGCCGCGCTTCCGCTAAATTGCTATAGGTATTATCCCCGGGAATGCCCAGCAGCTGCGGCGGCACCCCAAAAGCCAGCGCAATGTCGCGCGCGGCGGAATGCTTCGCCTCCATAAAATCCATATCTTTCGGCGAAAGGCTCATCTCCTGCCATTCCAGCCCGCCTTCCAGCAGCAGCGGCCTTCCTGCATTGGCAGCACCTGAAAATTGCTCCTGCATTTCCGCTTTCAGGCGGTCAAACTGCTCATCGGAAAGGTTGCCACTGCCCTCCCCCTTCACCACCAGCGCGCCGGATGGCTTTGCGCCATTCTGTAATAAAGCCTGATTCCACTGCGCCGCCTGATTATGCTGGTCAATGCTATAAGCCGCCGCTTCCACCGGGGAAAGCCCATGCCAGTCATCCGTCGGGTGGAAGGTTTTTAGATGCAATATCTGCGACCTGCCCGTAATCGCATCCACCGGATAGCGCCTGGTCACACCATCCACCGTATAATCATAGGCCGCCGGCAACCCGCCCCGTCCGGCAATCACCTGCACCCTGTCCGGGCGCAGCGTATAAATCTCACGCGGCGAATCCGCACCCACCGCCAGCAAAAACACATTGCCCGCCAGCAAACGCTGCACCGCCATATTCTCTATAAGCTCCGTACCCTGACAGCGCGGGGATGGGCACTCCATCAGGCTTAAAAGCGGATGCTGATTCACCGCAACCGCACCCTCCGGCCTTTGCATGGAAAGCTTCCATGGCACACTGGCCGCGGCCTCCGCCACCATGCGGATGGCGCGGTGTGCAATCACATTCCGGCGATAAGCCTCCTCCGCAAAGCGGGCATAATCCCGCCCCATCCACACTGCCTTGCCAGGTTGCGTAAAATAGGTTGAGGTTGCAGATGCCAGCGGCAGCGCATAGTCCGGCGCAAATTGTTTCGCCTCGTTGTTGCTGCCATTGGCCGCATCATTACCGGTAAGAAGGTTAAATAGTCCCTGCATGCGGGACGGCTTCGCCCCGCGTTGTTTCTGCGCTTTGCTCATGAAAAATCCTGTGTGATGTCTGTAATAAGAAGCAGTATGTTTGTTACTATCCGCTCTTGATATTTTCAGAATACGCTAACTTCCAAAACCCGGAAGGGGGAAAGTTTGCCTCCGTCTATTTTTTTAAAACGGCTGAAATCAAACGATTAATTGTTGAATAACTCAGCATGAGAACCCATTCGGATAAACAGAATAACGTTATTATCTTCATCACGTTCATAAATGAGGAGCCAATCGGGCTCAATATGCAAATCACGGCATCCACGAAAATTTCCCGTCAATGCATGATCCTTATACCGCTCAGGCAGTGGAATATTATGGTATAAAAACTCGTTAACATCCTTAAATTTCTGTATATCTTTGCCCTGTTTTTGGCAACGTTTTACATCACGCTTAAATTTTGCAGTCCATTTAATGGCATAGGGCATCACCAATTTTTATACATAAAATTACCTTTCTGCAAGGATGGAACTCTCTCTGCTAAATCCCCAGATCGTTATAGAATTCCTCCAATGATTCGGCGCGGTGAACCCGCCCCTCCTCAGCATCTTTCATGGCGGCCAGCGTCGTTTCATTTGGAATTTTGGCAACCGGCTGAAAGGGTAGACCACCCATCGTGACGGATTGATGCAAAAACATCCGCACCGCATCCTGCGTGGAAAGCCCCATGGAAGCAAACAGCGCATCCGCCGCGCGCTTAATTTCTCCGTCCACACGGGTTTGTATGAGTTCTCTGGCCATAATCAGCCCTCCGGTAATATATGTTGCACTATGATTATACCGCCAAACATAGCATTCAACAACATCCAATATCATTCATTAAAGTGCAAATACATCCAAAAACATGCAGATACATGCATTTTAGGATAAAGTACGCACCCGCATCACCGCCATTTTACGCAAAGCCGCCCAGTTCAGAAACTGCGTCACGCTATCCACCATGTCGTCATGGCTGGCATGCGGAAACATCAGCAGCTCAGAGAGAAAACCCTCCTTCCATCCGGCCTCATGCGGCAACATCACCCGTCCGGCTTCCATCGCCGTGATGGCGCTAAGCAATCGGCTTTCCTTATCTTTCACCGGTTGAATGGCCACCAGCGGAAAATGTTCCGCGCGCAATTCCTGCAGCAGGCTCTGCCCACTAGCCTTATCCTCAATAAGGATCACATCCGGCTTATCACGCGCTGCCAAACTGCGCACGGCGCGTTTTAATTCAGGAAACTCAACTTTCTGCCGCCAGATATCCTTCAAATAATAATGCCCCTCCGCCATCAGCCACACGCTGCACACGGAATAATCATTCGCCGCACCGGCTTTAATCGCCGTATCCCAGCTATGCACCAGCTGCCCTTCCGGCACATCATGATATTCCTTCAGCCATTCCACTCGCACCACCTGCCCTTCCGGCGGCACTGGGTTCTGCTGATATTGCGCAGCAAAGACAAAACTCCCCAGCTCCGCCTTCAGCGCTTTGAGCGTGGCTGCATCCTCCCGCATTGCGTGCAGAGGTTCACCCGCCGCGCGGCGATATTCAAACTCACCGCAGCGATATGTCACCGCCTCCCCTGCAATAGCAGGCAAACAAAGCTGCACCCAGCCTGCCTTTTTCAACACATGCGCCGTGGCATCCGCATGGTGCAAACGCTGCATCACCATCACCACCACCCCGCGCTTCTTATCGTTCAAACGCGGCAGAAAAACCTGATCAATCCACTGGCAGGTGCTTTGAATCTGCTCGGAGCTGGCCACTTCCTGCGGGTGGTGTGGGTCATCCAGAATTAAAAAATCTCCGCCCTCCCCAATCAGCGAACCACCCACAGAACTGGCCAGGCGAAAGCCATGCTGCGTGGTGGCAATTTTCTCTTTACGATTCTCACCGGTCATAATTTCCGCCGCCGGATACGCCGCCTGAAACCAGTCTGCGGTCAGCAGCGCGCGGCAATCCGCTGCATGTTTCAAACTCAGTGAATGGGAATAGCTGGCGCTGATGATCCGCCGCGCAGGGTTCTGCCCCAGCAGCCATGCCGGCCAGATAACATTGATTAATTGCGATTTGAGGTAGCGCGGAGGCAGATTAATCACCAGCCGCTTTATTTCGCCATGTTCACAGGCGGCCAGATGCGCCGCAATCAGCCGAAGATGCCAGTTCATCTGAAATTCCGCCGCCGGGTTCAGGGTTTGAAACCCCTTGCTCAGAAAGCTCTGAAACCGCGTCCGCAACAAGTGGTTCAACGCCTGCTGACGCAGCATTTCGCCTGGAATAATAATCATATAGAATCGCCTCATCTATCGCATTTAATTTTGCCACCATCGGCTGATCCGATGCATCGCCTGAAGATAGAAGTTTAATTTTTTCAATAAGTTGTGACGTTTTTAAACTTGCAGAAATTATGGTTTCTTTTCCGCCAAAAACTTCCGCTAAAATCTCGGCACGGCTTTCGGTTGATGGCTCATGCATCGCGTCATGCAACACACGCACAATACAGTCCACCACCTCGCCCAACAATTTTATACGTTGCTGATTAGCCAGTGCTGCACTTTGATTTTTAGAGATTTTTTGCGGATTTTTGTCTAAAGAAGTTGACGCATTACCGCCGACGAAGGGTAAAACCATGAACGATCATAACCACGATACACACCGTCCGGCAGTGCCTTTTTCAGGGCAGTCACATACCAACACGCCTCAGGCAATAATAATATCGGAAGCTGTCAGGCCAATCGCCCCGGTAACGGTCAATGTATCACCATCAATATTGAAGACGGACGTTGCGCCGGAAATAAACAGCCGCCCAATCGCCTCATCTGCCGTGGCAAACACCTGAGAAGAAAACTGAATTTTATCATCCCCGATGATAAAATCTGAAATCTCATCATTGCCGCCATTGGCATTATAAACAAACACATCATTCCCGGCGCCACCCAGCAACGTATCATTGCCCAAATCACCGGAAAGCGTATCATTGCCATCATTTCCAGCCAGCGCATCGTCATTCTGCCCGCCAAACACAAGGTCATCACCTTCGCCGCCATCCACAGCATCATTACCAATATTGCCATTGACTCGATCATTACCAACACCGCCGGAAACTATATCACTATCTTTTCCACCCAGAAGGTGATCATCCCCTTCACCGCCAATCACCGTATCAACACCCTGATTACCATTGGCAAAATCATTGCCTGCCTCACCCAGAATGGAATCATTGCCCATCCCGGCGCTCAAGCGGTCATCGCCCGCCTCACCAAACAGCGTGTCATCGCCCTCACCGGCTGTCACCGTATCGTTCCCGGCGCCGGTCTCAACCCTGTCATTGCCGGCATCACTGGTAATCACATCATTACCTTCACCGGCAATCACCACATCCGCGCCGGCACCAGAGGAAAGAACATTATCCAGCTGATTGCCATAAAGCGTATCATCACCCACACCGGAAAAGGCATTATCCATATTGCTGCCCTCAGCATTCCAATAGCGTCCACTGCCCACTTGCGTCACCGAGGAAGAAGTCTCGCGCAGATCCAGCACCACATTGCCTGCAAATCCCTGTGAATTGAACGTATCGTTCCCGCTACCGTCCCATAGAAGTTCCGCTCGCTGCGAGCCATCAAAGACATAGGTCGTATCACCGGCATTATAAGCCAGATTCACCCCATAAAGCTGCTGCATGGCCTCAATATCATAAAACATCGGCGTATCCGGATATCCGGCAACGGCCGTATTCGCGCCAATAAAATTCTGCTGAAGAGAGATCGTGTTATCATAATTGGCAACTTCATAGAGAAAAGTTGCATTATTCCCATCGCTATCAATAAAGAAAGATGGAATGTCTGAAACCGGCTCTTCGGGCCTTTCGGGCTCCTCATTATTCGCCATGTCCGCAAGATAAATAGCATATTCATCATAATATTCCTGCAGTGACTCCAGAAATGTCTCATCCTGAATACCACGCCCCCAGGCCATCCCGGAAGCAATACCAAAAGATTCTAAAAGAGAGGTAAAATTATATGAATTTGGAATATTTGGCTGAAAAGCCTCAACATTATAGAAGAGTGGATTATACGTTACCGTGGCATCAGTAATGGTAAAGCCGGCACCCTGCTCCGGGTTAACATTTATGACCGAATCAACAAAAGTATTCTGGAAAATCTCCGGGTCATATTCATAACGGAAAGTGACATTGGCATTATCAGTTAAAAATGGATTGCCGGGATCTGTATCCGGGTGCGGGCTGTAAACAAAATCAATGTTAACATAGCGCTCCCAAACCTGCGCCGCCTGATGCACCGATGCCAGAAATGTCTGGTTTACCACCGGCGTTGTCACACCAAACTGATTAACCTGCTCAGTCCCCTCAACGGTATATGTCACTGTCGCCTTGCCATTGACCGTTGGCCATGACCGCCCGGAAAGTAACGCTAACGCATAAAAAGAGGTGCTCATATCTTATAAATCCAGTGCTTCTTTCAGTTCATTGGCGCGTAACGCCGTCTGTTCCTGTATAAAGTTAAACCTAAGTTCCGGTTTTTTCCCCATAAGTTCATCCACACGCACCGCTGCCAGCGCCGCTTCGGCATCAGTGATGCTTACACGCAACAATGTTCGCGTTTCCGGGTTCATTGTGGTGTCTTTTAGCTGCGCGGGCGTCATTTCGCCCAGCCCCTTAAACCGGCCAATTTCAACTTTTCCTCGTTTACCCTCCAGCTCGGCACGAATTTTCGTCAATTCCGCCTCATCCTGCGGGTAATAATGCTCGTTATTATGCGTCACGCGGTAAAGCGGCGGCTGCGCCAGGAACAGCCTGCCCTGATAAATCATACGCGGCATCTCAAGGTAAAAGAACGTCATCAGCAATGTGGCGATATGCGCCCCATCCACATCCGCATCCGTCATGATGATAATCCGCTCATAGCGCAGATCTTCCAGCCTGAAATCACTCCCGCTGCCACAGCCCAGCGCCATCAGCAGGTCTTTAATTTCCAGATTTGCCCGAATTTTATCCCGCGTGGCCGATGCCACATTGAGGATTTTCCCCCGCAGCGGCAAAATGGCCTGCGTCTTGCGATCTCGCGCCTGCTTGGCAGAGCCACCGGCCGAATCTCCTTCCACAATAAAAAGCTCCGTCCCTTCCGCCGCCTCCTGACTACAATCCGTCAGCTTGCCGGGCAGCCGCAATTTCTGCACCAAAGTTTTACGGCCAACATCTTTCAGTTTGCGCCGCTTGGCACGCTCCTCCATCCGCTCCATGGCAAAATTCAGCAATGCATTAGCCGCATCTGTTTTTGCCGCCAGCCAGCTGTCAAAACGGTCTTTAATCGCATTATCCACCAGCTTGGTGACAGCGGAACTCACCAGTTTTTCCTTGGTCTGCCCCTGAAATTGCGGGTCACGGTAAAAAAGTGAGAGCATCACACACGCCCCACTCAACACATCGTCAGGTGTAATGGCGCTGGCTTTTTTATTGCCAACCATTTCGCCATATTCTCTCAAACCTTTGGTCAATGCTGCACGCAGGCCATTTTCGTGCGTGCCACCCAGTGGCGTTGGCACCGTGTTACAGTAAGCTCTGGAGAAACCGTCGCGCACATCTTCTCCACCATCCAACACCCATTGCACCGCCCACTCCACACGCCCGGCATTCTCCGCCAGTTTAACATCGCCGGCAAAAGGCTCCGGCGTCAGCTTAATGGCACCATCCAAACGCTCGGAAAGATAGTCAACAATTCCATTTTCAAAATGAATCCGCTCATTCGCGGGCACACCTTCTGTCAGCACTTCCTCATCGCAACGCCAACGAATCTCCACACCTTTATATAAATAAGCCTTACTTCGCGCCATTTCATAAAGCTTTTTAGGCTTTAGCCGAAGCCGCTCTCCAAAAATTTCTGCATCCGGATGAAAGCACACCGCCGTTCCCTTACGGTTGGTCATCGCACCCAGATTTTGCAACCCCGTCACAGGCTTCCCGCGTGAAAATTCCTGCCGATACAGTGTTTTATTACGCACCGCCTCCACCCACATTACATCTGAAAGTGCATTCACCACAGAAATACCAACTCCGTGCAACCCGCCGGATGTTTCGTAAGCTTTGCCACTAAATTTTCCACCGGAATGCAGCGTACATAAAATAACTTCCAATGCAGATTTATCGGGAAATTTAGGATGTGGATCGGTAGGAATCCCACGCCCATTATCACGGATCACCACGCTGCCATCCGCATTCATTTCCATTTCAATGCGCGTGGCATGCCCGGCCACGGCTTCATCCATGGCATTGTCAAACACTTCTGCCACCAGATGATGCATGGCATTATCATCCGTGCCACCAATATACATGCCCGGGCGATGACGCACCGGCTCCAACCCTTCCAGCACTTCAATCTGGCTGGCATTGTAACTCTCTTCCGCGCTTAAATCCGGCGCATTGGCAAATAGGTCATCTGGCATACATCCTCTATAGCAGCCATCCAGCCTGCTTTGCCAGACTTTACTTATGACTCATTTCAAACTAATCAGTTTTCATGCTAAAACATCGCATCATCCCCTGTTTGGACGTCAAAGATGGCCGCGTGGTGAAGGGCATCAATTTTGTTGAGCTGAAAGATGCCGGAGATCCGGTGGAGCAAGCCAAGCTCTATGATGCACAGGGTGCTGATGAACTCTGCCTGTTAGACATCACTGCCAGCCATGAAAACCGTGATGTGCTTTATGATGTTGTAACTCAGGTTGCCGAACAATGTTTTATGCCGCTCACCGTTGGCGGTGGCGTGCGCACGCTGGAGGACATCCGCAAGCTGCTTCAGGCCGGCGCGGATAAGGTTTCCATCAACACCGCCGCCATCAACAACCCCGATTTTGTTAAGGAAGCGGCTGAAAAATTCGGCACGCAGTGCATTGTTGTTGCGCTGGATGCCAAGCGCACCGGCGGCACGGACGATACGCCCGTTTTTGAACTCTTCACCCATGGCGGGCGCAACAAAACCGGCATCAACGCCGTGGAATGGGCCATAAAAATGCAGGCGCTGGGTGCCGGTGAAATCCTTCTCACCTCCATGGATCGGGACGGCACACGCGAGGGCTTCAACATTCCCCTCACCCGCGCCGTTTCCGATGCCGTCACCATCCCCGTGATTGCCTCCGGTGGTGTTGGCACTTTGAAACACCTTGTAGAAGGCATCCGCGATGGTCACGCCAGCGCCGTGCTGGCCGCATCCATCTTTCATTATGGCGAACACACCATTTCCGATGCAAAAGCTGCTATGCATCACGCCAATATTCCAGTACGCATAATCTGATGCGACAAGGCGAATATGATCGTATAGCCTCCATTCAGGCAACCCATTGGTGGTATGAAAGCCGTCGCCGCATTGTGCGCCACCTTCTTCGTCGCCATGTTGGCAAGGCCAACAACCTGACTATTCTGGAAATTGGCTGCGGCTCCGGTGGCAGCTTTGAACTACTCTCAGAGTTTGGGTCTGTTTATGGCACGGACAAGCACCCAAAAGCGATTGCCATCAGCAGCAAATCCACCATCCCCAAAGAAGTAAAATCCGCTACTTTACCGAATAATTTTCCATTTCCAGATAAGCAATTTGATATTATCTGCGCCTTTGATGTGCTGGAACATATCAAAGATGATGCAGGAACATTAGCCACACTGGCAAAGCACCTTAAACCCGGCGGCATATTGTGCTTCACCGTGCCGGCTCACCCTTTTTTATGGTCAAAGCATGATGTGATGAATCATCATTTTCGCCGCTATACTTATAAAAAACTGCGCCAAAAAATTACTGACTCTTCACTTAAAATTTCCTATTTAAGCTATTATAATGTCATACTTTTTCCTGCCGTTGCAACCATTCGCATACTCCAGCACCTGACCCCACTAAAGAAAAAACGCATTGGCAATTCAGCCATCAACTCCTGCCTTAATCGCATTTTGTTGCAGCTTTTTTCCATTGAAAAACACCTCATTGGCCGCCTGCGCCTGCCGTTTGGCATTTCGTTAATTGGCATTGCGCAGAAACCCCCGGCAGGCTAAACCCATAGCATGGCAAATAACACGCTCAACACCCTCCAAGAGGTTATCCAGTCCCGCCGGGACGGCAACCCGGAAACCTCGTATGTGGCCAAGCTTTTCAAAAAAGGCATCAATAAAATTGCTGAAAAAGTGGGTGAAGAATCTTTTGAAACCGTCATTGCCGGCCTTAATGAAGAAAAAGAAAATGTCATCAATGAAAGCGCTGACCTGCTCTTTCACCTCTCCGTTCTGTGGGCGGCACGAGAAATTTCACCGGATGATGTCATGAAAGAGCTGGAACGCCGCATGGGCATCAGCGGGCTGGATGAAAAATCCGCCCGTAAATCCAATAAAAAAGATGCCAAGAAAAAGGCTGAGACACGCTAGACATTGTTAGCTAGCGCCTAATATCGTCCCGTGCCTTTCTCCGCGCCCACATTGCGCTCCATAGCGGCGCCCTCTTTCGCCAGATAGGCTCTGCCAAGTGCAACCATGCCATCCACATAGGCTTGCAACTCGCTTTTTATCTCAGATGTGCCACTTTCTGCATTTAGGAACACACTTCCATGCTCCCATGTGTTGATTGTACGCATGAACTCTGCCATCGGCTCACCCTTACCCATGTTCTTGTCAAAAATTTCATGTTGAAGCTTCATCGCCGGATCATACGCCGCAATCACCTCCTCCGCCGCCAGCACTAGATTTTCATGCTCGCTTTCATTAAACATAGCTATAACCGTACAGTTATTTACAGTATCTTCATGCGTAATTGGCTTCTCAAAAAGCCATTTATTAACAAACAGCAAATCACTATTCGCCGCATGCTTCTCTAAATCTTCCAGCATGTCCGCCCCTTCAAGGCTGGTGCGCATCGTTTTATAAAAATGCCTGCCACCAACACTGCATAAAAGCACCTGCCCTTTTTCGGATTCTTCAGCAAAGCCCAGCATCACACCGCCCATGCCCACATCACGCTGCGCCATGCCGTCATCCTTCACATTTTCCCGGTAGGAATCCTGCTGCGCCACATCCAGCGCCACCACCGGAATCCCCATTTTATCACATAAAATCACCATCAGCGCCTCCGGCGTAGGCCGCGGCACATAATCATCATCGGCCTTTTTCTTCCCAATATTAGGATAAAGCTCGGTCAACATATCACCGGATTTATCACGAATCTGCTCAATCTGATCCGCACGATACTCAACACCGTGCGACACATCCAAACCTTCCGCTTTCAGCGCAATCAGCATCGCAAAGCGGCAGGATGTTTCCACATAATCTTTTTTATCATGCGACAGGGAGGAAGCCAGTATCAGTGAAGCCGAGCCATTTTTAATATCATCGCTATACTCTTTTAAAACCTCTTTTGTTTTTTCAATAACATGGTTGAAAGATTCCTGAACGGTATACCGACCACCCTCTATGGCAGTTCTAAATTCTGCCATAATTGCATTCAATTCTTCTTCCAATGTTTTATCCGCCATAAAATTACTGAATATCAATACTCTCTCTAAAATCAGACTAGCAAAAATATGTTAATAATTAATTAATATTAAAGCAGTGGCAAGATACCAATACGCTCTGTATAGTGCCGCGATGCATCGCACCATCGCCTCATCGCTCAGAATCTACCTCACACCGAAACTCATCGGCATCGGCCTGCTTGGGCTTGCCAGCGGCCTGCCAAAGGCGCTTATTACCTCCACCCTTGCCGTGTGGATGCGCGAGGAAGGCATCAGTCTTCAGAATATCGGTTTGTTCGCGCTGGTTGGCTCGCCTTACGCCCTCAAGTTCCTATGGGCTCCGCTGGTCGATCAACTGCCCATTCCTCTGCTGGAAAAACTCCTTGGCCGCCGCCGTAGCTGGCTGTTCTTAATGCAAATCGGGCTGGCCGTTAGCATCATTGCACTTGGTATCTGCGACCCACACAACAACCTGTTGATGATGGCGGGCGCTGCACTGGCAGTGGCCATCTTCTCTGCCACGCAGGATATTGTCATTGATGCCTATCGTATTGAGTTGCTGGAGGCAGAAGAACAGGGCGCGGGGGCCTCTATGGCGGTGTATGGCTGGAGCATCGGCGCACTCATTTCCGGTGCGGGCGCACTTTTCATCGCGGAGGAGATTGGATGGTTCCTCACCTATGCTATTATGGGCTGCCTCGTATTCATCGGCATGGCGGCAAGTCTATGGGCGGGTGAACCCGCGCGCATCAACCCTGCCCGTGCCAAACATGTTGGCGAGTGGATGCGTACCGCCATCATCGATCCCTTCCAAGAATTTATGCAGCGCAGCGGTTGGCTCATCACCCTCATTTTCATAGTCCTTTATAAGCTGGGCGATGCCTATGCCGGAGTGATGACCGCCCCCTTCGTCATCGACCTGGGCTTTACCAAACAGGAATATGGCCTCATTGTTAAGGGCTACGGCTTCATTGCAGGGCTGGTAGGGGCATTCCTTGGCGGCATCATCGTCCATCGCTATGGCATGATGCGTTCTCTGCTGATCTCCGGCATATTGATGATGCTCTCCAACCTCGTCTTCATCGCCCAAGCCTGGATAGGCTTACATCACGGTATGCTGGCACTCACCATCACCGTGGAAAACCTCACCGGCTGGATGGGTAATGTGGTGATCGTGGCCTATTTAAGCAGCCTGTGTAATGTGCGCTTCACCGCCACGCAATATGCGCTATTCAGCGCACTGGCCGCCACCGGACGCACGTGGCTTTCGGCCTCGTCTGGCTTTGTCGCGGAGCAGTCTGGATGGGAAGGATTTTTCCTTATCTCCACCATCATTGCCCTGCCCGGCCTGATGATGATCCGCTACCTGCCTAGCAGCAAGCAATAAGGCTCATGCAACGTGGCAGCTTGGAAAATTCCAAAAAAAAATTAAGCCGCTTTCTTCTCAACCTTTTCGGCCACCGCTTCCACATATTCGGAAATGGTATTAAGCGCCTCTACAACGATCGCATCCGCCTCTTCCTGAACAGCAGCAGGATTAGGCTGCGAAGAAGTGCCACCTTCATTTAATTCATCCTGCATCATCAATGCAGACATCACCAACAGAAGTGTATCATTTGATGTTTGCACTGACTCTGAAAGCTGCTGCACGCGCGCCGATACCTGCTTGGCCAGCGCCTGAAGATGCCCTTCCTGCCCCTCATCACATGCCAGCTGAAAATCGCGCTTACCAATCTGAATATTAACAATTGCCATCAGATTAACTCCTGCTGCCGCACATTCC
Organism: Alphaproteobacteria bacterium; assembly: GCA_030429725.1. Taxonomy (GTDB): domain Bacteria; phylum Pseudomonadota; class Alphaproteobacteria; order Rickettsiales; family UBA8987; genus JAUIEX01. The sequence goes on from JAUIEX010000002.1 coordinate 65,472, forward strand.
CGTTATTTGCCATATGCTCCACCTGCGAAATCACCGCAGATAGTTTAGTGCGCACCTCATCCCGGCGCTGCGCCAAACGGACATAATTTGATTCCGCACGAGAAATTTCCTCCCGCAGCCGGGTATTTTCCTTCTCCAGATGCTCAACACGCTTTGCCGTTTCCGACAATTCATCCTGCGTGGTTTTCAGCGCTTCAAGCGTTGCCAGATCAGTTCCATCCGCTTCGGCGCTCAACGCAACATCCACCACATGCTCAAGCCGCGACAGTGCCCGCCGCAACCGCTCTTTTGCTTGCTCCATAGATTCTCTCATAGCTGAGTTATACCGCACATTTTATCCAACGCAAGGGGATAGCATCAGAAAATGGTTCATGCTAATTTTCCGACATGAGCCACTTCCCCACTTCTGACAACTGCCCGCTGGAAACATTCAACACATGGTTTGATGAAGCAAAACAAGCCATTAGAAAAGATCCCAATGCCATGACCCTTGCCACCGCATCCCCCAGCGGCACGCCGATGGTGCGCGTGGTCTTATTAAAAGATGTCAGCCCGGAGGGGTTTGTTTTTTTTACAAACTATGAAAGCCAGAAAAGTCAGCAGCTTCAAAGTAATCCGGTTGCTGAACTGAATTTTTACTGGCGGGAACTGAATTACCAGGTTCGCATTCATGGCCGTGCGGGAAAAATTTCTTCATTGAAATCAGATGCCTACTTTGCACAACGTCAGCGCCCAAGCCAGATTGGCGCATGGGCAAGCATGCAATCTCAACCGCTGACTGCCTATGCCGCATTGGAGAAGCGAATTGAGCATTTTGAAGCGCTTTATGAGGGAAAGGACGTTCCACGCCCGCCACATTGGGGAGGGTGGTGTGTGCAACCCGATTGGATTGAATTCTGGCATCAGCTGGACTACCGTCTGCATCAACGCTGTCGCTATACAAAAGAAGCTAATGGACGCTGGGCGTACAGTTTACTATATCCTTAAAAGTAATTTTTTTAATAGGAATCATCATGAGTAATCGCCTGGCTTTACCCGCACCGGATGTTGCCTCCGCCACCACGCAAGCACTGCCACACACAAAGGTGCTGGAGCAGGCAAGCAGCATGGATATCACCATGTTTGGCCTGTTTCTGGAGGCCGACCTTGTGGTGAAAACCGTCATTATGCTATTGATTCTTGCCAGCATTTGGAGCTGGGCCATCATTATCGAAAAACATTTGCTGCATGCGCGCCTTCGGCGCAAAATGGATCAGTTTGAAAATAACTTCTGGGCAAATCTCAAACTTGACGAATTTTACGACAAGTGGAAACATACCGCCAAAGACCCCATTTCCCGCGCCTTTGTTGCAGGAATGTATGAATGGCGGCGAACGACATTAGAAGATATTAGCAATACCCAATTCTCGCTGGAATCCCACAAAGTCAAAGGCTTAAACGCCATTCTTTCTCGCTCACGTGATGTGAAAGATGCCTTAAAAGAACGCCTTTATAGCGGCATGGAGTTATCAAGAAACCGTGAAATTCGTCAGCTTGAAAAGCACCTGTCATTTCTGGCAACCACCGGCTCCGTCTCGCCATTTATTGGGCTGTTTGGCACGGTATGGGGCATTATGAACAGCTTTACCGCTATTGCCGCCACACAAAATGCCACCCTTGCCGTTGTTGCCCCCGGCATCGCCGAGGCACTCTTTGCCACAGCCATTGGCTTGTTTGCCGCCATTCCTGCGGTGATTTTCTATAACAAATTCAGCAATAAATCAGCGGATGTGAGTGAGCGTGTGGATGCCTTCACCGATGAATTTATTGCTGAACTTTCACGCATGATGGATCGCTGATGGGTGCTTCCCTTCACAGCGGCGTTGGCGGCCGGATGACACGCCACAAGCCGGGGCGAAGGCAGCGCTCGCGGCGCTATATGATGAGCGAAATTAACGTGACACCCTTCGTGGATGTTATGCTGGTTTTGTTGATTATCTTCATGGTTGCCGCGCCAATGATGACCGTTGGCATTAAAGTGGATTTACCCGAGGCCGATGCGCCGGCGCTGGCCGGGAATGATGAACCTCTGGTGATTAGCTTAAAAAAGGATGGTGCAATTTTCTTACAGGAAACACCCATCAAACTGGAAGAGCTGGGCGCCAAATTGGATGCAGTAACCGACCGGAAACGTGATACACGCCTGTTCATTCGCGGAGACGCTAAACTGAATTATGGAGATATTATCAAACTGATGGGCATTCTGACGCAAACGGGATATACACGCATTGGTTTAGTTTCAGAGCCGGCAGGATAGGCAGGCTCTCATGACCGTGCGGATCGTTCGCAAGCAATTTCATCACTCAAAATCGATACGCCCTGAGAAGTCGGCAGCTTGGAGGATGCTTGCCTCAATAAAGTCAAAAGCAATTGATTTTGCTCGCAAATTTCCTGGCATCACCGGCTCACTTGCAATGCATGTCCTGTTATTTCTATAGCTGATTGGCGATGCATTCTTTCATTTTCTTTCTCCAAAATTGCCAGCAACACCGCCCGTTATAATGCTGGAAATGCTTCCCATTGCAGAGAAAACCAACCTTCCTCCTCAGCCTCAAAAACCTGTAAAAGCACCTGAAAAACCAAAAGAAAAACCAGAGCCACCTAAACCAAAACCGCCGGCTCCGCCCGCCAAGCCAAAGGAAAAACCCAAAGCTCCAAAGCTGGCCGCGCCTCCGGCCAAGCCAAAAGCAAAGCCCAAAATACAAGAAAAACCCGCTGAGAAGCCAAAGGAGAAACCGCCGGAAATTGTGAAGAAGAAAGACCCTCCGAAACAGGATTTCGGCTCCGTTCTAAAGAATCTGGAGGCATTGCGCGAAGAAACCAGCCAACCCAAAGCGCAATCTTCGGCCAATGATTATGACCCGTCAAAACCACTCTCCGTCAGCGAGATAGACGCGTTCCGGCAGCATATGCGTGAATGTTGGCGGGTTCTTCCGGGCGCAAAGGATGCGGCGGAAATGGTGGTCACAGTACATTTTTCTCTCAATCGCAATGCACAAGTGATTAACGCAGAAATTCAGGATCGTGGACGCTACCAGCGCGATAGCTTCTTTCGCGCCTCCGCCGATGCGGCACTGAGAGCGGTCTATGAGTGCGCTCCTTATGATTTCTTACCCACTGAAAAATACCAACAATGGAAGGAAAATGAGTTCACCTTTGACCCAAAAGATATGCTTTAACCGGCTGATATATTAGCGCTAAATATCCCAATTTATCTCATAACATTCACGCGTGGCTGCAAGCAGCGCCAGCCGCCCCACCAGCCCCTGCACCGGACAAAGGCTTGGCCGCCCGCTTTCTTCATGCGCATTACCGTGCCGAAACGTCATCCCGGCGGCATTCAAATTACCATACACATCCCGCGCTTCATTAACACGGTACGTGCAGCCAACAGGATTCCCACCAATCAGGTAAACCAGAGGCTCGGCAGGGTTACCGTTCACGTGATCAATGGTTGGCACGCCTTCCTGAATCATCACCTCCGTGTTCTTCACGCCTTCCTTAATGGCATTCATTTTGTGCCGTGACTTCTTATTAATCTCTAATAATTCCGCACCGGAGCGAACCGTCATTATCCCCATGCCATAGGTTCCGCTATCAGCTTTGATAAAAACATACGGCGTCTCATCAATGGCATATTCATCATATTTCTGCTGAATAGCCGCCAGCACACGATCCACCCTCTGCGCCACATCTTCCAGCCCATCACGCGTTTTAAAATCCACCGCTCCGCAGCGCTCAAACCGTGCGGAAAGCAGCCATGGATCAATCTTAAATTGCGCGGCAAATTTACCTGACACCTCAGCATAACTGCTAAAATGCCTGCTTTTCCGACGGCGATACCAGCCCATTCCCGGCGGCGGCAATACTGCCTGCGTCAAGCCACAAAGCTCCTCCGGCGCACCGGAAGAAAAATCATTATTCACAATAATAACATCAGGTTGGCGCCCTTCACCGGCCTGCACCACATCCCCCACACGCTGCAAGGCGGCAACATCCATCAGCCCGAAACTGGCCGTTTCCAGTGATTGATTTTCCAGCAATCCCAACATCCCGATTGTAACCGCATATCCGGCACTCTCAAATAACACTGAAAGTGCATGCAGATTATCCAGATAATAGCGATTGCGCGTATGGTCTTCTCCAATAATCAAAACGGATCTGGCCGCAGGAACGGTGTTGGTTAGATAGGTTTTAATTTCCCTAATCGCCGCTTCACGCTGAGGTTCAGAGAGCAAATTAAACCCGGCCGGAAACAGATTTGTATCCACGGGTGTCATCTTCCACCCGGAATGGCGAATATCAACGGACCCATAAAGGAAGGGTTTCGTATTTTCATACTGGCTGATAAACCAACCCTCAATTGCCTCCGACTGGTTTTTAAGGAGTGAGAATAAAATCTCCGTTACTTTTGGTGGCACGGCCACCATCGGATTCGCCGGGCTGGCATCCACTGTAATAGGGTCTGCATTCAGTGTCATCAAAGCTCTCTAGCAAATTGCGGGGGTTTGTACCAGTCTCCACACGCTGCCTGCCAACAGGAAAGCGCTGCCAGAGCTGCCGTGTCCGCTCTTAAAATCCTGCCGCCTAAAGATACGGGCACTGCCTGTTTGCATTGTTGAATATCTGCAATTTCCTGCGGTGAAAATCCCCCCTCCGGGCCAATAAGAATGGCTGCTTTACGATTGCCGGACAACTCCAAAGCAGACAGAATCATTTCGCCTTGCCCCGTTTCATCGCAGTGAATCAGTGCCCTGCTTTCATCCCAATTTGCCAGAACCTGCTGTAAACTGAGCGGCTCACGGCATTCCGGAACATCCAGCCTTTCGCATTGCTCGGCGGCTTCAATTGCGTTCAGATGCATTTTATCTACCCGAATATGACGCACCACCGTACGCTCCGTCATCACAGGCTGAAGCACAGCCACGCCAAGCTCCGTTGCCTTCTGCACAATAAAATCCAGCCGAACATTCTTCACCGGCGCAAAGCAGAGCCAGACATCCGGCACCACATCCTGCTCACGCATCTTCCGGGTTACCCTAAGATCAATATATTTTTTCTTTATCTCAAGAATCTCTGCATGCCACTCACCATCACGCCCGTTAAAAAGCAACAGATGATCCTGCGGTTTCACACGCATCACATTGCGCAGGTAATGCGTTTGATTTTCACTCAACTCGCATGCTACACTTGCCACCAAAGGGGTTTCCACAAATAATCGGATCATGTTCAAGCAATACGCGGAAAAACACCAAGCCACAAGATTGATGCGCCTGCATCAACCGTCCGGCTATTGGCTGTTATTCTGGCCATGCGCCATTGCCATCACTATGGCTTCCTTCCGCGGCGGCACAAAATTTGACGAATATGGTATACTCCTCCTCCTTTTCTTCATCGGCTCCATTGTTATGCGTGCGGCGGGCTGCATCATTAACGACATCTTTGATCGTAAAATTGATGCCAAAGTAGCCCGCACGAAAGATCGCCCACTGGCCAACGGCGAACTCACCCTAAAAACAGCTTTATTGGTGCTTACCAGTTGCCTGCTCATAGGGTTAATTGTCCTCACCCAACTGCCGATGCCTGCCATCATCGCCGCCCTGCTCTTTTGCATCCCGGTGGTGATATACCCGCTAACAAAGCGCTTCTTCCCTTACCCACAGCTATTTCTTGGCCTTACGTTCAATGCCGGCGCTATTGTTGGTTGGCTAGCTATTGCAGAAAAACCTACTACCGCCATGTGGCTGCTTTATGCCGGGTGCATGCTCTGGACACTTGCTTACGATACCATCTACGCCCTGCAGGATGTGGAAGATGATGCCAAACTTGGACTGAATTCCACCGCGCGCAGCGTTGGCACGAAAGCCAAAAGCTGGGTTACCTTCTGGATAGTAAGTTATGTTCTGCTGCTTCAACTCGCACTGATTGAAACCATCAGCGGGCAAACATTGAGCGGGGAAATAAGCTTTAGCATTTTATGGCCCTATCTGCGTTACTTCTGGCCATTTTTACTTCTATGCTGTTTCCTGCTAGCACTGAGTTTGAGGAAACTCTATAGATTAAACATTGCGGACCCGCGCGCATGCATGGCATGGTTCCGTGCAAATGCATGGTGGGGAGCATTGCCGGTGTTAGGTATGCTGCTTTCCATACTAACTATGCTGCATGCAATGTAGCTGGCAACATAGAAACGAACATAATTGGGGGAAATATGACGGAACAGGCAACGCAGGAAATCATCATTAAGAAATACGCCAACCGCCGGCTGTATGATACGGATCGTAGCGCCTATGTGACGCTGGATGATCTGGCCGAACTGGTTAAGCGTGATATCACCTTTGTGGTTCAGGATGCCAAAACAGGCGAAGATTTAACGCGACAAATTCTTACCCAGATCATTTTTGAACAGGAATCCAAAGGTTACAACCTTTTACCCGTAAATTTCCTGCGGCAGGTTATCAGTTTTTATGGCCATAACGTCAGCGCCGTGTTGCCCCCCTATCTGGAGCAGATGATGCAGCATTTTGTTGAAAATCAAGATCAGGTTAAAGGCATGATGGGCAATATGACGGAATTTTCACCGCTGAAACAATTTGAAGAAATGGGGCGCAAAAACATGGAGATGCTGGAGCAAACCATGAATATCTTCAACCCGTTTGGTACAAATAAGAAATAACCTGTAACTCCCCCTTTACGGGGGAGTCTGAATTTTGAGCATTAGCATAAAATTCAGGTGGGGGTCATATCAACTGCCACCCGCACACATTACTTAAAGCAAGTAAACCACGCTGCCGCCAACCACAGTCTTAACTGCTCGGCCCTTCACATCCCAACCGCCAAAAGGTGTGTTCTTAGATTTGCTATTAAGCTTTTCAGGCTCAATCGTCCATGTGGCATCCACATCAATCACCGCCAGATCCGCGCGCAAGCCTTTCTTTAAACGCCCGGCAGGTTCTTTAATAATATCAGCAGCGCGGTAAGTCATTTTGCCGATCACATCGCGCAAAGAAAGCTCACCACGCGCCACCAATAACAAGGAAAGCGGCAGCATGGTTTCCACGCCGATAATGCCAAAAGCCGCATCTTCCAGCGGCACGCGTTTGCTTTCCGGGTCATGCGGCGCATGGTCGGTGGAGATGGCATCAATTGTGCCGTCCTTTAAGCCTTCAATAATGGCTAAGCGGTCTTCCTCCCGCCGCAGCGGTGGGTTCATTTTGGCATTGCTCTGATGCTCCCGCACCGCCTCATCCGTCAGCAAAAAGTGATGCGGGCAGGCTTCTGCCGTTGCATTCAGCCCTTCCGCTTTCGCGCGGCGAATCAGCTCCACCGCCTCTTTCGTTGAAGCATGCAGCAAGTGATAATGCCCGCCGGTCAGGCGCAGCAGTTCAATATCCCGCGCCACAATGATGGATTCCGTGGCATTGCATATACCGCGCACGCCCAGATCGGCTGAAACCGCCCCTTCATTCATGCAGCCACCATTGGAAAGCACAATATCTTCTGCATGTTGTGCCACCACAAGTCCAAGCTGGCTGGCATATTCCATTGCGCGGCGCATCAGCAGGCTGTTCATCACCGGCAGCCCATCATCCGTGAAGCCCACCACAATGCCGCTCTCTTTCAGCGTGGCCATCTCGGTCAGCTCATGCCCTTTCATATCCTTGGAAATGGCGGCATAAACGCGAATATGGTTATAGGCCGTTTCAGCCGCGCGTTGTTTCAGCCAGCTCAGCGTTTCTTTACTATCCAGCACCGGCCGCGTGTTTGGCTGGCACACCACCGTTGTCACACCCCCGGCCACCGCGGCCTTGCTGCCCGTTTCCAGCGTTTCTTTATGTTCCTGCCCCGGCTCCCGGAAATGCACCTGAATATCAATCAGCCCCGGTGTTAACAGATGCCCGCCACAATCAATCACCTCAACGCCTTCCGGCACGCCGTCCTTAAACAGCCCGGCACTAAAATCCGCAATCAGCCCATCTTCCACCAGCAAAGCACCTTTTTCGTCCAATCCGGATTCCGCATCAAACAACCGCGCATTGATAAATGCCGTTTTGCCTTTGTGCTTCTGTGGTAAATGCCAATCTGCCATATCAAATTCCTAACTTCCTAAAACCCATTCTAAGATCGCCTGCCGGATGGCAACGCCTGCTTCCACCTGCTCTAAAATACGGCAAATTTCGCGGTTATCCGCAAGGTAAGTGTCAATCTCCACCCCGCGATTAATCGGCCCCGGATGCATCACCACCGCATCATCCTTCGCCAGCTTCAGGCGGCGCGGCGTTAAGCAATAGAGCGAAAAATACTCATCCAGAGACGGGATGAAACAGCCCGCCATGCGCTCACGCTGCAGGCGCAGCAGATAAATCACATCCACATCTTTTAAGCCCTCATCCATAGTGGTGCTGTGTGGCACATTCCAGTTGCTGATATCAATTGGAGTAAGGGTTTTGGGCGCCACCACGCTCACCTCCGCCCCAAGCCGCTTAAACAGCGGAATGACCGACCGCGCCACGCGGCTGTGCAAAATATCCCCGCAGATCACCACCTTTTTACCCTTCAAATTCTGCGTGCCATAATGCTGCAATAAGGTGAAGCCATCCAGCAGCGCCTGGCTTGGGTGCTGATGTGCGCCGTCTCCGGCATTGATGATATGGCTATCGGTAAACTCCGCAAATAACTGCGCAGAGCCGGCCTTATCATGCCGCACCACCATGGCATCCGCCTGCATGGCGCTGAGTGTTTCTGCCGTGTCCTTCAGCGTTTCACCCTTGGAAATGGAGGACGAGCCAACGCTCATATTAATAACATCCATCCCAAGACGCTTCCCGGCCAGCTCAAAGCTGGTGCGGGTGCGGGTGGAGTTTTCAAAAAACACATTCAGCAGCGTGCGGCCTTTCAGGCTTGGGTGCTTTTTATCCGGCTGGCGATTCAGCGCCCGGAACTCCGCAGCACGCTTAAGCAAAAACGCCACGTCATCATCCGAAATTCCATTCACGGTGATAAGGTGGCGCTTCTTCGTCATATGCTTGCCCCATTTGGGCATTTCCGCTTGCTGCAAATCGCCATATTCTGCGCTTCCACTCCTCAGGTAGTATATCTACATTCCGGTGCGGTTCTCGAATATCCCGATTTTTGCTAACCGGAAATACCCAACTGAAACAACCAACATCCGCTGCTTAAAAGCACATAAATCCACGCTTTGCAAGCAGTAAGACGGCATTATTACAGCGCTTTTACAGCAGCCAGCACTTCGTCAGCATGCCCTTCCGGCTTCACTTTTTTCCAGATTCTAGCAATCTTACCCTGTGCATTAATAAGGAATGTATTGCGCTCAATACCCATGTATTTTTTTCCATACATGCTTTTTTCCACCCAGCAGTCATAAGCCTCACACACCGTGCCTTCTTCGTCGGAAGCCAGGCGCACCTTAAGATCATACTTGTCACGAAATTTGCAATGCTTGGCTATATTATCCTTGGAAATGCCAATAACCACGGCATCTTCCATCTCAAACGCATCCGCCTTTGCCGAAAATTGCTGCGCTTCAATGGTGCAGCCGGGCGTATCATCCTTCGGATAAAAATAAAGCACCACATGCTGCCCCTTAAGTTCCGAAAGCGTCACCGCCTCACCGGAGTCCGTATCAAGTGTAAAATCAGGCGCAAAATCACCTGCTTTCAATTCGTTGCGATAGATTGTTGCTGCATCTGCCATAAAAAACCCCTGCTCTTAATATGTGTCTACATAAGATGTAAGCAGTTTGGCCGTTTCATTCAAGAACGAAACGCCGCCCATAGGGCTGCTCAAAAGCTATGAAGAGCAGCACCTAAGCAGCTGATTGAACCTGACTATCGCCAAAGGATGTTTCCGCACGACGCAAACGCATTATTTCCTCTTTAATCCTCAGACGATTCCGCTTCATCTTTATCACTTCATCATCCGGCGCGTGATGAACATGCGCCACCTTAATTGCATCCTCAAGTTGAGCATGCCGCTTTTCAAGTTGTGAAATATGTGCGTGAACTGACATAAAATTCCTCCTTTTTTCTGCCGCGATACCAAGTTGCCCTCCAGCAACCTCTATAGCCCTAGCATAAAATAACGACAAAATCACGCATAAATGTAACAGCTCTGTTACAATATATTTTAAAGATCAGTATATAGATATTAGCATTTGTAATTAAATAATAATATCGCTATCGAAGTGCCGCTCTAATTTGTGAATTGGAATCACACCACGTGGCTCCACCTGAAAAATAATTGATCCTTTGAGTCCGGAAATTATCTGATAATCATGAAATATACCCGCAATGTCACGCTCAATTTCAGAGGATAAACGCCGCTCCGTACGCACAACTATTTCCAGTTGTTTTGTCATGGGCTCCCCGCCCCGCGCCCCGCGAATCAGACCATCCAACTGAAATGCCCCCAGTTGATCCAGATCAAGATCCACAGCAAAACGAACATCCTCACTCGCCTGCTTATTAGTATGATTTTTTTGCTTACGGCTATGAAACCAACCAACCATAAGCTTCTCACCATCATAAAAAGGTGCAGCAGCACTGTGCCACCCTTGCGCACCTGGCTGCTGATAGGCATCCCTCAGCGCCCCCAGGCTACGCTCAAGGCGTGAAAAAAGCTCAGGCTGTTCTTTTTTAATAATGGATGAGGCTTCATCACCAAGCCAATGCGCCGCACCGCCACCATTCAATGCCCCAAAAAACCATAATGCCTTCGCCGCCGCCTGTTTGGCCGCACCCGCATCGGGAAAAACTCCCTGATGCAAGCGCGTTCCTTGCTGCCTATCCATTTCCTGAAGCAATGCCGAAACCGCATGAAATGCCGATGTTCCCTGCTGCAATTGCTGCTGAACCTGCTCCACCGTCTGCGGCAGGCTGGCCGAAGCCGCATTCACCTGCTGCCCTGCCGGTGGCCCCATACGTAACACCTCAAATGTCACCAATGCACCCTTGGTTAATCCGGAATCTGCCTTGATAGAAAACGTCCCCACCGGGCTTTGCACCAATGCCGCACCCGAAGCATCCACGCCGATAACCTTACCATTAATACTCTGCTGCGATGAAATAGCAGCCGTAAGCTTCACGCCCTGATCGGCGGCACGCACCTGTGTTGCTGCATCATTTTTGGGATATAGCTGATCGAGAATTTTCCCTTGCACATTCGAAGCTTGCTCAAGGGAAGCCTGCACACCGCGAATGTGAATCAACAGATTATCTCCGGGTTTTGGCAGCCCGGCCAATGCCTTATCCGCGCCGGCCTGACTGGCAAGGGATGGTTCCTGTAATGCGCCCGCTATTACAGAAGCTTGCTGTGGCGCTGCGGGGGATGGTAATATCCGTGTTAAATCAATGGCACCCGCCAAACCGGGTGGTAGCGGCTTGGTAATGGTAGCCGTCACCGTCAGCCCGTTTGAAACATTAAGCGTGCTGGCAACACCCTCGGCCTTTCCTGCGCCGGAAGATGTTACGGATACAGCGGCCTGCTGTTGCGCCGATTGCGCCGGAAGGTTATGCGGTAAGATCGCACGAATTATCGCCTGTGACACAGAAAATTTTGGCGCATCGCCGGATGGCTGCGCCACCACATTCCCCCGCACCGAAGCCGCCTTAACGTTCGTGTCGGATGAGGGCGGATTGGCCGGCGTCGTCACCTGCGGCGGCTTGCCATTAACCTCCACCACGCGCGCGGAAAAACGTGGGCTCGCGCTTACCTGCTGATTGCCGGAAGAGGCATCCCCCCCACTCTTACCCGCTAATAAAGCGCCACTTTGCCCAGCTTTGGAAAGCGTATTTTCAAGCACCTCCAAAAGCAATGAAGCGCCATTCGGCAGCGCCACATTCCCCTGAAAAGGCAATTGAATTGTCTGCGCGCCGGGCTGCAAAACAACATTTGATACTCCGGAAGCCGCGCCACTCACCACTGTGCCCTGAATTGTTTTTCCCGGCGCTAACAGGTCAAGCCCGGCAGGAATCTGCACCAATAAACGCCCACCGCCAGCACCTTGAGACGTTGCTGAACCTGCGGATGAAGGCGGTAATACGATATTACTCACCGGCTTCCTATGTCACTGAAACAATACATTAAGGCAAGCTTACCAGAAATCTGCTCCATAACCCACCATTTCCACGTGGCTATTGCCAGCGATGATAGCTATAGTAAGGCTTATGGTTGGATTGATTCCCTATGATAATGATTCTTTAAAGAAAAAGCTTGCCAAAGTACGTCCGGGCGAAGTGGTGGATTTACGCTATTCCGATCTTCGCATGGTGGATATGTCCCATCACGATATACGCGGCATGATGAAATCCCTCACCAGCCACGCCTTAACGGCAGATCCCGGCGACGCTATCTTTCTTGATTTAACTAAATCCAATATCAGCGGTCGGGATTTCTCAAATTACAACCTCACGCATGTCATCATGACAGGCGTGATTGCCCAGCATACTGTTTTCACCGGCTCGGATATGACGGATACCAAGATTGATGAAGCGGACATCTCCTTTTCAGATTGCCGCAACGTCACCATGCATTTCACCAAGCTCTACAACACCAATATTGAAGGTGTTAATTTCAGCTATGCCGATCTGGAACACGCTTATGGCCTGGATTTACGCAGCCCCGGCAAGAAAACTGTCGAACGGCTGAGCTGCGCGGCCAATATCAGCCATGCTATTTTGCCCAAAAAAGCGGAGCCGTTCCGCAAGATGATTGAATCATCAATTCATAATCGTACGGTTCGCCAGAAGAACCATACTCGCATCGCCAAACTCACCGGAAAAGCTAAGAAAAAATAAGGTGAATCTCCACGGGCCAAGGCCCGTGGTATCACGCTTCGCTACGCTCAGATTTCAAGCTGCGCTTGTCCAGAATCTTCTTTT